>CACWTQ010000043.1 GCA_902763835.1 uncultured Ruminococcus sp. | reverse complement strand
AGTCATAATAAGCTTAAACTTTAGAACTATAGTATTGCCATAAAACAACGATTTGGAGCGACTTTTTGAGATATAGTACGTCAATTTGGGAAAGTTTTATTTGAAGTGCGTATATCCTGCGGACGTTGTCCGTAGGTTGCATTTTTTAGAGGTTTGTATTATAATTATAATACGGTAATATGGGCGGATTTTCGATAAATTATTAATTTCGGTTTATTATCAATTTGTCGGAAGTTCCTATGTAATATTGAATTTTATCAGGGAGAATAATATGTTTAATAAGAATAATATGTCAGAGAAATTCAGTGAAAAATCCAAGAGATTTGCAGCGGCTGCTCTTGCGGCTGTGATGATGATTGCTTGTGTATTTTCGGGCTGTGACAATGATGTTACTCAAAAAGAGGATAACAAAGCAACCTCCGATGCACCCAACAAGATAAGCATTGTTACCACTATCTTTCCGCAGTATGATTTTGCAAGACAGGTCGCAGGCGACAATGCTGAGGTTACGATGTTGCTGGGTCCGGGCGAGGAAACTCACACTTACGAGCCTACTCCGCAGGATATTATCGATATTCAGAAAGCCGATATCTTTATTTATGTCGGAGGTGAGTCGGAGTCTTGGGTGGATAATATTCTCGATTCTTTCGACACAAAGAATATGGAAATCATAAATATGATGGATATTGTAGATGTTGTTGAGGAAGAGGTCGTTGAGGGTATGGAAGACCACGAGGAAGATGAAGACAACGAAGATAACGAAGAGGACAGAGAAGAAAACGATAAAATTGAAACCTTCGACAGCTCCGAGGAAAAAGAGTACGATGAGCATGTTTGGACTTCTATAGACAATGCACAGATTATCACTCAGGCAATTGCCGATGCCCTTTGTGAAATTGACGAGCCGAACAGAGCCGTTTACACAAGCAATTGTGAGGTTTACCTTGCACAGCTTTCCAATTTGAAAAAGGAGTTTAACCGCATTGTAAAGGGTGCGGAGAGAGATACTATCGTTTTCGGCGACAGATTTCCGCTGAGATATTTTGCCGACGAGTTCGGTCTTGAATATTATGCGGCTTTCCCCGGTTGTTCCGAGCAGAGTGAACCGAGTGCGGGTATGGTTGCCTTTTTGATTGAGAAAGTCAGGGAAGAGGAGATTCCCGTTGTGTTTTATCTGGAATTGTCAAACGGTAAGATTGCAAAGACAATTGCAGAGAGTTCCAATGCCGAAACGCTTCAGTTTAATTCGTGTCATAACGTGACTATGGATCAGTTTTTGGACGGAGTTACTTATGTCGATTTGATGACGGAGAATATCGAGGCTTTGAGAATGGCTTTGATGTGAGTTGCGTACTGCTGTTTGAATTTTGGGTCGGCAGTATCGGTTGACTTGTAAAGGTGCGTTTATGAAGAAAACAAAGAAAATATTTGCAGCTGTATGGCTGCGAATATTTCAAAATTGATTTCCGTGTTTTTTATAAAAATATCGATTGACAACTACCTTAAAAAATGTTATAATATAAAGAATTACAGCAGAGAGATTTTATGAAAAAAAGAGGAGTGTGTTTATTATGGCATATTATTTTGAAGAACCGTCACGTACATTTGGTGAGTATTTGTTGGTTCCCGGTTATTCGTCAAGTGAGTGTATTCCGACAGCGGTTAGTTTAAAAACACCGCTTGTCAAGTTTAAAAAGGGTGAGGAATCCGCTATTACTATGAATATCC
Organism: uncultured Ruminococcus sp.; assembly: GCA_902763835.1. Classification (GTDB taxonomy): domain Bacteria; phylum Bacillota; class Clostridia; order Oscillospirales; family Acutalibacteraceae; genus RUG592. The sequence goes on along the minus strand of CACWTQ010000043.1, from coordinate 20,834 downwards.
CTATGGTCAGTGCAATTATGCAGTCTGTTTCTAACGACACTATGGCTATTGCACTTGCAAAGGAGGGCGGTGTTTCGTTTATCTACGGTTCGCAGTCTATTGAGGACGAGGCGGCTATGGTTGCCCGTGTTAAGAATTACAAGAAGGGTTTTATCACTTCTACTTCAAATATTACGCCCGATAACACTCTTGCCGATGTGCTTGCTCTTAAAGCTAAGACAGGTCATTCGACAGTTGCCGTTACAGACGACGGCACAGCTCACGGCAGACTTTTGGGCATTATCGGCAGCCGTGATTACAGAGTAAGCCGTATGGATAAGACTACCAAGGTTAAAGAGTTTATGACACCGCTTGACAAGCTCGTGACTGCTCCTGCTGCCACGACTTTGAAAGAGGCTAACGACATTATCTGGGATCATAAGCTCAACAGTCTGCCGCTTATTGACGAGGACGGTAATCTTGCTTATCTCGTGTTTAGAAAAGACTACGATTCCCACAAGGAGAATGTGAATGAGCTTCTCGATTCTCATAAGAGTTATATCGTTGGTGCAGGTATCAATACCCGTGACTATGCGGAGAGAGTACCGGCTCTTATAAATGCAGGTGCTGACGTTCTTTGTATCGACTCTTCCGAGGGATTTTCGGAGTGGCAGAAACTCACAATCGAATGGATTAGAAATCATTACGGTGAGGGCATTAAGGTCGGTGCAGGAAACGTTGTTGACAGAGAGGGCTTCAGATTCTTGGCTGAGTGCGGTGCGGACTTTATCAAGGTAGGTATCGGCGGCGGTTCGATTTGTATTACAAGAGAAACTAAGGGTATCGGCAGAGGTCAGGCAACGGCTGTTATTGAGGTTTGCAAGGCTCGTGACGAATACTTTGAGGAAACAGGTATTTATATTCCTGTATGCTCGGACGGCGGTATTGTTCACGATTATCACATTACTCTTGCTCTTGCTATGGGTGCGGATTTCGTAATGCTCGGCAGATATTTCTCACGATTTGACGAAAGCCCGACACAGAAAGTTAAAATCAACGGTTCTTTCGTTAAGGAGTATTGGGGCGAGGGTTCTAACAGAGCAAGAAACTGGCAGAGATACGACCTCGGCGGCGAACAGAAATTATCTTTTGAAGAGGGTGTTGACAGCTACGTGCCGTATGCGGGTGCTTTGAAAGACGGTGTTGCGATTACAACTTATAAGGTTAAGTCAACAATGTGCAACTGCGGTGCTTTGTCTATTCCGGAGTTCCAGCAGAAAGCAAGACTTACTCTTGTTTCTTCGACAAGTATCGTTGAGGGTGGCAGCCACGACGTTATTGTTAGGGACAGCGTGTATAATAATTAAATTTTATACTAAGGAACTGTCAGAAAGTAACTTGAACATTTATACTTGTCTAAATTGTTCAATTTATTTCCCAACAGTTCCTAAAGTTAAAAGGGCGATACGACATTTTTATTTATGCCGTTCGCCCATTAATTTAGATAATATTTTTTAAAATTAATATTTAGATTTGGGTTGGGTTCGTAAAGTAAGACTTAAACAAGTCTAACTTTATGTGTTACAAAAATAAACTAACAAAAATATAAAATTAAAATAAATGGTTAATATAATAGTATATAATGTAATTTAATAAAACTCAAAAATAAGCTAAAATATTGTCAACAGATGTCGGATTTTGTAACGTGTGATTATAGTAAATGTTCACAAAAAATGACCTCTCAAAGGTTTAATCAGCCCCTTTTTAAAAAAAAATTTATTTTTTGTATAAAATTCTCAAATCAACCTTTACATTTTCCCGATTTTGTTTTATAATTACAATAAGTCTAATTGAGTTTGACAACATCGACCGATGCCTTAAATATTGTTTTTGTACAAATATTCGCACTAACAGCATATATTATATTAGGTATAATTGCGGTCAGAGAAAGGTTGGAATAGAAATGAGTATTGAAAAAGTAAAAGCAGAGCTTGAAAATTCAAGTGCATACAATCGCCTTAACGCTCTCTTTGATGAGGGTACGTTTTCTCCTCTCGCTCCTTTCGCTAAGTCCGGCGACAGTTTAGCCGAGGCTGCGGCAGGCTACGGCGAAGTAAACGGCTGTGCGGTTTATGCTTTTGCACAGAACAGCGATGTTTGCGGCGGTGCTATGTCTAAAGCTCACGCAGCAAAACTTAAAAAGCTTTATAACCTTGCACTTAAAACAGGTACTCCCGTTGTGGGGCTTTATGATTCAATCGGTGCAAGAGTAAACGAGGGTGTTGATATGCTCACCGCTTACGGTGAGGTCCTTAATTACAGCGGCAAGCTTGCAGGCATTGTTCCGCAGATTTCCGTTGTTCTCGGTCCTTGTCAGGGTACGGCGGCACTTCTTGCAACCTGTGCGGATTTCGTGATTATGAGCGAAAAAGGCAAGCTAACAATTAATACCAACGGTGAGGGCGGCAGTGCAGAGGAAAACAAAAAGCACGGCGTTACGGCTATTACCGCTAAGGACGAGTTCAGTGCTATCGAGGCGGCTAAAAATCTTGTCGTTTTGCTTCCGCAGAACAATCTCTCCGACCCATATAACACAGACGAAATTCCGGCTATTCCCGAAAGCGACATTATCTCTAATTTCGTTGACGGCGGAAGTTTCGTTGAACTCTTTGAGGGTTATGCAGATTCCGCTAAGGTTGGATTTGCAAAGCTTCAGGGAGATACAGTCGGTGTTGTTGAAACTAACGGCGATGTTCTCGATCGCAAGGCTTGCGAAAAGCTTGTTAAGCTTGTGAGATTTTGCGATGCTTACTCGATTCCCGTTATTACTCTCGCAAATTCTAAGGGTTTCAAGTGTGTGAAGTCCGCAACAAAGCTTACAGCCGCTTATGCAGAAGCTACAACGGCTAAAATTACCGTTGTAACAGGTGACGCTTTCGGTGCGTTCTACATAGCTGTTGCAGGTACGGGTGCATCTACCGATATTACAATCGCTTTGGAGGGTGCAAGTGTTTCGCCAGTTGCTCCTGAGGCAGGAATTATTATACTCAACCCCGAGAAGCTCAAAACTAACGCAGAGGGCAGAAAGAAAGCTGTCGAGGAATTTAGAGCCAACGAATGCTCCGCCGAGAGAGCTGCCGAAAAGGGTTACATAGATAACGTTGTTTCTGTTGGCGAACTGAGAGAGGTTTTGTCTGTTTCTCTTGATATGCTCGCAGGTAAGAGAGAAACCACTCTCCCCAAGAAACACAGCACAATTTGATTAAGTATTTTGTTTTGATATGAAAATTACCTTATGAAAGGACGTATATATTATGAGAAATCTTAAAATTACTGTAAACGGTGTTGCATATGATGTTCAGGTTGAGGACGTTGCAGGCGGTTCTGTAAGTGCTCCCGCAGCTGCTCCGTCTGCCGCTCCTGCTCCAAAGGCTGCCCCTGCTCCAAAAGCTGGCGCTCCGACTGCTGCTGCCGCAGGTTCGGTTAAAATCGAAATCCCGATGCCGGGTACTATCGTAAGCGTGAACGCAACAGTCGGTCAGAGCGTTAAAAAGGGCGATGTGCTTGTTGTGTTTGAAGCTATGAAAATGGAGAACGAAATTCAGGCTCCTCAGGACGGTAAGGTTGCCGCAGTTCTCTGTACTAAGGGCGAGAATAAGGAATCCGGTGCGGTTCTTCTTACATTGGAATAATTTAGATTAACCTTGAAGGGAATGTAGATAAAAATGTCCAAGAAAAAAATACTTGTTACAGAAACTATTTTAAGAGATGCCCACCAGTCACTTATTGCTACAAGAATGACAATGGACGAAATGCTCCCGATTCTCCCTCAGCTAGATAAAATCGGTTTTCACTCATTGGAGTGCTGGGGCGGTGCGACTTTCGATTCCTGTTTGCGTTTCTTGAATGAAGACCCGTGGGAAAGACTCAGAACTATAAGAAAGAACTGTCCGAATACAAAGCTTCAGATGCTTTTCAGAGGACAGAATATGCTCGGCTATCGTCATTATGCAGATGACGTGCTTGAATACTTTGTTCAGAAGAGTGTTGCAAACGGTATGGATATTATCCGTATATTCGATGCTCTTAACGATATAAGAAACCTCGAGGCTGCTGTTAAGGCTGCCAAGAAAGAGGGAGCTCACGCTCAGATTGCTATTTCCTATACAACAGGTCCTGTGTTCGATACAAATTACTTTGTTGATTATGCAAAGAGAATTGAGTCGGTTGGTGCTGATTCAATCTGCATTAAGGATATGGCGGCTCTGCTCACACCGTACAGAACAGAGGAACTTGTAAAGGCTATTAAAAAGGCTGTTAAAATTCCTGTTGACCTGCATACTCATTATACCTCGGGTCTTGCTTCAATGTGCTTGCTCAAAGGTATCGAGGCTGGTGCGGATATTATAGACACGGCTATGTCCCCTCTTGCTTTGGGTACGTCACATGCTCCTACGGAGTCTATGGTTGCCGCACTTCAAGGCACGGATTACGACACAGGTCTTGACCTTGTTGCACTTTCCGAGGTAAGGGATTACTTTATGACGCTCCGCAAGAAGTATCTCGACAGCGGTCTGCTTGACCCGAAAATGCTTGCCGTAGACGCAAATGCTCTTATCTATCAGGTTCCGGGCGGTATGCTCTCCAACCTCCTTTCACAGCTCAAGCAAATGGGCAAGGAGGATAAGCTTGAAGAGGTTATGAAAGAAGTTCCGAAGGTTAGAAAAGACGCAGGTTATCCGCCGCTTGTTACTCCGACTTCACAGATTGTCGGAACTCAGGCTGTTAGTAACGTACTCTTCGGTGAGCGTTACAAGAATGTAAACGGTCAGTTTAAAGACCTCGTTCAGGGTAAGTACGGTAAAACACCTGTTGACATAGACCCGAAGTTCAGAAAGAAGATTATTGGCGACGAGAAGCCTGTAACTTGCCGTCCTGCCGATTTGCTCGAACCGGAGCTTGACAAGCTTAAGAAAGAATGCGAAGAGTGGACGGAGCAGGAGGAGGACGTACTCTCCTATGCACAGTTCGACCGTGTTGCTATCAAGTTCTTTGAGAAACGCCGTGACGCTAAGGCAGGCATTGACAGCGAACACTTCGATGCAGCAAACAAAGTACACCCCGTGTAAGGCGAACAACACATCTAACATCTGATATCAAATGCCGAAAGGCTTGATGCTATGTCTTTATGACATATTTCATCTGCAGAGGAAGTTATAAAATGGAAGAACAAGGAAAAAAGAATCTCCAAGGAGAGGCTTTGTCCGCTGAACAGGAAACTAAAGAGGTTCAGAAGACAGGTAATCCTTCGGAGAGCGTGAAGGGGGTAAATCCACCCAACACGCTGACGGGAGCGGGGCAGAATGCATATACCCCGAATCCGCCAAACAGCTATCCGGCACAGCAAGGCGTGCCGCAATATGGTTACGGCTCTGCACCGCAGGGTCAGATGCCGTATCAGCAGCCTTATGGCGGCGGCTACTCCCCTCAGTTTGCACAGCAAGGTAATTTCCGCCAAGGTGCTGCAAACTCGGGATATCCGTCACAAACTCCCAGGACTTACGGTGCGTATCAGCAGAATGCAAACGGAACAGGTCCCGGGCAGTACAACTATAAGGCAAGCAGGAGTCAGTATGGTCAGAACAATGCGTATTCGGGAGCAGGTCCGGGACAGTACGACTACAGAGCTACGCCCCAGGGAAGTCAGGCTCAGAAGCAGCAGACTGTCGGAGGAAATCCTCAGCCACAGGCAGCTCCTCAGACACAGTTCGGCTATAACAACTATCAGCAGTATCAGTTTAAACAGCCCCAAAATTCGGGTAATTACGGATACTACCCCGCACAGCAGCCGTTCGGTGCATATCCTGCACAGCAGATGCCGTACGGTTCGCAAGCTGCAAATTCGCAGCAAATGCCTGTTTACGGTCCGCAAGCACCTACAGCACAGCAGCCGCCGCAAACTCAGTTTTCACAGCAGGCACTAACCTACACTTCTCCGTATGGTCAGTATCCGGCTTACGGTCAAAGACCCGTGCAGGGTCAGCAGCCTATTCAACCGCTTCAAATGCCACAGAATACAGGCAATCCGAATCCCGGAAACGTTCAGGTTATAAAACCCGGCGACAAAGACGATGACACCAAGCCAGAAGTTAAATCGGAAACTAAAAAGCAGAAGATTGACGGCGAAATTGTCAAAGAGAAAGTTTCGGCTGACGGAAAGAAGAAAGTTATTGTTAAAAGACTTATTGAAGACGGTGATGATTCAAACGAACGCAAAGCACCGCCAAAAATAATTGAAAACCAAATCAAGGCGGAACTGGGAGAAGACGCTCTTAAAAACGGTGAAGTTATTATGTACACGTCCCAGATGAACAAAAAGAAAAACGATAAGAAAAACGATAAGGACGGTGCTTACAAGCCCTCTCTTAAGGATATGCTTTTCGGTCCGCCAAAAAAAGATACCAATCAGGAAGCTGATGAACTCGACGGCGAATGGAAATGTCCCGAATGCGGTACTGTTAATGCACACTATGTTTCTGCTTGTCACTGCGGCTACACACAGAGAAGAGCAAAGAATATCGCAGCAGGCAGAATCCCAAAGGATTCCAAACCCGAGAATGCAAATGAGGAAGAGGTTAAGGAAGAAGCTGAACCCACAGTTCAGCAGCAGAATGTTCCCGTTCAGCAGAACAACGCTGCAAAACCTCAGAATGTTCAGCCGACCCCTGAACCCGAAAAGCCAGCTGCCGAAACAAAACCCGAAGAGCCGAAAGAACCTGAACTCCCCAATGATTATGATCCCGAAATGCCCGATAAGGTAGAGCTTACCGAGGAGGAAATTCAGGCGGAGATTGACGAGTTTATGAATGCTCCCATTCCCGTATGGCGACCGAAGTCGCAGCGTAACAGCGACAAGAGCGGTCCGAAAGCGATTTACGTAATGGGCAACGATAAGGAAGAGAAAGCTAAACGCAAGGCTGACGAAGAAGCTAAGAAAAAAGCCGAAGAGGAAGCTAAACGCAAGGCTGACGAAGAAGCTAAGAAGAAAGCCGAAGAGGAAGCTAAACGCAAGGCTGACGAAGAAGCTAAGAAAAAGGCCGATGAAGAAACTCGCAAGAAAGCCGAATTGGAAGCTAAGATAAGAGCCGAGGAAGAGGCAAGAGTTAAAGCGGAGCTTGAAGCAAAGCGTAAGGCCGAGGAAGAAGCTCGCAGGAAAGCAGAAGCCGAAGCAAAACGCAGAGCCGAGCTTGAAGCTAAGATAAGAGCCGAAGAAGAAGCAAGAATCAAAGCAGAGCTTGAAGCAAAGCGTAAGGCTGAGGAAGAAGCTCGCAGAAAAGCGGAAGCCGAAGCAAAACGCAGAGCAGCACTTGAAGCTAAGATAAGAGCCGAAGAAGAGGCAAGAATAAGAGCAGAGCTTGAAGCTAAACGCAAAGCCGAAGAAGAAGCAAGACGTAAGGCTGAGGAAGAAGCTCGCAAGAAAGCTGAAGAAGCAAGAAGAAGAAATTTAGAGGAGCAGCGTAGACAGTCTGAAGCTAAGGCAAGGGCAGAGCGTGACGCACTCCGAAAAAAGATTGAAGAGGAAGAAGCTAAACGAGTTGCTTACGAATCCGAGCGAAAGGTTATCGAAGATGCCAAGGTAGCTGCGGAGAAAGAAGCAAGACGTATCAAGGCTGAAAGAGAAGCTAAGTTCAGAGCGGAAGAGCCGAAGTTCAGAGCTGCCGAGGAGGAAAGAAGAAAGTCCGAAGCGGAAGCAAGACGTAAGGCTGAGGAACGCAGAAAAGAAATTCTCGAAGAGGAAGAAAAGCGTGTTACATCAGAAGCTCTCAAAAAGAAAATCGTAGATGCCGAAATCGCTCAGGAGAAAGAGAGAAGACGTAAGGTTGCCGAAGAAGCTCGCCGCAAAGCAGAAGAGGAAGCTCGCAGGAGAGCCGAGGAAGAAGCAAGAAGAAGAGCAGAAGCGGAAGCAAGACGTAAAGCCGAAGAGGAACGTCGCAGACGAGAAGCCGAAGAAGCTAAACGCAAAGCAGAAGAAGAGGCTCGCCGTAAAGCTGCCGAAGAGGCAAAACGCAGAGCGGAAGAGGAAGCAAGACGTAAGGCTGAAGAGGAAGCTCGCTTGAAGCGTGAAGAAGAGGAACTCCGTGAGAGAATTCGTGCGGAAATCGAAGCTAAGATTAAAGCCGAAATGGAAGCTAAAATCAGAGCCGAAGAGGAAGCAAGAATCAAAGCCGAGGAAGAGCGTAAGAGAGCGGAAGAGGAAGCAAAACGCAAAGCCGAGGAGGAGCGTCTGAGAACTATCGAGGAAGCTAAACGCAAGGCAGAAGAGGAACGCCGCAGAGCAGAAGAAGAAGCAAGACGTAAAGCCGAGGAAGAAGCAAGAATCAAAGCAGAAGAGGAAGCTCGCAAGAGAGCCGAGGAAGAAGCAAGAAAACAGGCTGAAGAAGAAGCTCGTCTTAAAGCGGAGGAAGCAGCTCTTCGTGAGAGAATCCGTGAGGAAACAAGAAGAAGAGTTGAAGAAGAACGTAAGCGTCTGGCTGAAGAAGAAGCTAGATTAAAGGCTGAGGAAGAGGCAAGAAAGAAAGCAGAAGAAGAAGAAGCCCGAATCAAGGCCGAGGAAGAGCGTAAGAAAGCCGAAGAGGAAGCAAAACGCAAAGCCGAAGAGGAACGTCTGAGAGCTATAGAAGAGGAAAAACGCAAGGCTGAGGAAGAAGCTCGAATCAAAGCAGAAGCCGAAGCAAAACGTAAAGCCGAGGAGGCTGCACGCAGAGAAGAGGAAGAGAAGAAGCAGAGAGAAGAAGCCGCAGCTAAACGCAAGGCGGACGAGCTGAAATCTATTCAAGAACTTCAGGCTAAAATGCGTGAGGAGGAAGAAAAGAAAGCGGCAGAGCAGGCAGCCGAAAAAGCTAAACAGGAAGAGGCTTTGGCAACGGTTGCCTCACAGAACGCCGATTTCCTCGACGAAGATGAAGAGGATTTGAGCCACCTTTCTCCGCTGCAGAGAAAAATCAGAGAGCAGCAGCGTCAGCTTGATATCGAAGAGCGGATGCGTAAGGCTCTTTTGTCACAGAATAATCCGAACTATCAGCCTCAGAATAATCCGCAGCGGCAGCAGCCTGTTCAACAGCAGTATCAGCAGCCTTACCAGCAGCCACCTGTAAGACAAACCGTTCAGCAGCAGCCGCCGCAGAGAGTTGTAAATACTCCTCAGGTTGACCCGAACGCTCCGCCGAGAACTCAAAGACCGGCAAGGCAGATTGACAGACCGCAGCCGACCATTTCAACACCGCCTGTAACAAGATCTTCACCGCCGTCTACAAAGTCCGGATTTAATCTTTTCAAGAAGAAAGTGGTTTACAAGCAGGAGAGAGAAGCAGGGGCAAACGAGTGGAAGTGCGAGAAGTGCGGAATCGTTAATGCAAATTACGTTACCACTTGTGCGTGTGGATATCGCAGAAGCACAAGAAAGAAAAGACCCGAGGGTGAGAATGGAGAGGTTCAGCAGCAGAACATAAATCCGAACGCTGATACAACTACAATACCTCCGAGAACACAGCGTTCGCCTTCGTTCACACGTCCTATGATAACACAGAATCCGAATGCTACCACAACAACCCCTCCTAAGACACAGCATTCGCCTTCGTTCACACGTCCGCCGAGTTCGCAGAACCCTCCTATAACTCAGAATCCGCCAATATCGCAGAATCCGCCGAGAACTCAGAGGTCTGCAATGCCTATCGGTTATCAGGTTCCCATAACACAGAATCCGCCGAGAACCCAAAGACCTGCAAGACAGCCGTCTATTGAGCAGCCGGCAGAAGCACAGCAAGCAGCTATTCAAACAGGAGTACCGCAAATCGGTCAGAAAATGGATATGAATGCAGCGTGGATTTGTTTCCAGTGCGGCACGAACAATCCTCCGTACGTTACGGCATGCAGCTGCGGTGTGACTAAGAAAAGAGCGGCTAAGTACTACGAAACGGGTGTGGATCTGCTTGCGGCTCAGGCTGAAGCAGACAAGCAGCGTAAAACTCGCCGTGATGTGGCTATAAACGACTTTATGGATAAAAAGGCAAATTATGGTCCGAATATGCTTGACGACCACGAAACTGTAATGGTTGATAAAGCAGGTAATCCTGTGGCATCGTCAGAACCTGCTGCAGCGGCAGCGAACAATGCAGCAGCGGCAGCTCCGCAAACTATGCGAAGTAAGCAGGTTTACAACAGAGAGCCTTATTTTGATGAGTGGAAGTGTCCCGAGTGCGGAACTATAAATAACGACTATGTTTCGACTTGTGCGTGCGGATGTTCGCAGAGAAAAGCCAAGAAACTGGCAGGCGGAAACGCTCCGAGAACTCAGCGTCCGGCAGCAACACAAAGACCTCCGCAGCAGCAGCCGTTTACTTTAAATCCGACACAAAGGCAAACTCAGGCCTCTCCGCCTGTAACACCGCCGCCTGTTCCGACAACAAGTGCATCGTCGGGCAGAGCTACAACAAGTACACCTACAGGCAGAGCCACAAAGAACAACGACCGTGAGCCGTATTTCGATGAGTGGAAATGCCCCGAGTGCGGAATTATCAATAATGATTATGTTTCTACCTGTGCATGCGGTTGTTCTCAGAGAAGAGCAAAGCGTTTGCAGCAGGGCAACAAGAACAATAAGAGATAATTTTCATTTTGGTTATTTGGAATATAAAAAATCAGTTCCCTCAATGTTTGTGTTGAGGGAACTTTTTTAGTTCGGAGTTTATTTGCAACTTAGGAACTGTCAGAAAATAACTTGAACATTTATACTTGTCTAATTTGCCCTGTGTGTCGTTACACTTGAAATACGTCAGTATTCCTGCGGTGTTGTGCCTAACACAGAACAAATTATCCTGCGTCTAAATTGTTCAACTTATTTCCCAACAGTTCCTTAAAATCAGAAATATACTCGAAAGTGTTAATATTTAGCACTTTTCTTTCTTAGGAACTGTCAGAAAATAACTTGAACATTTATACTTGTCTAATTTGTTCAACTTATTTCCCAACACTTTCTAATTCTTTTAGATTTTGAGTATATATCATAATGAAAAATGAAAATCAACGATATTTACACATTATACATTACAATCAAGCACGCTGTGAGCATACTTGCAAAATCTCCCAGCAATGCACACGGCACGGTATATCCTGTTTTTTTAATATTCGTTGCACCGTAATATACCGCTATACAATAAAATGTCGTTTCGGTCGAGCCTGTCATAACGGCGGCGATTTTCGATACAACCGAATCCGCTCCGTTATCGGAAATTATCTGATTGAGCATTGCGAGCGAACCGCTTCCGCTTATGGGTTTCAAAAAGAAAAGCGGCGAAACTTCTTTCGGTATGCCGATAAGCTCCGTTACAGGGGAGAGGAAATTTGTCAGAATATCCAAAGCTCCGCTTGCTTTGAACATTCCTATTGCGGTTATTAGTCCTATAAGTGACGGTGCTATTGAGTACATCGTTTTTAATCCCTCTTTTGCTCCGTCCGTGAAACAGCTGAATATAGGCACTTTTTTGATTAGTCCGTCCGTTAGAATTATCAGCATTATTGCGGGTATAATTAAAGATACTATCATTTTTATTTCACACTTCTTTTTTATAGAATATATTTACGGAAATTATCCCTGCCGCAAGTCCGCAAATCGACGATATCCATACATAAGGTACAATTGATGCCGGCTGTGTGCTTCCGTATGACTCGAGAATTGATATTATCATAGTAGGCATTAATTGCAAAGATGTAGTGTTTAATATAACGAACATTACGGTATCTCTGTCGGCAGTGAATTTTTTGAGCGACAGAGCTTTTTCTTTTTCAATTTCTTTCATAGCCTTTATCCCGAGCGGCGTTGCAGCGTTGCCAAGTCCGAGCAAATTCGCCGTAACGTTTGATGAGATTGCTCCGAATGCTTTTCCGTTACGGTCAAGGTCGGGGAACAGCCTTGAAAGCAGCGGTGAAAGCAGCTTTGCGATTACATTGCTCAGTCCGCTTTTATCGGCTATTTCCGTTATTCCGCTCCACAAACAGACAGTGCCTGTCATTGTGATTATAAGCTCAACAGCTTCCGAGGCGGAACTTAATACGGAATTTGTAAGATTATTTGTATTGCCTGTAATTACAGAACATATTATACTTGAAATTATTATAAAACACCAGATGTAGTTAAACATATTCACTCCCAAAATTACCATTTTTTTGTAAAAAAGGTTGACTTTTGAATTTTAATGATGTATGATATTATAAAAAGAATATTCTAGTAATTGGAAGAGGTAACACCTGCAACAGGTATGCACCGCCAAGTGACTATTTTTAAGGAGAGAAAAGTTATGAAAAAATCAGGAGATTTGTGTACTATAGATAAGCTCGGAAGAATTCTTATTCCCGTTAAGCTCAGACGTAAGTTTGACCTTAACCCCGATGATGTGCTTGAATTGTATACGGACGAGGAGCGTATCATTCTCCAGAGATATATCCCATATTGCGTTTTTTGTTCAAATCAGGACGACCTGATTGAGTTCGGAAAAAAATATGTTTGCAAGAATTGTATACAAAAACTTATTGATATTTAATTATTGTTTTACCTCAATTTATTATATTTCTGAATTGTAAATTAAGAGAGAAATTTTGCAAAATTTTCGGCTTTATAACCATAAACAGCATATTGTTTAAAAAATCTTAGAAAAATTTGTGAACAATTCATAACAAATAAATTGAGGTTTTGAATTGAAAATGTGCCGGAAAAATGTTAAAATAAGAGGTATGATATCGGCAGCTTGCATAAAGTTTGTTATTCGTTTCGGTGCTTTTTATTATTGACTTTCGGTATACGTTTTCTTTGGGGTTATATGACTAGGAGGAAATAAAGTGGATAAAGAAAAAGTAAAGAAATTTTTATGCTGTGCGGTTGCCGCTGTTATTATGATAACTCCGCTTTGTGGTACGCAGGCTTTTGCCGAGGAGTATTACGATGACTTCTACGGTGACGACGGCTATTTGTACGGTGAAAATCTTGACGGTGAAGAGGGCAATGCCGATACAGACGAAATCTCCGACAGCGATACTGACAAGGAGGAAAAAGCATCGGAGGAAAATTCAGTGAGTTCAGTGGCAGAATTGGATAAATTGGCATACAACGGCGACGACCTTGGTGCAACTTATACTAAAGGTGCTACTACCTTTAAGGTTTGGTCACCTACGGCTGAGCGAGTTCAGGTTTTGATTTATGCGACAGGCAGTGACGAGGAAGAGGACAGCAAGTATATTTTCGCCAACGAAATGACGTATGACAGCAAAACAGGAGTTTGGTCTGCAACCGTTACGGGTGACCTTTTAAATAAGTATTATACTTATAATGTTTATACAGGTAAAAAGGGTAAGGAAACAGTTGATATCTATGCAAAGGCTGCCGGTGTGAACGGCAACAGAGGTATGATTGTTGACCTTGCTTCAACAAATCCGATCGACTGGGATAAGGATAAGCATGTTTCCGTTGACAATCAGTCGGAGGCTATCGTTTGGGAGGTTAATGTCAAGGATTTCTCAAATGACCCTGCTTCGGGTATCAGTGCTAAAAATCGTGGTAAATATCTTGCCTTTACGGAAAATAATACTACGGTCAACGCAAGCGGCACATCTACTACAGGTGTTGCTTATCTTAAGGAGCTGGGGGTTAATTATGTTCAGCTTCTTCCTATCTTCGATTTCGGTTCGGTTGACGAAGCTTCAAAAGAAGACCAGTTCAACTGGGGTTACGACCCGAAGAATTACAATGTTCCCGAGGGTTCTTATTCAAGCAACCCTTATGACGGAAACGTCAGAATTAACGAGGTTAAGCAAATGGTTCAGGCTATTCATAATAACAATATGGGCGTAGTTATGGACGTTGTTTTTAACCATACTTATGACGGTGCGAAATCGTGGTTTAATATCACAGTTCCCGATTATTACTACAGATTTACTGACAGCGGCACTTGGTCGAACGGCTCGGGCTGCGGAAACGATACGGCTTCGGAGCATTTAATGTTCAGAAAGTATATGGTTGATTCCGTGGTTTATTGGGCAAAGGAGTACCATATCGACGGTTTCAGATTCGACCTTATGGGTCTTCACGACGTTGAAACGATGAACGCTATCCGTGCGGCTCTCGATGAACTTGAGGGCGGCGAAAAGATTTTGATGTACGGTGAGGGCTGGTCGCTTGGCACTAATGCAGAACCCGGCACTGTTATGGCTACTCAGCAGAATATGAAAAAGCTTTCCGACAGAATAGGTGCTTTCAATGACGGTATTCGTGACGGCATCAAGGGAAGTAATTTCAATGCGTCCGAGGGCGGCTATATTCAGGGCGGTCAGGGTCAGGCAAGCGTTAAGTCGGGAATTACGGCAGAGGTCGGAAATTGGGCGAACTTCCCCACACAGACAGTAACGTACAATTCCTGTCACGATAACTATACCTTGTGGGATAAGCTTGTTGCGACAAGCGGCTCTATCGACGATTACAAGGTCAGAGATGAAAAGCTTGTTTCTATGAATAAGCTTGCGGCGGCGATTACTCTTACATCACAGGGCATCAGCTTCTTTCAGGCAGGCGAGGAGTTTGCAAGAACAAAACGTGGTGACGAAAATTCTTACAGGTCTTCTTCGAAAATCAATCAGCTCGATTGGGACAGACGAAACGATTACAGCGACTTAGTACAATACTATGCAGGTCTTATTGAAATTAGAAAGAATTTTGCACCTTTTACCGACCCTACGGAAACTTCCGTGAAGAATATCAAGTTCATTGAAAATCTTCCTAAGGGTGTGATTGCATATACCTTGAAGAACGATTTGAAAGACGAAAATCAATGGAAACAGGCTGCTGTGATGTTCAATGCCACGGGCGAAAACGTTGAAGTTGAGCTTCCCGAGGGTCTTGCAAATGACTGGGTTGTCGTTGTGAACGGTGACAGTGCAGGTCTTGGCGGTCTTTCGGTTGTAAACGGAAACAAGGCTGTAGTTAAGTCAGGCACGGCACTTATGCTCGTTGACAAGGAGAGTTTCGATTCTGCAAAGCTTAAGTCTGATAAGGGTACTGTAACGGTTAAACATGTTGACATTGATTCGGGAAACGTAATCAAGAAACAGGTTATCTCAGGTACTATCGGAAATAAATATTCCGTTAAAGCAGATGATTCATTGTCAATGGAATATACCTATAAAAATTCCGAGGGAAGTGTTACGGGAAAGTACACCGCCGAGGGTACGGAGGTAACTCTTAACTATACTAAATATACAGGCACGTTCGGTACTGCAACCATAAAATTTGTAGACAGCGAAACAGGCAAGGAGCTTACCGACGCTATAACTCAAACAGGCAGAACGGGCGACCGCTATTATACCGCAGAAATTCCCACAATAAAGGGTTATGCACTTGATTTGACGAATTTGCCGACTAACGGTGCAGGCAAGTTCACAGAGGGCAACACGGAAATTGTCTACAAATATACACCTATCCAGAACGAAGCTGTTACGGTTCATTATTACAACAGCAACGGCTGGGATAACCTTACGCTTTACGCTTACGGCAACGGCACACAGAATGCAAGCGAAACAAAAGCTATTGTCGGTGAGTGGCCGGGTGCGGCTATGAAAAACGACGGCGACGGCTGGTGGTCGTATACTATTCCGTCTGCCGACCTTGAGGGTGTAAGCGGAGTGAGAGTTATTTTTGCAAACGGCAACGCACAAGATCCGCTTGCAGGAAACGAGGGTTTTCTTGTTTCGGGTGAGGTCTGGATTAATAACGGTGTTATTGCCGACAAGAATGACAAAGAGGTCGTAAGTTCGGGCAAGGTGAACGTAATTTACATTGACTACTCCGGTGCGGTTATTGACAAAGACGTTTATAAAGGAGAAATCGGAAAAAGCTATGATATTGCTCCGAAAGATTTCTTTGGATATGAACTTGTTGATAATGCAGATAACGTTGTAGGAAATTACACTGCCGAGGAAATCAATGTAATTTTCAATTATCATCCGAATTACGGCAAGAGTTTGATAGTATGGCTTGCGGCAGGCGGTGTTGCCGTGTTGGCAGGCGGTATTGCGGCTTTTGTTTTAAGAAAAAGAAAAACAGTATAATTTAAATTTGTCGTCTAACATCTAAAAGATTAATTTTCGATTAGGCTCGTAAAGTTTAATCGGAAGTATAGTCACATATTCAAAAAGGAGGAAATAGTTACTATGCGATTCAGAAAAACCATGTCTGTTATCATTGCGGCAGCTATGCTTACATCAACATTTTGTGCCTTTGGTGCAAGTGCTGCCGAGGTTGATAACGCAAGTGCAGCGAACAGCGTTGATTCAATCGTTTTGAATGACTTCACTACTTATCCCACCTACAGCGGAACGGATTTGGGTTCAACCTATTCGGCTGCGTCCACTACTTTTAAAGTGTGGGCTCCGTCTTCAACAAATGTTACCCTTAACCTTTACAAGAGCGGTGACAAGAATGTCAATGATAAGATTTCCGAAGCCGATATGAAGCTTGATAAGGCTACCGGTGTTTGGAGCATTACCATTGACGGTGACATTAAGAATACGTATTACACCTACAGGGTATTTAACGAGAATAACCCCAACGGTGTTGAGGTTTGCGATATCTACGCAAAGGCTGCCGGTGTAAACGGCGATCGTGCAATGGTTGTTGACCTTGATTCCACAAACCCTGCCGGCTGGGAAAACGATAACTTCCAGAGAGTTGCCGAATCTACCGACGCAAGCGTGTGGGAGGTTCATATCAAGGATTTCTCATATGACCCTGAATCGGGTGTTTCCGAGGCTAACCGTGGTAAGTATTTGGCTTTCACAGAGTTTCAAACTACTCTTAACAATGCAGGTGATGTTAAAACCTGTATGAACTATCTTAAGGATTTGGGCATTAAGTACGTTCAGATTAACCCGATGTACGATTTCGGCTCTGTTGACGAAGCAGGAGATTCTTCACAGTTTAACTGGGGCTACGACCCGAAGAACTATAACGTTCCCGAGGGTTCGTATTCTTCTGACCCGACAGACGGCAACGTTAGAATTAACGAGATGAAGCAGATGATTAAGGCTCTCCACGATAACGGTATCGGTGTTATTATGGACGTTGTTTATAATCATACTTATGCAAGCGATGATTCGTGGTTTAACCTCACAGTCCCCAATTACTATTACAGACAGAATGCGGACGGCTCTTGGTCAAACGGTTCGGGCTGCGGAAACGATACTGCTTCCGAGCGTGAGATGTTCAAGAAGTTTATGGTTGAGTCCGTAACATATTGGGCAAATGAGTATCATATTGACGGATTCAGATTTGACCTTATGGGTCTGCATGACCTTGATACTATGAATCTTATCCGTTCCGAGCTTGATAAGATTGATTCTAAGATTATCACCTACGGCGAGGGTTGGACACTCAGCACAACAACCGATAAAACAAACTGGGCTGGCAATAAGACTAAGCTTTGCAAGCAAACTCTTGCATCTCAGGCTGACAGCAGAATCGGCTTCTTTAACGATACTTTCCGTGACGCTATAAAGGGAAAGGCTTTTGACGATTTGACATCAAGAGGTTATGTTTCAGGTTCGACAGGCGGTGCGGGTACTCTCTATCAGAGTATTATAGGTCAGAGAGATGGTATGGGCTGGAAAACTACTGCTCCCACTCAGAATGTAGTTTATGCTTCCTGCCACGATAATCAGACCCTCTGGGACAGATTTGTTGCTTCTGAGTACGGTTATCCGGCTGCTGCCGAACAGCACCTTGAAAGAAACGAACAGTTTGTTGCAAGCAATAAACTCAGCAGTGCTATTACATTCACTTCTCAGGGTGTTCCGTTTATACTTGCAGGTGAGGAGTTCGCAAGAACTAAACTCGGTGACCATAACAGCTATAAGTCCGCAGCTGACCTCAATATGCTTGATTGGTCGAGAGCTTATGAGTATGCAGATGTCGTTTCCTACTACAAGGGAATGCTTCAAATCAGAGATAACTTCGACGCTTTCTCCGACGCAACAAATACTACAAACGAGGCTATAGTTAAGCTTGATACTCCAAAAGGTGTTATCGGTTATAAAATTCCGAACCTCAGCTCGGCTAAGAATCAGTGGAGCGATGCAGTTGTTTACTTTAACGGAAGTCTTGACGATGCTGCAGAGGTAACTCTTCCGAACAGCTCCACTCTTATGGGTGATGTTGACGGCGACGGCAAGGTAACGGCAGCGGATTCCTTGAGCATTCTCAGATATTCCGTTCATCTTGACAAGTTTACGGCAGACCAAGAGGCTCTTGCAAACGTAAACAGCGATTCTAAGATTGACTCCGCAGACGCACTTTCCGTACTCAGAATGAGCGTTAAGCTTGAACCCGAAATCCGTACAGAGGGCAAGGAGTATGTTGTTATCGCAAATGACCAGACAGCAGGTCTTTCCGCTATTGAAACAGTTTCGGGCAAGGTTTCTGTTCAGCCGTCTTCCGCTTTGATTCTTGTTCCAAAGGACAGCTATGATAAGGTTGGTCTTTCCGATAGCGAGAACGCACGTGTAGTTGTTAATCATATCGACAAGGCAACTAACGAAGTTCTTAAGAAAGTAACACTTAAGGGTACAGAGGGTCAGGCTTATACTACTCAGAAAGCTAACGACCTTAACCTTGAATATGATTTGGACGCAGTTCCGAATAATGCTACAGGCAAAATGACAAAGGGCGTTACAGAGGTTAATTATTACTACAATCTCTATGCAGGCGGCGTTGGTTCTTTGACAGTTAAGTACGTTGACGAAAACGGCAAGTCTGTTGCAGATGCTCGTGTAACAAAGGCTCGTGCAGGTACAGAGTACACTACAGCTGCCCTCGACCTTACAGACAGCTGGTATAAGCTTGTAAAAACTCCGTCGAATGCTTCCGGTAAGTATACTAAGGAGGGGGTTGAGGTAGTTTATACCTATAAGTATGACAAACCTGCTAAGTCAGAGAATCTTGTTGACACAACCGTTCATGTAAAGGTTCTTGACAGTGTTGCTGACGAGATAACACCATGCCTGTATTTCTGGGATGACGAAGGCAAGAACATCGGTACACCGGCATGGCCCGGCAATGCAATGAAAAAGGGTGCTGACGGCTGGTACACAAAGACATTCCAGAGCTATTATGTTTACAACTGGATTGTAAACAACAACGGCGGTTCTCAGACTTCGGACAGAGCAGCGGCAGGCGACATCTGGATTGTTATAAGCGGTTCTGATTTGAGCAAGGCAGATAACGTAAAGGTTTATACTTCAAATCCCGACGCATAATTTTTTATAAAATATGCTTGACAACTATCGAAGTGTGTTGTATAATGTAGATGTGGTTATCAAATGAGATAGCTTCGTTTGCAAAATTAAAAAACAGAGTAAAATTCCAAGCGTGTGCCAAACGGCACGAAGTGTCTGCCGAACGGGGAGTTGTCGGCGGAACGAAAGAGAAATCTGCGGTTTGGGGTTTGCATCCCGCTGTTACACATGTAGAGTTTATGGGCGGTGTGCGATTTTAGTACACCGCCTTTATATTTTGGTTTGATTTTTTCAGTACCGACAACTCCGTTTTCTATGGTGTAGCAACGACTGACTGTGAAAAGAGGAGTTGTTTAAAATGAGTCAGTTTTTCAAAAAAACAGGAACAAAATTCACCGAGTCAAGCAAGGCACTTACAAAGCCTGTAAATTTGTCTGTTACGGCAATGCTTTTGGCAGTATCGATTGTACTCAAATGCTTTGAGAACAACGGTATGGCTATTATAGGAACTAATCTGATAAAGATAGGTTTCAGTGTGTTTCCGATAGCCGTTATCGCTATGCTTTACGGTCCGGTTGCGGCAGGAATTGCAGGAGGCTTGAATGACGTTGTGGGATATATTCTTGCTCCGGTAGGCGGTGCGTATATGCCCGGCTTTACGATTAGTATGATACTGCTCGGAATTGTTTACGGAGTTGCGTTTTACAAGGAAGAGATTAAGCTGCCAAGAATAATTATTGCCGAAGTTATTATAACATTGTTTATAAATATAATTCTCGGTGTTACGTGGTTTGTATTGTTCTACGGAATGCCTCTTGAAAAGGCTTTATCTATCAGAGGAATAAAGGAGTTCATAGATTTGCCCGTATCGGTAGCTATTAACTACATTATTTTCAAAGCGATAGTTAAGATACCTGAGGTTAGAAGCATTAAGAAAAACCAAAATGTTTAATTAAGAAACTGTTTGGAAATAAGTTGAACAATTTAGACGAGTATAAATGTTCAAGTTATTTTCAGTTTCTAAGATAACTCCCTCTCTTCTGTAAGTGGTGGGCGGAGATATGTCGGTATTTCAAACTGACACGAAACAATCCACATTTGAGAGCAGACAATGTAATTTCTATCGTTGTGCTTCGAGTAATATACCGAGCGTGGATTAAAACAATTGCCAACAACACACATTTCTCCATAAATAAATGAAAAATGCTGTCACCAAAAACGGTGGCAGCGTTTTTCTTAACATAATGTTAAGCCGAAAGTTTCAGCTTTCTGACTTCATCAATAGTAAGATTGCAGGATTCCGCAATAACTTCATCTGTGAGTATTCCGGAAAGAATAAGCTTTTGTGCAATCTCCCTGGAATTCTCGGCACGCCCCTCGGCGATACCCTCTGCACGACCTTCTGCAATACCCTCTGCACGCCCCTCGGCGATACCCTCTGCACGTCCCTCGGCAATACCCTCGGTGCGTCCTTCGGCGAACTTGTCTTCACCTTCTTTTTTGATTACTTCATCTAACAAATCACA
>CACWTQ010000042.1:26531-40589 GCA_902763835.1 uncultured Ruminococcus sp. | reverse complement strand
GTTGGAGTTTATTGCACTTCGTTGAACTTTCAATTGCTCAGAATTAAGCATATCATAAATCTTTTCGTTTGAAAATTTACCGGGTTATTTGGCGGTTACGATTCTCTCCATTTGTATAGGTTTCAAAAATTACAGATTCAAGCTGTGTACAACCCATAAAAGGAGAATCGTAGAGGTATTCTACTGTTGCAGGTATTGAAATAGTCTTCAAGCTTGTGCAATCTTGAAATGCGTGAGATGATATACCTTTTAATTCATCAGGAAGTGTAATACTTTGTAATGAACTGCAACCAGAGAAAGTAGAGTTTCCAATATGTTTTAATCCATTGGGAAGTTTGTCAGTATTCCCAATTCCAATTCTTTTTAGATTTTTACAGTCTTGAAAAGCATTTTCTGCTTGGCTAAAATTAGAGTCTTCTTCAAAAGTTACATATTCCAAAGTTTCAGAACCTTGAAATCCACTCAAAATTTCTGTTACTGTTTTTGGAATAATTACGGTTGTAAATGTATTGGATTCTTTACCGTCTTTCCAACCATTGTCATAAATATTAATGTCAGTTACAGGAACTTTCTCACCGCTGGAAGTTTCTACTTCTGCTGGAATAGTCAGCTTATGGTCAGTGTTATAATTGGTATTAACACGAGCCGCATAAAAACTTTGGTTAAATCCGGTGATAGTTGCCTTACCTGTATAGATATGGATATTAAAGGTAAAACCACCGCTTTCCAAAGTTTCACCACTTGCTTCCGTCTGAACAGTCGCCTGAGCAGTTTGCGTTGTTGTTTCCGCAGCACTAGCCGAAATTGCCACAGCCGGAACTGCTCCGAGCAGCAATGCCGCACAAAGTGCCGCAGCTAAAACTTTTCGCATGTTATCCTCTCCTTAAAAAAAATTTTTATGTGTTATTGTAATTTATTGATATATCAAGAAATTACGGTTAAAATAATTCCGAATATATAATAAAATGCAATAACAAATTCTAACGGTAAACCGTTAATAATATAATATCACGAATTTTTAGTAAAGTCAACGGTTTACCGACAATATTTTCAAAAAAAATTAATATAATTATATTGGGTAGTTATACCCGAGAATTTATATAAAGAAAGGAACTGGGTATTTATGAATATATCTCAGGCTGTTGCAAGGAGAATACTGGAACTTTGCGACGAAAAGAACATCACGGTGAATAAGCTTTGTACGATGTCGGGAGTTACGCAGTCAACTGTGAATGATATTGTAAACGGCAAGGCAAAAAATATAGGAGTAGTAACAATTAAGAAACTCTGTGACGGTTTGGAAATAACCATTACAGAGTTTTTTTGTACCAAATATTTCAGGGAGCTGGAACAAGAGATGATTTGAATGCGGAATTATGGATAAACGGAATTTGTTGTTTGTAAGGTTTTTACGGAAAAACTATTGGAAATTTTCTTTTGATGTGATATAATATAAAAGTATGATTGTAAAATTAAGTTTAAAAATCAGCTTATAGTCAAAATCCGAAATTTCCGACCATAGCGAATTATCGGTCGGGTAAAAGAAGTAAGGTCACGAAAGACTGTCTTCACGTGTAAAAAACGTGTAAAAAAAGGAGAATTAAGTTTATGACAAATAAAGTAAGAACACGCTATGCCCCAAGTCCGACAGGATTTATGCACGTCGGCAACCTCAGAACCGCTTTGTATGAGTACCTTATCGCTAAATCTCAAAACGGTGTGTTCATTTTGAGAATAGAGGACACTGACCAAGAACGTTACGTTGAGGGTGCTGTCGATGTCATTTACAATACATTAAAAACCGCAGGGCTTAACCACGATGAGGGCCCCGATGTCGGCGGCGATTTTGGTCCGTATGTTCAGAGTGAACGCAAGGATATGTACAGACCTTTCGCCGAAAAGCTTATAGACGGCGGCAAAGCCTACCGCTGCTTCTGCTCAAAGGAAAGACTTGACGCTTTGAGAGAAACGGAAGAGTTCGCTAACGGCGGCTATGACCGTCATTGCCGTGATTTGCCGCAGGAGGAGATTGACCGTCTGCTTGCCGAGGGCGTGCCGTATGTTATCAGACAGAAAATGCCCATTGACGGCGAAACTACCTTTACAGACGCTGTGTTCGGCGAAATCACCGCCCCAAACAGCGAGCTTCAAGACCAGATTCTCATTAAGACGGACGGTTATCCGACTTATAACTTCGCTAACGTTATCGATGACCATACTATGGGAATTACTCACGTTGTGCGTGGCAATGAGTACCTTTCTTCAACCCCGAAATATAATCTGCTTTATGAAGCTTTCGGCTGGGAGATTCCGACTTACGTGCATCTTCCGCTTATTATGGGCAAGGACGAAGACGGCAATATTTCAAAGCTTTCAAAACGTCACGGCTCAACAGGCTTTGAGGATTTGATTAAGGAGGGTTATCTTCCCGAGGCTATCATTAATTATATTGCGTTGCTCGGTTGGTGTCCAAAGGATAATCAAGAGGTTTTCACACTTGCAGAGCTTGAAAAGGCTTTCAGCATTGACGGTATAAGTAAATCGCCTGCCGTTTTCGATTACGATAAATTGGAGTGGTTCAACGGCGAGTATATCAAAAATATGACGGTAGAGCAGTTCGAGGAAATCGCAAGACCTTACATTCTCGAAGCTATCGGCGACAAACCTCTCGACACGGTAAAGCTTGCAGGCATTCTACAGCAGAGAACCACAAAGCTTACTCAGATTCCGACAGTTCTTGATTTCTTTGATGAACAGCCCGAGTATACAAAGGATTTATTCGTAAACAAAAAGAGCAAGACGAATCTCGAAAATGCTCCCGTTATGCTTAAGGCGGTTTACGATGAGCTTTCCGCTTTAGAGGTGTGGAATCACGATACTATTCACGACGCATTGATTAATCTTGCGGTTAAGCTCGGTGTTAAAAACGGCACTGTTATGTGGCCGGCGAGAATTTCCGTTTCAGGAAAGACTGTCACTCCGGGCGGTGCTATTGAGATTTTGGATATTCTCGGCAGAGAGGAATCTCTTGCTAGAATGGAAAAGGGACTGGAGAAGTTTCTGTGAAAGAAAATAAGTCAACAACAAAAATAAAATTTTCTGCAATAGAACTTTTTGCAGGTGCGGGCGGACTGGCTTTAGGTGTTGAAAAAGCAGGCTTTAATACATTGGCACTTATCTAAATAGATAAAAATGCAGCCGATACATTAAAGCTTAACCGCCCGAACTGGAATGTTATTAATGACGATATAGTAAATGTTTCTGTACAGGATTTGACAGCTTTGTTCAATCTGAAAAAAAGAATGCTGGATTTACTTTCGGGCGGTGCTCCGTGTCAGGCTTTTTCATATGCCGGAAAGCGTTTGGGTCTGGAAGACGCAAGAGGAACGCTCTTTTATCATTACGCTGTTTTTTTACAGAAGCTTCAGCCTAAGACATTCCTTTTTGAAAAAATGGCAACCGCAATCCCACCGGCTTTAGACGGTGGGTTAAGGTTGCATAAAGCGTAGCTTTATGATATAATAATCGTATAGGGACGGTTCAGCCCGAATTTACGCCTGTGGAGTTAGTAGGTTGCGAGGACGATGAAGCAGGAAGCCCATTGGCTTTAGACAATGGGTAGTTCACAACGTCAGAGGTTTGCTTACACACGATAACGGCAAAACGTATCAGACTATGATTAATGTTTTTGAGGACTGCGGATATGTAATTCAGAAAAAAATTCTCAATGCTTGGGATTACGGAAATGCTCAGAAAAGGGAACGTCTTATTACAATAGGTATTCGTAAGGATTTAATAGATAAAATAAGCATTACTTTTCCTAAACCGCATAAGTATAAGCCTGTTTTGCGTGACGTTTTGCAGAATGTTCCCGAGAGCGTTGGGGCAAGTTATTCAAATTATAAAAGAAAAATATTTGACCTTGTTCCGCCGGGAGGTTACTGGAGAGATATTCCCGAGGATATCGCAAAGGAATATATGAAAAGCTGCTGGAATATGGAGGGCGGAAGAACAGGTATTTTAAGACGTATGAGTATGGACGAACCCTCTCTTGCCGTGCTGACCTCGCCGACCCAAAAGCAAACGGAAAGATGTCACCCTTTGGAATCACGTCCGTTTAATATTCGTGAAAATGCTCGTATTCAATCATTTCCCGATGATTGGCAGTTTTGCGGAAGTGTCGCAAGTCAGTACAGGCAGGTCGGAAATGCTGTTCCCGTAAACCTTGCGTATGATATCGCAAAGGAAATATACAAAGGTCTGGAGGTGGGTTACGCTTGTGGAATTTAGATTTTATTTCCGAAAATGATTTCAGAACTCACGTTCAAAAGACAATTGAGCATTACGGCGAGAAGCTTTCGTCTTAGGAACTGTCAGAAAATAACTTGAACATTTATACTTGTCTAAACTGTTCAACTTATTTCCCAACAGTTCCTAATCTACATAAAACTATCTTCATATGCGAAAAAAAGGAGGTAATGCTAAAATGGCAGATGAAATAAAAAAAGAAAATGAAGAAAAGATTAGCAATGCTAATTTTATTCACGATTTTATAGATGAGGATATCGCAGAGGGCGGACAGTACGAGGGTAAAACCGTCCATACACGTTTCCCTCCCGAACCTAACGGATATTTGCATATCGGTCATGCAAAGGCTATCTGTATAGATTTTGGTACTGCCGAAAAGTACGGCGGTATGTGCAATCTGCGAATGGACGATACAAACCCCACCAAAGAGGACGAGGAATACGTTGACGCTATCAAAGAGGATATACAGTGGCTCGGATTTACTTGGGACGACCGCTTTTATTTTGCATCTCAGTATTTTGATAAGATGTACGAGTGTGCGGAGGAGCTTATAAAGAAAGGTCTGGCTTACGTCTGTGAGCTTACTCCCGAGCAGATGAGAGAGTACAGGGGCGACCTTTCAACTCCGGCAAAAAGTCCGTTCCGTGACAGACAGACGGAGGAAAGCCTTGACCTTTTCAGACGTATGAAAGCAGGCGAGTTCGAGGACGGCAAAATGACTCTCCGTGCAAAAATCGACTTGACTTCAGGTAACTTCAATATGCGTGATCCCGTGCTTTACAGAATAAATAGAATCACTCACCACCGCACAGGCGATACATGGTGTATATACCCGATGTATGATTTTGCTCACCCGATTGAAGACGCAATCGAGGGTATTACGCACAGCCTTTGTACACTTGAATTTGAAGCACACAGACCGCTTTATGACTGGGTTATCGATAACGTAACTCTTCCGTCTAAACCTCGTCAGATTGAGTTTGCAAGACTGGGTATCAACAACACAGTTATGAGCAAAAGAAAACTTCGTCAGCTTGTCGAAGACGGTATAGTCGAGGGCTGGGACGACCCGAGAATGCCTACTCTCTGCGGACTTCGCAGACGTGGCTATACACCTAAGTCTATCAGAAATTTCTGTGAGAGAATAGGTGTGTCGAAATCCAATTCAACCGTTGACTATGGATTTTTGGAGCATTGTCTTCGTGAGGATTTAAACGAAACGGCAGAACGTACAATGGCGGTTATCAATCCCGTGAAACTTATCATCACGAATTATCCCGAGGGCAAATCGGAGGAGTTTGAAATCGAGAACAATCCCAACCGTCCCGAGGACGGCACACGCAAAATTACTTTTTCGAGAGAATGCTACATCGAAAAAGAGGACTATATGGACGAGCCAATTAAGAAGTATTTCAGACTGTACCCCGGCAATGAGGTTCGCTTGAAGACTACTTACATCATAAAATGCACAGGTGCAAAGCGTGACGAAAACGGCGAGCTTGTAGAGGTGTATGCGGAGTACGACCCTGAATCAAGAGGCGGAAATGCACCCGACGGCAGAAAGATAAAGGGTACAATTCACTGGGTAGATGCGAACAACTGCGAAAATGCAGAGGTAAGACTCTACGATAATCTTTTCACCGACCCCGAACCCGATGTGGGAGATAAGAACTTTCTTGATTATATTAATCCAAAATCGCTTGTTGTGAAGAAAGACTGCAAGGTTGAGAAATCAATGGTTTCCGTGAAAGCTCCAAAGAGTTTCCAGTTTATGAGATTGGGATATTTCTGTGTTGACAACAAGGACTCGAAAGAGGGGAATCTTGTTTTCAACAGAAGCGTATCACTAAAAGACGGATTTAAGAAATAATGTCGGGCGGGCAATGCCCGCAGAAAACACGTGAAGACAGTTTGTTTTTGATCTGAATTTACGAACCCGACCGAAAGTGGATTTATCTTATCCTCGGCAAGAAGACTCCGACCTCTATAGGTCGGGGATGAATTGCCGTCAGCCCATAGGGCTGAGAATTACTTGACATCTCAAAAATATGATTATACGATATAAGAGCCTGTTTAAAATCTTAGCGATACACGTCTTTTTGGCAAATTTTCCTGCTAAGGAACTGTCAGAAAATAACTTGACACAAGACAGTATGCCTGCTTCCTTTTTCCTTGTTATCAGAAAAATTATGATCAAAAATCCGCATATCTCAGATTTTAAACAGGCTCTTAACGGCTCACGGTGTGTTGCTGTGGGTCGAACCTTTTTTATGCGGCGGGCAACACCCACGGGAGAGAGGGGCGACTGTTTGGAAATTTGGAAAAATTTTAGGAAATTTGAAAAAATTTTAAAATTTCTCTTGACAAAACTCGTTTTATGTGTTATTATTATAAAGTACTGAAAAACAGTCGGCTTTGAATTTGATGTTGGATAAGGCTTGAAAAAAGTTTTAGAAAATTTCAAAAAAGTCTTGACAAAGGTTTGAATGTGTGATATAATAATTAAGCACTGTTAAGGAAACAGATGTTATCTTAATATGCTGGTGTAGCTCAGTTGGTAGAGCAGCTGATTTGTAATCAGCAGGTCGGGGGTTCGAGTCCGTCCACCAGCTCTTTATTCTGCAAAGATTTATTTGCAGTTGACATAGATAGGCTTTTTGCTTATCGTTTAGAATGGGAGAGTTCCAGAGCGGTCAAATGGGGCAGACTGTAAATCTGTTGTTTCGGCTTCGGTGGTTCGAATCCACCCTCTCCCACCAGAAAAACCCTCGTCACTATGTGTCGAGGGTTTAAATGATTAAAGAATAAAGAAGAAATAATAAAGAAGAATGTTACCTTTGGGAGAGCTTCTGTATTATTATTTGTTCTTTTTTCTTTATTATATAGAAACGTTTGTAAAGCAGGAAATCAAACGTTTCTATAATAAAGAAAAACGGAGAAATTGAATTGAGCGAAGAAGATGTGTTGCTTGAACAAATAAAAGCAGTAACATTCAAGTTTAATCCTCGAATGTTATTGCTTTTTATTTTATATCTTAGTATTGTTATAATATACAAAAAAACGAATTATTGTTGTGGAAAACAGAGAAAATAATGTTTAGTTTAAAATTTATTGATTTTATTGTCGAAATTTGTTATAATTAACACACTGATTGTGAAATTTCACCTTTTATTTTTATTAAAGTATTTAATTGATTTTTAGGAGAAATATATGGCTAATATTGATTATGAAAATTTTGATTATGAGAAGTATTATGAAGAGATTCGGAAAGAAGTTGAAAATCCTAACATTATGCTTTGTGGTGTTACCGGTTCGGGTAAAAGCAGCTTAATCAACGATATTTTTGGAGAGAAAGTTGCAGAGGTTGGCGATTCTGCCAGAGCAACTACGAGAGGTATACATAAGTATTCCGGTGAAACTATTAATCTTTATGATACAGAGGGATATGAGCTTGGCAGCGAGAATGTGGCTGTAGATGAGATTATTAAGTTCATAAAAGATAAGAAAAACAGTACCGCCAATAATTTTGAAAATCATATCCATGAGGTGTGGTATTGCGTTAATGGCGGAAGTAAGCGTTTTCTTGATTTCGACAGAAAATTAATAAAACAAATCAGAGATGAGAGCGTTCCTGCAATGATTGTAATTACAAAAGTTGACAAACTTGCGGAAGACGAGTTGGCTGATTTGAAAGCAGAAGTTCGCAGAAACATTCCGGGTATTAATGTTTTTTCTTATTCCACCAATAAGCAATTTGCCAGAGATTTAAAGGAAGCAGGTTTGAAGGAACAATACATTGAAAAGGATAAAATGGTTAATTGGGCACTTCAAACTCTTCCTGAGTCGTTAAAGGAGGGTTTCCTCCCTGCATTGAAGTCGAGCTTGACTGTAAGAAGAAACTATATTTTGAAAAATATAGTTACAAAGTACAGTGCTTTGGCGGCAGGAACGGTTTTGGCAGGAGCTGTAATGAATGTGCCTTTTTCGGATTCCGTTCCGTTAATGGGATTACAGGTTAAAATGGCAATGTCCATTATTAAAGATTATGGCATTAAGGCTGACGCAGAAAAAATTATCGGTCAAGTAGTTGGCACTACGGGAGTTTCATATTTAGGAAAAACTCTTGCTTCTCAGTTGGTTTCGGTTATTCCTTTTATCGGAAACTTTGTTAAAGCTATGGTGAATGTAAGTGTTGCGGCTGTTGTAACGGCAACATTGGGGGCGTCAATTACGCTTGTCTGCGAACAATATTTGAGAGCCTGCATTAAAAATAACGGTGCAAAGAATTTGCCATTTGCCGATTTCTTCACAATAGAAAGATTGAAACAAGCTTTATCTTATGTTGAGCAAAATAAGTCGGAGTTTAATGTTGCAGATATTGCCGAAAACGCAATGAACATAGCAAAAAAATAATCGGGTGATTGATATGCAAAACAGTAATGAGGTGCTAAAAACCGCTGTCCTTGTTATAGGTCAATCAGGTGTGGGAAAAAGCTCGCTTCTTAACTATATTTTTGACAGAGAAGTTGAAAAAACAGGTACGGGTGCAGCCGTTACTAAAAAAGGTGTCTATTGTCATCATTTTCAATATGATGATAATTTTATTATTGATATTTATGATACATGGGGATTGGAGACAAATAAGAATAACAACTGGGAAAGCTTAATCAAGGAACAAATTAAATTGCATGACAGCAAGGACATAAGCGAGTGGTTTAATACAATTATTTTTTGTATCAATGCTTCATCAGACAGAGTTCAAGATTTTGAAGTTAAAATGATACAAGAATTAATTGCCGAAAAATGTAATATTGTTGTAGCAATTACTAATTGCAGAAGCGAAGATTACGAACCGGCAATTATTATGAAGCATGAGCTTCTAAAGAGAACAAAGGTTAGTGCCGGAAATATCATTTTTATAAACAGTGTTTCCAAAACGCTTATTGGGCGGAAAGATGCAATTCCGACTTTCGGAAAGGAAAAAATATTTACAAGCATTATCAGTAATTTGTGGACTACGTTTAAGTATAAAGTTCCCGATAAAGCTAAGAAAGATATGGTTGAGAGAGAAAAAGTTTGGTTGAAAGAGGAGTATAACAAAATTGATAAATTAAAATTTATTATTTTCAGAAAAAATCGTACAATCGACAATTATGTTAAGGAACTTAATCAAGATTTTGATACTCTTGTAAACAAAGAAGTTATGAATGTTAATTCGGATTTTAAGAATGCGATTGATTATTATAACAAGCTTTCTCAGAAATTTGTTAAGATTGCATTTATTAAAAGTTCTAAGTATATATATGATTCTAATTTCGATGTGAATGTAAGAAGTATTTTTTCCGATAAGGTTGATAAAATTCTTGATAAGATGTTTTTAAATCGAAAAAAAACTTGTTGAATTGAAAAATACCGATATTAAGAGCGGAAAAATGTTTAAAGATGTTTTAAAAGATTTTAGTGTAGAACTTGGTATGTATCTTTCAAATGAAAAAACTTTAAGAAAAAGTCTAAAAGAAGCAACCCGTGTAAGCTTGGTTAAATTTAATCAAAGTATGCTTTCCGAAATTGGTGTGTTTGAAAGATATATTCAAGGACTTAATATTGAAAGAGCTTATCTTGAGCAAGTGAAAAATCTTTAACAATAAAAGCAATAACATTCAAGTTTAATCCTCGAATGTTATTGCTTTTTATTTTTACGTTTATTTCGTTTATTCCTACGTTTAGTTTTATGTTTAAAATGCTTATCCTTAATTTTAATAACGGTAGCTTCTATTTTATATTGATAGTGGGAATTAATAACCCCACCTATAAGAAATATATTTATACAGGAATATATCCACATCAAAAATATAGTAACGCTTGTCAAACTTCCGTAAAATAAATTGTAAATATTTGAACCGCTGCTGTACGTTGCAAAGTACACCGAAAATATTGCGATTGCTAATGCTGAAAATATCCCTCCAGGAATTTGATAGATGAATTTTCTCTTGCCTGCAGGTGCAATTTTATATACCGTGGTGAAAAGTAATGTCAGAATTGCTATGATGTTTACATCTTTGCCGTGTTTTTCAAGCTTTTCAAATATGGATTCGTTGTGTATCGTCGAACGTATAAGCTCCTCCGCCGAACGTCCTTTTGTGTATAAAACCAATAAAAGACTTATTCCGAAAAGCAGACACATTGTGTAAAATATCGAAAAACATACCATTGCAAAATAACTTCGGCTGTCTTTTTCTTCATAAACCGCATCGAGAGAGCGGATTAACGCAAGCATTCCTTTTGAAGACGACCACAGCAATATAATAATTGATACAGAAAATACTCCTATCCTAACGGAATATGCCTGAGAAATCATTGTCGAAATCAAACCTCCGATTGATTCGGGGGTGATGTCGGTAATTGCTTTGGTTAGTTCGTATTTGCTTATTCCCGTGAACGGCAGCTCGGAGCATATCAGCACGAACATCGGTATGAGCGATATGAAAAGGTAAAATGCAATGCTTGCAGCATTCATGGCGAGATTCCGTTTGCTCATGGCATTTGCGAATGTTAAGCCCTCTTTGATTACTTTATTTTTATGCAGTTTTTGAATCACTTTTTTTTTCATTCGGTCACACTCCTGTTGGTACAATAATATTAATTTAAAGATATGATTATTTAGATATATTTTCTCTGCTGTACAAAGTAAAGAGTGAAGACAACACGCAGTCAGTTGATTTAGTGGAAAGCGGTGGATATCGGGTAACTTCATTCGGTTGTCAGAAACCTGTTGCATAAGATTGATGATATTGATTTAATAAGTATACCATAAAACTATGGTTTTGTCAATATCTTCAAAAATTATGGCTAATTTTGTATTTTTATGTTTCTTTTAACACGATAGGCGGTTTTTGTAAAACCGTAATTTGAAAAACAGCAATTTTTCGGATTTATTTTGTAATCTATAGTTGAGCAAATTTCAAATAATTCGTTATAATTAATAAAACATTTTTTATATTGACCCCTCTGTCATGCGAACATCTCCACTTTCAGGGGAGGTGGAAGCCGTAAGACTGACGGAGGGGTTTCATAAAATGAATTTTTATGCAATTTGTAATTTTTGCTCATTTATGGTTGTAATATAATTTGCCTCTTGTGCATAGCTTTGTAATATAGGAATTCAAATTTATTTTTTATAAAATTTTTAAAAAAACTGTTGACAGATTTGTAATGAGGTGTTATAATAAACCTATGAAATCGATAGGCAATACGAATATTGGCTAAGCGAGGTAATTTATTATGAACGTTCAGAGAGAAGAGCTTATTTTTAAGCATAGACGATGTTGCGTTTCAGTAAAACTGATGTATGATAGAACGTGTTTTACTGGCAATATAATCAAACATCAGTTTGATTATGTGCAGTTATTATATTAATTTTTAAGGAGATTTTACAATGAAAGCATATAAGAGCGTTTTGGATTTGGTTGGCGGTACTCCGCTTGTTGAACTCACTAACTATGAAAAAGATAATAAGCTTGAGGCAACAATACTCGGTAAAGTTGAGTATTTTAATCCGGCAGGCAGCGTTAAGGACAGAATAGCTAAGGCTATGATTGACGATGCGGAGCAGAAAGGTTTGCTTAAAGAGGGTTCTGTTATTATCGAGCCTACAAGCGGTAATACAGGTATCGGACTTGCAGCTGTTGCGGCGGCAAGAGGTTACAAAGTTATCCTTACGATGCCCGAAACGATGAGTATTGAACGCAGAAATCTTTTGAAAGCTTACGGTGCACAGCTTGTTTTGACAGACGGTTCAAAGGGTATGAAAGGTGCAATTGCAAAGGCTAACGAGCTTGCCGAGGAAACTCCGAACAGCTTTATTCCGAGCCAGTTCACAAATGCTGCAAACCCTGCTACTCATAAGGCTGCAACAGGCCCCGAGATTTGGGAAGATACAGAGGGCAAGGTTGACATTTTCGTTGCAGGTGTAGGCACAGGCGGTACTATTACAGGTGTCGGCGAGTATTTGAAGTCACAGAATCCCAAGGTAAAGATTGTTGCTGTTGAGCCTGCGACATCTCCGGTTCTTTCAAAGGGTACACCCGGACCGCATAAGATTCAGGGTATCGGTGCAGGCTTTGTTCCGGACACACTCAACACTGAGGTTTACGATGAGATTATCACCGTTGAGAACGAAACTGCATTTGCAACAGGTAAAACTCTTGCAAGAAAAGAGGGTTTGCTTGTAGGTATTTCTTCGGGTGCGGCAGTTGCAGCAGCAACGGAGCTTGCTAAACGTCCTGAGAACAAGGGTAAGATTATTGTTGCACTTCTTCCGGATACAGGTGAGCGTTATCTTTCAACTCCTATGTTTGCTGATTGATAAGTTTACAGGAAAACTATAATAAGGAACTGTCAGAAAATAACTTGAACATTTATACTTGTCTAATTTGCCCTGTGTGTCGTTACAACACCAACACCTTGAAATACGTCAGTATTCCTGCGGTGTTGTGCCTAACACAGAACAAATTATCCTGCGTCTAAATTGTTCAACTTATTTCCTAACAGTTCCTAAATCCATAAAACACACCAAAAGAACGGCAGAAATTTATTGTAACGTATAAATTTCTGCCGTTTGATTTTTTTGATAGTTCTTGTTAAATATAAGAAATACAGTATAATTGTGTAATAAGTTATTGATTTGCTGTTTTTGTTGGTCGGGTACGTGAAGTTAAATTATAGATGACTATCTTCACGTGCGAAAAAAGTGTTAAAAAATATGTATACAGTTGTTTTTGAGGTTTAGATGGGTTGTGAGTTTTTTCCATTCGCCGATGTTTTTGGTGATTTCGCATAGATTGTATTTTTTGCCGTCGGCGGTGATTTGTATATAGCATTTTTCGCTGTTGCTGTGGCTGAGATATCTGTTAATGCTTTCGATTTCGTTGTAGAATATTATCAATCCGTGATCTTTGCCAATCAGACAGTCTTTTCCGACTATCAGATTGTTGTTGTACATTTGCGTACCGTTTTTGAAATCGTTT
Source organism: uncultured Ruminococcus sp. (assembly GCA_902763835.1). Taxonomy (GTDB): domain Bacteria; phylum Bacillota; class Clostridia; order Oscillospirales; family Acutalibacteraceae; genus RUG592. The sequence continues at coordinate 27,255 of CACWTQ010000042.1, read as the reverse complement.
ATTACACGTTCGTACATATTATTTTTCTTGAAGTATTTCATTCTTTTATCAAAGTTTTTTCGGGGTTTGATTACATAGCGGTAATAAATCAGAAGCAAGAATAAAAGAACCACACAAAGTAATAACAAGAACTGTGTATTGAATAATTTTGTATCGCTGCTTACTACATTCAGGCTTGACAAGAGAACGTACATAAGTACATAACAGGAGATGTATCCGAGTACGTATTTAATGAAAAGTTTAATTTTGTTTGGAAGACAATATTTTTTAAGCTGTTTCAAGAAATCCCTCCTAGTAATTATATTATACACTGTTATTCGATTTTTTTCAATGATGTATATTACAAAAATATCACTATGAAAATTAATTTTCATAGCAACATTTTTGCGGAGGACAACGTCCACAGGAGAGGGGAGAAGGTGCAGCGTTTTTTAAGTCAAACTTTTACTGCATTAGGAACTGTCAGAAAATAACTTGAACATTTATACTTGTCTAATTTGTTCAACTTATTTCCAAACAGTTCCTTATTTTTTGATTTCAACCGTACAGGCAGAAATTTTTTTTAAAAAGTGAGGAAAAACAGATTTTAAATTTACTAATTATTAGTACAATTACTATTGCTATCCAAAAAGTTGGTCAAAAACTCCCGACTAAAATCAACTATCGGTCGGGTTCGTGAAGTAAGGCTACAGAGGACTGTCTTCACGTGTTAAAAAAACTCCCG
>CACWTQ010000042.1:0-26436 GCA_902763835.1 uncultured Ruminococcus sp. | reverse complement strand
AGGACTGTCTTCACGTGTTAAAAAAACTCCCGACTAAAATTAACTATCGGTCGGGTTCGTGAAGTAAGGCTACAGAGGACTGTCTTCACGTGTTAAAAATACTATTGCTATCCAAAAAGTTGGTCAAAAACTTCCGACTAAAATCAACTATCGGTCGGGTTCGTGAAGTAAGGCTACAGAGGACTGTCTTCACGTGTTAAAAATGTCTTCACGTGTTAAAAATGTCTTCACGTGTTAAAAATGTCTTCACGTGTTAAAAAGGAGGATTTTTTATTATGAAAAAGAGAATTTTGTGTGCGTTGATGATTCTTGCAATGACGGTGAGTGCGGCAGGGTGCGGTCAAAATATTGCAACAAGTGCCAATTTTGATTCTGCGAGAACAGAGGCCGAAACCAACGGCATTACGGCAGACACTAAAGGTGCTGAGTTCGGCGAAACCGTTGCCGAGGATTACGGAGGAGAGGACGTTGCTTTTAACGATTTTTCCTATGAGGCTGCTGCCGACGGTGCAACTGCAACTGCGGCAGCGGACACTATGGGAGATACTGCGGCTGCCAGAGGCACTTCCAAAAAAGCTACCGATGATACCGCCAAATCCGAGATTGACCTTCCCGAAGCAGGTCAGCTGACGGCAGGCGATTGGAACGACAACGATAACTGGGGCTTCTTCTCCAATCTTGTAAATTCGGGAACGATTAGCTTTCCGAGCTTTGGAATTTATCCGAATAACCGCACGGCTGTCACAGTAAAGGATAAGGACGGTTCGGCGGTTGTGAATGCTCGAGTTGTACTTCTTGATGGTGACGGAAATGCTTTGTGGAGTGCAGTCACAAATAAAGAGGGTACTGCATATTTGTTTAATCAGATGAAAACCCCGGCTGTTTCGGTTGAGGTTGAGAGCGGCGGAAAAAAGCAGAGCTACAAGCTTAATGACAGCAAGGATAATGAACAGAGTGCAAAAAACACGGACAGCAGCGACCTTGAAGTTACTTTTGACGGTAAGGGCGAGCTTTACAAGAACACCGACATTATGTTCATAGTCGATTCAACAGGCTCAATGGGTGATGAGATGCTGTTTTTGCAGAGTGAGTTCACTGCAATTACTAAGGCTGTCGGCACGGAGAATACAAGGTATTCCGTTAATTTTTACCGTGACAAGGGCGACGAATATGTCACAAAGTGCAGTGATTTTACAACGGATATAAAGGCACTTCAAAAAACGCTGAACAACGAAGAAGCAGAAGGCGGCGGAGATTATCCCGAGGCGGTTGCGGAGATTCTGAAAGAAACCGTATTCGACGGCGGCTGGAAAGATGATTCGGTGAAGCTTGCGTTTTTGATTTTCGACGCACCTCCTCACTCGGGTACGGAAGATACTATTGTCAAGGCTGTTGAGGAAGCGGCAAAGAAAGGTATTCGCATTATTCCGATTGTCGCTTCCGACAGTGACAGAGATACGGAGCTTTTCGGACGTGCTTTATCGATTACCACGGGCGGAGATTATGTTTTCCTGACGGACGATTCGGGTATCGGAAATTCTCATACAGAGCCGATTATCGGAAATTATGAGGTGAGAAAACTTTATGATATTATTATTGATATAATTAAAGATTATAGACAGTAAGGAACTGTCAGAAAATAACTTGGACATTTATACTTGTCTAATTTCTTCAACTTATTTCCCAACAGTTCTTAATTTTCTGCACCAATTGGGTGAAGAAAAATCTGTTCAATAAATGACAAGAAAACTTAGAGCCTGTTTAAAATCCGCATATCTCAGATTTTAAACAGGCTCTCTAATTGTTTAACTTAGGAACTGTCAGAAAATATACTCGCAAGCATTAAGGAACTGTCAGAAAATAACTTGAACATTTATACTTGTCTAATTTCTTCAACTTATTTCCCAACAGTTCCTAAAATGGAGTTTTCAAAAAAAATTTGAAAAACATAAAACCGTTTATCAAGTTCGGTTGTCTATATAGTGTAAGGGTTTTAAAAATTTTTACCGCTGCAAACAAACTAATCTCCGCAGTAATTACGTATTAAATTAATTTAGCGTATTTTGTAAAATAATTGTAATAAATTATTGACTTTTTATACAGAAAAAGATATAATGTTATTAATAATTTTAATTTACGGAAAAATTAAGTGGTAATTTCTTGAAAAGAAATTTAATTTTCTATAAGCAAATTTAAAATGGGGTGATACAATATGAACAGCAGGATAATTTGCTTTATGTTACAGGAGTTGTAGAAACTGTTTCACTGAAAGATTCCGACGACGGAGGAAATGTTCTTGATGTACTTCCTGTTAAAACAGCGGTCAGGCTTATTGATGACGAATCAATGACTTGCTATTTCGTAGAGTATAACGGAATACAGGGTTACGTGAAAAAGGAATACCTCACAAGCGAAGAAAATGCAGCCTGCCAAAGAGAGGAAAGTTACATATCAAAAGATACTTCGCTTTACGATAAAAAATCTAACGGTGAGTATGTCGAAACGCTTAAGATTAACAAGAACGACAAAATTAAAATCACAGCGAAAAATTCGGGTGATTATTGGTTTGTTTATCACGAGGCTTCAAAACAGTTCGGTTATGTTTTGACTAAGGACATCGCAGACGCACCCGAGGTAAGTTCGAGAGAAACAGAAACAGTTTCTTCGGCTGCTCCTGCTCCGACACCTGTTCCCACACCGACGGATAATAGGGTGATAGGAAAAGGCGAGCCGCCAAAGGTTTACAATGTGTATTACGTTTCGGGCGTTGAAAATTTCCTCGGTGTGAGAACTGCAAAGGTGTACGACAATTCAAACGAGATTGGCAAGGCTTACGAGGGTGACGAAATTCAGGTATTTGATAAGAACACCGGCAGTAAGTATTGGTACGTTTATTCACCAACCTACAATAAATGGGGTTATGTGAATTACAACTATCTTAAAAAATAACAACAAATTCAGATCTGTGTAACCGACCATAGCTTTATTTAAAAAATCAATTTTCGGTCGGGTACACAAATGTAAGATTACGAAGAACTATCTTCACGTGCGAAAAAAATAAGGAGTGTTATTTATGAAAAAAACATTTAAAGGTTTATTGGCAACAGTAATGGCTGCGGCTATCGTCACAGCATCCGGCAGCTTGGTTCTTAATGAGGTTAATGAAGTCGAAGTTCGGGAGGGTGAGGTAAGTCTTTACTATTCGGGTACTTCCTCAAAGACAACTTCCTCAAAGACAACTTCCTCAAAGACAACTTCCTCAAAGACAACTTCCTCAAAGACGACTTCCTCCAAGACAAGCTCAACGGCTTCGGCTCAGGTTGAGATTACCAAGATGTACGTTACGGGCATTGAGAAGAACATAACAATTAAGGATTCCGACGACGGCAAGGGCAAGGTTCTTGCACAGCTTAAGCTTAAGGACGAGGTTGAGGTTATTGACGATTCCTCCGAAACCTGCTACTACGCTTACTACAAGACTAAGAACGTTTACGGCTACATCACGAAAGAGTATTTGACAGAAGAGAAGAACGCTGTTTGCAAAAGACAGGACGCTTACACTTCAAAACAGACTTCCATTTACTCAACCAACGGCGAAAAGCCTACGGAGATAGAGAAGCTCAAGAAGAATTCTCCTATCTACATTGTTTCCAAAAACTCTGGAGATTACTGGTATGTTTACGACAAGACAGGCAAGACTTTCGGCTATGTAAAGAGTATGGATATTTCAACTTCCAAAACACAGGATACTACTTCCACAGCCTCAAAAGCTCAGACACAGAACTCCACAGCTCAGGCTCAGCCTCAGACACAGAGTACAGGCAGCTACTACACAGGCACAGGCAGCACACCGTCAAACTACTCTACATATTATGCTAAGGTGAACACAGGTTACCTCGCTATCAGAACAGCAAAGGCTTATGATGATTCCAACATTATCGGTCAGATGTACACAGGCTACAAGGTTTATGTTATTGATAAGTCAACAGGTACATACTGGTATTGCTATTCTCCGGACAACGGCGTTTACGGCTACGTAAATTCTAACTACCTCGTTTCGAGCAATCCGAGTTCGGGCAACAACTACCAAGCTTCCACAGGCTACACAACTTGGACTGTAGGCGGTACTAATTCGGCAGGCGGTCATTACCTTGCTCTCAGAACTGCTCCGTCTTACAATTCGGCTAACGAAATCGGCAAGCTTTACGACGGTCAGACTGTTCAGGTTTACAGCAACTCTTACGCAAGCTATTATGACACATACTGGTATGTTTATGCTCCGTCACTTGGCAAATGGGGCTATGTAAACAGTAACTACATCTGGAGTTGATTTGGGCGGATAACGCTATATTTGAAAATTAACTTGTTTTAGGAATTGTTGGGAAATAAGTTGAACAATTTAGACGCAGGATAATTTGTTCTGTACCGCAGGAATACTGACGTATTTCAAGGTGTTGTAACGACACACAGGGCAAATTAGACAAGTATAAATGTTCAAGTTATTTTCTGACAGTTCCTTAATCACTGTTCTCATTTTCATTCTCTAAAAAATGAAAAGAGAACAGTGAGCGGAAAATATTAGGAATATGAGGTGTTATTTTATGAAAGGTAAAACATTAAAAGCTTTATTGTCTTTATTGGTGGTTACATCTATAATTGCAGCTTCCGGCTGCTCGTTGATCGAAGATACCAACGAACGTCCTAACAGAGATGACACAACAAGTCAGAGCGGCGGAACTACTCCCGGCAGCGGCGGCGACGGAGCTGCTTTTATCGGTGACAATGATGTCGCTAAGGTAAATAGTGACAATAACGATGAGAAAACGTTGTTGTACGTTACAGGCATTGAAAAGAACATCGCTTTGAGAGATTCGGATTCTGATAACGGAGAAGTTCTTGCACAGCTCAGTCTTAAAGATGAAGTTGAGCTTATAGATGATTCTTCGGGTACTTGCTATTATGTTCGCTATATAAAGGAAAACAAAAACGGCTACATCACTAAGGAATATCTTACGAAAGAAAAAGACGCTGCCTGCAAAAGAGAGAACGCTTACATCGCAAAGCAAACTCCGATTTACAACTCTAAAGAGGACGACAAGAGTGAGATTGAGAAGCTTAACAAGAATGACGAAATTTATATAGTTTCCAAGAATTCGGGTGACTACTGGTTCGTTTACAGCAAGAAAGATAAGGTATTCGGTTTTGTGAAGAGTATGGACATTTCAAGCTCCAAAATTCAGGATACTTCCTCCGCTCAGACACAATCAAAGGCTGCAACATCTTCACAGGCTCAGACACAGCCGCAGCCGACCACACCGAAAACCAACTCGGGTTACTACACGGGTGCAGGCAGTACACCGTCAAACTACACCACATATTATGCTAAGGTAAACACGGGTTACCTTGCTATCAGAACGGCAAAGGCTTACGATGATTCCAACATTATCGGTCAGATGTACACAGGCGACAAGGTTTATGTTATCGATACGTCAACAGGCACATACTGGTACTGCTATTCTCCGAATAACGGCGTTTACGGCTATGTGAATTCCAACTACCTTGCTTCAAGTAAACCAAGCTCGGGCAGCAGCGGCGGCAGTGTTTCAAGCGGCTACACAACTTGGACTGTAGGCAACACAAACTCCGCAGGCGGTCATTATCTTGCTCTCAGGTCTGCTCCGGCTTATGACGCTTCAAATGAAAAAGGTAAGCTTTACGATGGTCAGGTGGTTTATGTTTACAGCTATTCCTACTCAAGCTACTATGATACTTATTGGTATGTTTATGCTCCGTCACTCGGTCAGTGGGGTTATGTAAACCCTTGAAATACGTCAGTATTCCTGCGGTGTTGTGCCTAACACAGAACAAATTATCCTGCGTCTAAATTGTTCAACTTATTTCCCAACAGTTCCTTAGACAAGGCAGTTCATAATTATACGTATTGGTACGTGTATACACTGAATTCCGATAAATGGGGTTATGTGCAAATCTACTTTTTTAGTGTAGAAAATTAAAATAACGGTGATATGAGATGAATAAAAATAATAAAATATTATGTACAGTTATTGCTTTGACAATGATATTATCGTCATTTGCAGGCTGCGGCAGTAAAGACGAAAATCCTGTCAATACGGCAACGTTTGATACAGTGTCAATAGTCAAAGAGGAGGTTACGGATTCACAGGCGGAATCAAGCTCAGCAGCGGAAAGCAAAAGCGAAAAAAGCGAAAAGACGATTTTATATGTTACGGGAGCGGAATCGGTGCCGTTTTCGGCGGAGGGGTCGGAAAACTACGAACCTACGGGTGAGCTTGCAAAGGGTACTAAACTCGAAACGGAACAGGAGGACTTGTCGGCGGAATATGTGCTTGTGTATAATCCTAAGGATAAAATAAGCGGTTATGTGAAAAGTATTTACCTTGTTGCGGACGAAAGTCAGGTTGCCGAGGGCGAAATTCTTGTAGTGAACGAAGATAATATTAATTTGTACGTCAAGTCGGACGGCGATAAAAATAACGTTATAAGAACTCTTGCAAAGGGCGAAGAGGTTAGTGCATTGGCGAAAGTGTCTGGCGATTATTGGAAAGTGATTACGGTGTCAGGCGGTGAGGTCGGTTTCGTTAATATTCTGAGTGTTATCGGTTCGGATAAGAATGATGTCGAAAGCATCGCAAGCAAGGGCAGCGGAAGTAAGGCGGATAAAACCGCTTCAAACACCAGTTCGGGAAATTCAAGTAACAGCGGTACGCAAGTATACACTACGGAAAATATTCTTGTAGGAGGGGATAGCACGGGTACAACTACATATTACAGAGGTACTTCAAGAACATCAAGTGCCGCAGACTCTTCGGGGACGGTAAATCCGAGTACACCCGGTAACGTTCATTCTGATGAACCGACCGATAATCCAACTCAGACTATCGAAAATAACACAGATTTTTCTTCTGTTGTCGCAAAAGCACGGAATAATGTCGGCGGAAATTGGGCGGCGGCTTTGGTGGATCTCAGTTCGGGAGATGAAATAACCGCCGATAACGATTCGCAAATGCAGGCGGCGAGCCTTATCAAGCTTTTCATTATGGGTGCAATATATGAGAAATACGATACTTATAAAGAACAGGATTCCAATGTAGACAGTTATCTTTACAGTATGATTACCGTCAGCGATAATACGGCGGCTAATAATCTTGTGAGAATTCTTGGCAGCGGCAATACGGACGCAGGTAAAAATGTCGTTACATCGTATTGTAAAACCCACGGTTACAATAATAGCTCTATGGGAAGATTACTTCTTGAAAGTACTATTAACGGAGATAATTATACATCGGTGGGGGATTGTGCAAGATTTCTTACCCGAGTGTACAGAGGAGAACTTGAGCATTCGGACGATATGTTGAATTTGCTTAAACAGCAGACAAGAACTTCAAAGATTCCGTCAGGTGTGCCGAGTGGTGTTCAGACAGCGAATAAAACGGGTGAGCTTGATTTGGTGCAGAATGATGCGGCGATTGTGTTTGCGGATAGACCGTATGTGCTTTGTGTTATGTCGGAGAATGTGCCGGCAGGAAGTGCAGTGTCAGCGATTGTTACATTGTCATCGGAGATTTACAATATGGTTAATAGTTGACTTTCGGCGAAGCGAAGCTTGTTAAAGTTTGGTCAAGCTTTTTAAAGCTTGCGGATTCCAAAGGCAGAGCCTTTGGTCGCTGACGAAGCAAATCAGCGTAGAAAAACACACTACCCTCAGCGAAACTAAACAAACCCGCAACAGCAAACAACAAAAGCACTTTTAAAAACAATATCTTTCCATACAAACCAAAACCGGCAACAGCGAAGCGAATTGCCGGTCGTTAGAAATATAACTACAAAATAACAAATCAGCGGCAGAACTCACGTAAAAAGTGAACTCTGCCGCTGTTATTTATGTTTTAAAATAAAATCCCACGAGGACGCTGCCCTCGACCTGCCAGCTTTTTGAAAAAAGCTTGGCAAAAACTTTAATAAGCTTAGGAACTGTCAGAAAATAACTTGAACATTTATACTTGTCTAAATTGTTCAACTTATTTCCCAACAGTTCCTTAGCATTTCTTTAAGTTGTGGATAGTGATTGTAAATCAACTGTTATGAATGATAAAAACTCCGCTTTCCCTCAGCTTGTCAATATAAATCATAATCTCATCATCAATAATTTCCCCAGGAATTACTATCGGCACTCCCGGAGGGTACGCATAAATATATCGGTTACTGATATCCCGACAATCACATTCACTGTCACCAAGCTCCGCCGCCTCAACAAGACTTAACCCCGAAGACTTCGGCTTCGGCATTTTTAAGATCGGCACGGATTTTCCGTCAAAATTCACGCTTTCGTCAATTTCAAGCAAAGCCGTCGATAATCTGTTAAAACCCTCTTCCGTGTCGCAGACGCTTGTCATCGCAACCGCATAGAACGGATACGACATTTCAAGCTCTAAACGATACTTTTCACGGAGAATATTCATAAGCTCAACTCCGTTAATATTTGTGCCGACTGTGCAAATCACGATTTTTCCGTAGTCAAATGCGTAAAAGTTATGGTCGAAAATATTGTCGTTTCCGTAACATAAAACTTTCAAATGCTTTAAGCTTTTAATGTTTTCTGAAAACCTTAAAAGATTATTCTTGTATATAGCGAAATATTCGTCACTGTTCATCAAAAAGTCGAAACAATTGTCAATCGATGACATCAGCACATATGACGGACTGCTTGTTTCAAAAATCGCAAGTGCGTTTTCAAATTTTTTGTGCGATACCAAACTTCCGTTTATGTGGGTAATTGCCGTCTGGGTGAGAGAGGGGAGAGTTTTGTGAAGACTTGAAATTACAATGTCCGCACCTCCCGAAGTCGGCTCGCCGCTGCAAAAGTCACAGAAACGTTGGTGAACTCCGTGTGCATTGTCAACTATTAAAGGTATATTGAAACTGTGAGCGATTTTCGCAATAGTCGAAATGTCACTTATAACACCCTCGTATGTGGGTGACGTTATCACAACTGCCTTTGCATTCGGGCAAGCTTTTATTGCCGAAAGTACGCTGTCGGGAGTGATACTTCCGCTGACACCGCTGTTGATGTCTTGCTCGGGATAAACAAAATTCATCTTTAAATTGTTCAGAAGACAACCGTTATATACTGCTTTATGACAGTTGCGTGCAAGTATTATGCTATCGTTATATTTTGTGACTGCGTGAATTGCTGCTAAAATTCCGCAGGTACTGCCGTTTATCAACATATAGGAATGCTCGCTGTGGAAAATTTTCTCGGCTTTTTCAGCGACAGTTCTTAAAATTCCGCTTGCATTGTGAAGATTATCAAAACCGTCAATCTCTGTTATGTCGATATTAAAAGGAAGAGAAACACCAAGCATTTCGGTGTTCCTCTTGTGACCCGGCATATGAAAGGGATAATTTTCCGTTTTGGAATAATCCCGTAATTTTGCGAACAGACTATTCGGTCGATTCATCTGTGTCCGTTCCTTTGAAATTATCGAGAAAACCGCCTATTTTTTCAGGAAGATAATCTTGTGCGAAATCAATTATTTTATCGCCGAGAGCAGCTTTAAGATTATCAAGAGTATCGTTCAAAATCGGGTTTGTTTCAAGGTGAATCTGGTCTTCGTAAACAACAAGATTTTCAATATCAACATTTACATTCATATCTATTCCCGGAATCGTGAAACGGAAATGTGTGGGCAAATTGACGGATAAATCGTCGAACGAAATATAGTCCGATATAACTTCAAGATTAGTCTTTTTCAGTTCGTAGACAATTAATTTCTTCGGTATTTTGAGTTTACCAATCTGAGCATTGCTGAAAATTAATTCGATTTGCTCGGTGGTTCGATTGAAAAATATTTCAACATCTGCGGAAAAGCCCAGTTTTTTCTCTTTGTGTTCAATTTGGAAATAAAGTCGGCTGGGTTTACCGGTGTTTATGTCGATGTATGCCGCAAGCAGCTTGTAGTTTTTGTTGAAAAGTCCTTTGTCATTCGCTTGCTCGATAAGATAGGCTATCATGGCATTAAGCTCGTCTTCGGTGACATCGGATTGATTCCCGAGAACAGCGTTTAAAGCTATTGACTGTACGGCGGAAATATCAGGTTCTGTATAATATTTGTCGGTGTTTTCATCTGTGTAGGCAAGTTTCAAACAGATGAGAAATGCAAGTAAAAGTAACAGTATGATTATGGCTAGAATTGTGAGGATTGGTTTTAACTTTTTGATATGTAACAACTCCTTTTTGTGGGAATGTATATAATTTACAATAATATTGTTAAGGGGATATTAATAAATTATTACGGACTTATTTTAATTCCGCAATTGTAACCCCCGCTTCTCCTTCTCCGTAAACTCCCAATCTAAAACTCTTCACATACTTGCACGTCTTCAAATACTTCTGCACCTCGTTACGCAAAACTCCCGTACCCTTACCGTGAATAATAGTTATCTGATTCATATTCATCATAATCGCCGAATCAATCGCCGATTCAAGCTCCATAATGGCTTCAATCGCCGTCATACCTCTGAGGTCAACCTCTGTAACCGCTTTGACATCAAGGTTACTTCTATTTACTGCACGTTTTGATGTGGTATAATTTTGCTTTTTCTTCTTACTGTTGAGTAATCTAAGGTTGGAAAGGTTCACTCTGGTCTGAATAATACCTGCCTGAACAAGCACTTTACCCGAACTGTCGGGAAGTTCAAGGACAGTACCGTTTTTATCAATGTCAAAAATAAGTACTTCATCGCCGACTTTGAGTTTTCTCGGCAAGGTATAGCCGTCATTTGCTTTTTTGGCAATCGGGTCGGCGGTCTGTTCAAGGGCTTTAATTTGACTTTTCAGCTTCGCTTTATCCTCGGCTTCGACATCTGTCTTTTTCTTTGCGGCTTCGATTTCATCGAGAAGTGCAAGTGCCTGTGCCCTAGTTTTCGACATAAGCTGCTGTGCTTCCTGTCTTGCTTTTTCGATTTCGTTCTCGGCTTCTCTGCGTACTTTCGCAAGCTCCTCTTCGGCTTTCCGCTGTGCCTTTACGGCTTTACGGCGGGCATTCTCGATTTCCTTAGCCTTTTTGTCAAGACCCTGCTGCTGCTTTTCGAGTGCGGAAACGACATTCTCAAACTCACGGCTTTCACTCGAAACAAGCTGCTCCGCCTTTTCGACAAGCTCCTTTTCCATTCCAAGACGCAGCGAAATTGCAAACGCATTCGAGCGACCCGGCACACCGATAAGGAGTTTGTAGGTCGGGCGGAGGGTGGCAACGTCAAATTCACAGCTGCCGTTTTCGACACCTTTGGTTTGCAGTGCAAATGCTTTTAATTCAGCATAATGTGTGGTGCAGGCAATTTTCGCCCTCTTGCTTCGGAAATCCTGAAGAATCGCAATCGCAAGTGCCGCACCCTCGATTGGGTCTGTACCTGCTCCAAGTTCGTCAAGAAGTACAAGAGAACGATTGTTACATATCTTTAAAATGTCGATTGTGTTGGTAATGTGAGCCGAAAATGTCGAGAGTGACTGTTCAATACTCTGTTCGTCGCCGATATCTGCAAATACATAGTCAAACACACTCAGACGGCAATTGTCCGCCGCAGGAATCATAAATCCGCACATTGCCATTAATGACAGCAAACCGATAAGCTTTAACGAAACTGTTTTACCGCCTGTGTTCGGTCCCGTGATTATGAGCGTGTCAAAATCTATGCCCAATGTAACGTTAGCCGCAACTACTTTTTCGGGGTCTATAAGTGGGTGACGTGCCTTTTTTAACTCAATGATACCCTCGTTGTTCATCAGCGGCAATGCGGCTTTCATTTTGTAGGCAAGGTCGGCTTTCGCAAAAATTACGTTCAGTTCAACTGCGGATTGGTAGCTTCGTATAATCTGATTTGCAATTTCCGCAACCTCGGCAGTGAGCTTATAGAGAATTCTTGCGATTTCGTCCTGCTCCTTGGATTCGAGAACTTTAATCTCGTTGTTAGCTTCGACTATCGCCATAGGTTCTATAAACACCGTCTGACCGCTGCCGCTGGTGTCGTGAACAAGTCCCGGAACGTTGCCTCGGCATTCGGCTTTTACCGGAATTACAAAACGTCCGCTTCGCATTGTAATTATATTATCTTGAAGATATTTTTGAACAACACTGCTTCTAATCATTTTGTCGAGTTGGTCACGGGCTTTTGAAGACGTGAGCCGAATTTTTCGGCGGATATTTGCAAGTTCGGTTGAAGCGTTGTCGGCGATTTCGTCCTCGGAGATGATAGACGAGGTAATTTTATCTTCAACATATCTGCTCGGGATAAGCGTATCAAAACGGATATCAAGAGCAGTCGCAGCGGTTTGTGATTTTTTTCTCCAGTCCTTTAGAGTGCGGATAACGTGAAGTACTTTCGCAATGTTCAAAAGTTCGGCAGTTGATAGGGAAGAGCCTGTTTTTGAACGGCGGAGAGAATCTGTTACGTCAATAAGACCGCCGAAAGAGGGCGAGCCGAAACGTCCCGAAAGTGCGTGGGCATCGCTTGTTTCCTTTAAAAGTGCGTTTACTTTGTCGAGATTTTTTTGTGGGGTTATGTTGAGCATTATTTCCTTGGCATCGGGACAGGCGGTGAGGTCGGCGGCACGGGTAAGGATTTTGTCAAGTTCCAAAGCATAATAATGTTTTTGCATTTTATTTCCGATTTCAGTCATTTTTTCACTTCCAATTATTTTTATATGTAAACCAGTACTTATTTAATTTCTCCAACAAATCAACATTCAATTCATAATCGCCGCAGTCGCTTTCGGGGATAACAGAATCAACTGCACAGTACGGACAAAGTGCCGTTTTACCTGCCGGATCGTTAAGCCAAACACCGTTAATTTCATTGAAAATTTCATCGGTATTGAAAATTTTCAAACAGTAAAAGCAGCCGCACATATTTGAATTATTCAAAACATCTTCATTAGCGGTACATTTTGTATGTAAATTTTCTAAAAAATCATTCGTATATTCGCTCATAATTATCACCTAAAACATTCATTCACATAACGCATTATAAATTCAGTGTGCGAAAATCAAACCTGTTAAAATTTTGCAGAACGGATTCGTCGCTGCCCCAAGAGTACACAAGATAATAGTTGTTGAAATCAACTGTGTTTTCAAGATGTTCAAAGCTGTAGTCACCGTTTTCAATGACGGAAATTTCGGCAGTATCCTGACTTTCTATCAAATAGTCGTTGCGGTCTTCACGCAGTTTGGAGTAATATTGGTTAAGCTCGTCCTCTGTAAGTTCTGATTTAATCAGCATACCTCCGAAAAAGTTTATATTACTTCCGCTGCCGGTGAGTTTTCCTGTGGCATTAATGCTTTCGATAAAAACAGTATTTTCTGGGAGAGGTGTTTCGAGGAGGTCGTTTTCAATCTGATTTGCGACATAGCTGTTGTGTAACGGCACAAGAATACCTACAAGACATATTACCTTAAGAATGTTATAAAACAATGTCAAGATAAAAGCTCTTTTAAGATATTTGACATCTAAATATTTTGCTAATTTTAAAACTCTGATTACAGTTGTTATCTTTGACATCTTTTTTCACCTTTTTTTAACACGTGAAGACAGTCGGTTTTAATCCTGATTTTTGAACCCGACTTATGATTTTATGCTCCTGTAAAATTCAAGTGTTTTAAATTTGCGGTTAATTTGTGAATGAATATATTCTTCGGAGGCATATTCAAGAACGGGCTGTGCGTCTTTCGTCAAATTGAATGCGAAAAGTTTCTTGAATTCGGAATAAATACAGTGCCGCATAGCGTGAGTAACACCCGAACCCGTCAAAATTTTGTGCTGATTGTAGTTTCCGATACAGTCGCCGCAAACGATAATACCCTTTTCGGGGAGAAAATACATCATCTCGTGTTCATAGCAGGCACAGCCGTCGCAGCAGATAAGATTCGGCATATAACCCGACATACTCATAAGACGGAGTTCAAACGCACTTTTAACCACGGTGGGGGAGCGGTTGCCCTTGCCGAGAACGTACAGGGCATTGAGAGCAAGGCGGAGATGTTCCTCAGCGGTGTCCTCCTCGGGGGCAAGTTCCGACAGAAGCTCGCAAAAGTACTGGGCAAGGGTGAGTTTTTCGATGTCACGGCGGAGAGGCATAAAGACCTCCTGAGCGTTGCCCTCGTCGATTATGTAGTGTTCCCGATTTTTGTAAATCACAAATCGGGAATATGTGAGCAGACCCGAAGCCGCACTTTTCGGGCTTTTAATGCTTTTTGCACCGTGAATGAACGCTGTAATAATTCCGTTACTTCTTGTCAGAATAGTTATTACTTTGTCCTGTTCCTTTATATTCTGTTCTCGAATAACCAGTCCGTCCGTACTGAACTTCATTTTTTTCCTCCGGAGAATTTATTTGTTCTTTCTTGATTGAGGCATATCTGAGATAATCATTCACACTGCCTGAGTTTGTAAAGTTTTTCCACGCATCTTTTTCATTCATAACATATTACCTCCGAAAAAATCTTTGTCACTAATACAACTAATATAATTATATGATTTTTTTGCAGTAATATTATTTTTTTCTTGAATACGTGAAGTTAGTTTTTGGTAGGCGGACAACGTCCGCCGGAATTTATTTGTTGAGTTTGGGTTTATCTTTATACAGTAGGCAATTCGGCGGACAACGTCGGCTGGTATTGTGTGTTGAATTGGAGTTTATTTTTCTACGACCGGCAATTCGCTTCGCTCTTGCCTGTTTTGGCTTGTGTCGAAAGATATTATTTTTGAGATGTGATTTTATTTTTTGATGATAGTTTGTTTAGTTTCGCTGAGGGGAGTTTGTTTTCCTTTTCAAGTTGGTTTCGTCAGCGACCAAAGGCTCTGCCTTTGGAATCCGCAAGCTTTAAAAAGCTTGACCAAACTTTTATATGGTGTTCTTTACAACAAATCTATTTAATCAAAGTTGTTTTCGTCGTAACCCAGCGAACGCAAAATTCCCTCACGGTTTCGCCAATCCTCTTTTACTTTAACCCAAAGCGTCAAATTGACCTTGCAGTCAAAAAAGTTTTCCATATCCTGCCGTGCGTATGTTCCGATTTTCTTAAGCATAGAACCGCCTTTGCCTATGATAATTCCCTTGTGGCTTGTGCGTTCACAGTAAATCGTTGCGTCAATGTCCGTAAGTCCGCTTTCGTTACGCTGTTTGAAACGTTCGATAACAACCGCCGTTCCGTGGGGGATTTCCTTGTCGGTAAGACGGAGAATTTTTTCACGGATAATCTCGGCGGCGAGAACTCTCTCGGGTTGGTCGGTTACGGTGTCGGGGTCGAAAAGGTGCATACCCTCTTCGGCTTGCTTTTCGAGTGCCTTAATCAAATCGTTTATGCCGCTGCCCGTTTGTGCCGACACGGGAACAATATCGTCAAAATCATATTCCGTGCTGTAGGCGGAAATTTTCTCGATAAGCTCGCTTTTCTCCTTGAGCCTGTCAATTTTATTGAGTGCAAGAACCGCAGGAAGATTCAGCGACTTGAAACGTTCCATAAGAAGTTTTTCGGTGTCGCCGGGGATTTTGTCGCACTCCGCAACAAGCAGACAAGCATCGACTCCGCCTACCGATTCGTTGATTGAACGAACCATGTATTTTCCCAGACTGTTTTTTGGTTTGTGAAGTCCGGGGGTGTCGATAAAGACAAGCTGGATTTCGTCCTTTGTGTAAACGCCCATAATTCGTGTTCGGGTAGTCTGAGGTTTTGAAGATACGATTGTAATTTTCTGACCTAGTATTTTATTCAGAATAGATGATTTTCCTACGTTCGGACGACCTACTATTGCGATGAATGCTGTCTTTTGCATAAGTATGTACCTCTTTTCAATTTTTTTATCCATAAGATTATTATAATATTTTTTTGGGGAATTGTAAATCGTTATTTTGAACAATTCGTAATTGTGATGTGGGGAAGATTGTCTTTCTTGCAGAGGTTATAAATTTGTTGGCACCTTGAAATACGTCAGTATTCCTGCGGTGTTGTGCCTAACACAGAACAAATTATCCTGCGTCTAAATTGTTCAACTTATTTCCCAACAGTTCCTTGTAATGTTTGGTTGATTGGGGGTAAATTTACTCAATTGCTTTTTTGTGAGTTCGGGGCAGGTTTCATCGGGATTGCACATTGCACATTGGCAAAAACAATACTGCCCGCCGAAAAACAGCGGGCTTAATCGTATTGTTTTTTCAAAATCGAAAAATTCAGAAAATCAAAAAATTACTGGTCAATAACATATGAGGACGAAGCCGGAAGTCCCAATTGCTCCATAACAAGTTCTTCCTTTTCTCTCATATGTACTCGCTCAAGTCCTGTTTCGTGGTCGTAACCCAGAAGATGAAGAACCGAGTGAGCCGTGAGATACCCAACTTCCCTTTGCAGAGAATGACCGTAAAGTTCCGCTTGATCTACAGCTTTCTCCATTGAGATAACTACATCGCCAAGCATTTTTGCTCCCGTGGTCGGGTCGGTATCGTACACACCGTTTTCACCGAGCGGAAAAGACAGAACATCTGTCGGTGCGTCCTTTTCCCTGTACTGGAAATTTAACTTCTGAATCTCCTCGTTATCCACAAAAGTGACGCTTATTTCCGCTGAGCCTTCAAACTTTTCAAGCTTCAAAACTGCATTGCAGCAGCGGCGGACAAGCATACGCATACCTGTCGGGATTTTTACTTTCTTTTGCTTGTTAGTAATAACTACTCTTATTTTGTCAGTCATTTGTTATGCCGAGCCTCCTCTATTTTAGCATACGCTTTGATTATATCCTGCACAAGCTTGTGACGGACAACGTCCTTTTCACTGAATGTTACCTGTGCAATGTCGTTAATGTTTTTCAACACCTTTATACATTCCTTAAGACCGCTTCGGCTGCCGCTGGGCAAATCTATCTGTGTAATGTCGCCTGTGATAACCATTTTGGAGTTGAATCCAAGTCGAGTAAGGAACATCTTCATTTGTTCGCCTGTGGTGTTCTGTGCTTCGTCGAGAATGATAAAGCTGTCATCGAGAGTTCGTCCTCTCATATATGCAAGCGGAGCAACTTCAATGTTGCCACGCTCAACGTAACGCTGGTAGGTTTCCGCTCCGAGCATATCGAAAAGTGCGTCGTAAAGCGGACGAAGATAAGGGTCAACCTTGCTTTGCAGGTCGCCGGGGAGAAAACCAAGCTTTTCGCCTGCTTCAACCGCCGGTCGGGTGAGGATAATTCTGTTCACCTCGTGAGCCCTGAAAGCCGTCACAGCCATAGCAACGGCAAGGTAAGTTTTGCCTGTTCCGGCAGGACCTACACCGATTGTAATAGTGTTGTTCTTAATGGCATCGCAGTATTTTTTCTGACCAATGGTTTTGGGTTTGATAGGTTTGCCCTTTGAGGTCACGCAAATGCAGTCGCCGGCAATTGAAGAAAGCTTTGCTTCGCTGCCCTCGTTCACAAGTGAAATGCAGTAGCGGACGTTTTGTTCGTTGAGATTTTCGCCTTTGTTGATAAGCGATAGCAGACTGTCGATAGCCTTGCATGCAAGCGAAACTTTTTCGGCATCGCCGCAGACTTTCAGTTCCGAGCCACGAACAATAACTCTGACCGAATATTCTTTTTCGATAAGCTTGATGTTTTCGTCAAAGCTGCCGAAAAGCATAACCGCCTGCTCCATTCTTTCTATATTAATTATTTGTTCAATCATTTTTTTAATACGTGTAGCGACTCCTTCTGTAAAATTACTTCACGAACCCGACCGAAAGTTGGTTCGGATAGGGAGTTTTAGGTCTGTCTATTATAGTTTGTGTTTAATCTGTTACTTTTATCAGCTAAAGTTAAATAAGGTAACAAAAGCTGATTTATAAAATATGTTGCACCTTCGACCCTCTCCCGTCGGCGTTGCCGACTGCCGACTTGCCGACTGCCGACTTATTGAAAATTATAAAATCCTTCAATCAAGTCCGCAACGCAGATTTCAAGCGGTTCGGAATTATGATTGTAAATTCCTGCTGTAATAGTATCTGCAAATTGATAGCGAATAAACCCTATAATATTGCTGTCTGATTCAAATTTATATACATTGGTATACTCTGTGTTTGGGTCGATTATCCAGTATTCACGCACACCGCTGTTTTTATATAGATTGAATTTTTTTCTGTAATCATTTGAAGCGTTGCTTGAAGCGACTTCGATAACCCAGTCGGGAGCACCGATACATCTTTTTCCATTGCTTTTACTCATATCGCACAATACAAATATATCGGGTTCTACGGCATTTCCCAAAAGCTCAACATCGTAAGGAGCAACAAAAGCCCTGCATTTACCGTGATTACGCTTGATATACATATTAATTTCGGTGTAAACCTCGCCGACTATTACCTGATGTATTTCCGTGGGGGCAGCTAAATAATATATTTGACCGTCGATAAGTTCCGCACGGGTATCTTCGGGGAGAGCATAAAATTCTTCCAATGTATAATATTTTGAATCGGTTGCTTTTGCTGCCGACATAGTATTCCCTCACTTTTTAAAATTATCAGTAATTCTCAATTAATTTTGCAATGCAGATTTCAAGCGGTTCGGGGGTGTCTTTGTAAATACCGACAGGGATAGTATCGGTAAAATCATAATATTCAACGTCGGATATATTATTATTAAAATCACAAACAGTAACAGATTCGTTTCGGGGGTCAACTATCCAGTATTCACGAACACCGTTCTTTTGATAGGAATCTCGTTTGGTAACATAGTCGTATGCTGCTTTTTTTGAAGTTATTTCTATAATCCAGTCGGGAGCACCCTCGCAGCGTTTTTCAGTGAGTTTGTTTTTATCGCAAACCACAAAAATATCGGGTTGAACAGTAGTGTTATCGGAAAAAATAACATCTGTGGGAGCGGAAAATACTTCACATTTGCCTTTGTTTTTTTCTATAAAATTAGATATTTTAGTTGTAAGCTTTACTGAAATTCTCTGATGCATTATACTTGGAGCAGGTGACATATAGTAAATTTTACCGTCAATAAGCTCTGCGTTGACATCATCGGGCAAAGAGTAAAATTCATCTAAAGTGTATCTTAAATCAATTGCTGCCATATTTTCACCTCGCATTCAAAAGTATTAATAATCTTCAATCAAATCCGCAAAACAAATTTTCGACTGTCACAATTACGAATTACGCATTACGCATTAATCATTCGCTGATACTATTATAACACAAAACTTTTGAATTGTCATTAAAAAAACAATAATTTTATTATGGTTTTTGAATTTTTATAACTTTTAACTAAACACAATTTTTCAATGTCATTATATTGCACGTTTTTTACAAATGGCATTTGTGCAAATTAACAAATATTAGACAGTTTTTTAAAAGGTTCATTAAACATTATTTTGTACAAATTTATTCATAATATTATTTAATCTTTTATTTTTCGTTTTTTTGCACAAAAAGGATATTTGTAAATTGTTTAATAGTTTTAGAATTAATTTTGATTTTGCTGTTGACAAGTCGGAAAAAACAGTGTATAATACTACCTGTAAAGTAAATGGCTTTACAGCCGACGGACGGTGATTTCTACGGAGAAAAATTTAAAGGTTGCATATTTGTTTGACTTTTACGGGGATATCCTCTCCGAAAAACAGCAGCTTGCCGTGGAGCTTTACTATAACGACGATTTGTCTTTGAGTGAGGTTGCCGCTCAAATCGGTATCAGCCGTCAAGGCGTGAGGGACTCTTTGAAACGAAGCGAAAACGCTCTTTTCGATATGGAAAATAAACTCGGTCTTGCCCAACGTTTCGGCAGTATGCTCGGCGAAATCGAAGCTATTAAACGTAATGCCGCCGAAATTGAGGAGCGTTCGTCCGGTGACGAGAATATCCGTGAGCGTGCGAGAGAAATTTTTTCTTGTGCGGAAAAGCTTGCAAAGAGTTTTTGATTTTAGATTATAAGTACTTTCTATCAAGATATATTTAAGAGGTGAATATCTGTGGCTTTTGAAGGACTTTCCGAGAAGCTTGGCAATGCGTTTAAACGCTTGAAAAATAAAGGTAAATTGACCGAGGCAGACGTTAAAGAGGCGATGCGTGAAGTCAGAATGGCACTTCTCGAAGCCGATGTAAACTATAAGGTGGCTAAGGAGTTTACGGCGAAAATTACCGAGCGTGCAGTCGGTGCTGACGTTATGGAAAGTCTTACTCCGGCTCAGATGGTTATTAAAATCGTAAACGAAGAGCTTACCGAGCTTATGGGCGGTGCGGAAGTTAGACTTAATTTCCCCAAAAAACCTCCGTGTATTATTATGATGTGTGGCTTGCAGGGTTCGGGTAAAACTACTCACACTGCCAAAATTGCAAAATTAATGAGAAAACAGGGTCACAGACCGCTCGTTGTCGGCTGCGATATTTACAGACCCGCCGCTATCGACCAGCTGAAAGTCGTGGCGGCTCAGGCGGAAGTTCCTGTGTTTGAAAAGGGTACGCAGAATCCCGTTAAGACGGCTCAGGAAGCCGTTAAATACGCTAAAGACCACGGCAACGACATTGTAATTCTCGATACCGCAGGACGACTTCACATTGACGAAGTTCTTATGGGCGAACTTAAGAAAATCAAGGAAGCTGTTGAACCTCAGGAAATTTTGCTTGTTGTCGATTCAATGACAGGTCAGGACGCTGTAAACGTTGCGAAATCGTTTAACGAATTGCTTGACATTACTGGCGTAGTTATTACAAAGCTTGACGGTGACACAAGAGGCGGTGCGGCACTCAGCGTTAAGGCTGTTACAGGCAAGCCGATTAAGTACGCAGGTACGGGCGAAAAGCTTGACGACCTCGAAATTTTCCACCCCGACAGAATGGCATCCAGAATTCTCGGAATGGGCGATATGCTCACCCTCATTGAGGAAGCCGAGGAGAAAATCGACAGAAAAAAAGCTCAGGAAATGGCGGAGAAAATCACAAAAAGTCAACTTGACTTTAACGATTTGCTGGAGCAGTTCAAGCAAATTAAGAAAATGGGTCCGATTAAGGGTATTCTCGCAAGGCTGCCCGGTATGGAAAAACAGCTTCAGGACGTTGACATTGACGACAGACAGCTTGACAGAGTCGAAGCTATTATTTTGTCGATGACACCCGAGGAGAGAGTTAAGCCGTCTATCATTAATCCGTCGAGAAAGAGAAGAATTGCCGCAGGTTCGGGAATGCAGGTGCAGGACGTAAACCGTTTGCTCACCCAGCTTGAACAAATGCAGAAAATGATTAAAAAGGTCACAAAGAAGAGCGGCAAGAAGAAGTATAAAAGACTTCCGGGATTGGGCGGTCCTATGGAACAGCAGAACGCACAGTCCCAGCAGGTTCAGCCGATTCAGCAGAACAAGCCTAAGAAAAAGAAGAGAAAGTAATATTAAAATGTTTTCAATCCAATAATATATTGGTAGAAATAGAAACCCTTTGTGGTGGAGGTGAAAAGAAATGGTAAAGATCAGACTTCGTCGTATGGGTGCTAAAAAAGCTCCTTTCTATCGTATCGTTGTTGCTGACAGCAGATATCCGAGAGATGGTCGTTTCATCGAGGAAATCGGTTACTACAATCCGATATCAAATCCCGTTGAACTTAAAGTTGATGCAGACAAGGCTAAGAAGTGGATTGGCAACGGTGCACAGCCGACCGACACAGTAAAGGCTTTGCTCAAGAAAGCAAACGTTATTGAATAATAATTTGCTTTTACTAAATTGACTGTACACCCAAAACAGGTGTGCAGTCGAATTGCGAATTAACAGGGATTATAATAAATTTTTTGATTTGTCGGCGACGCTCACAGTAACAGACCGAAAACTCATTCGGTGCTGATTGTCAAAGCAAACCGACATAACGATTTACGAAAGGAAAATTCTTATGGAAGAGTTACTCGTAACTATCGCAAAAGGTCTTGTGGAGAAGCCGGAGGCTGTTAAGGTTGACGCAGACGAGCCTAACGAGGACGGCACAGTTGTGTATCATATTCACGTTGATGAAGAGGATATGGGTAGAATAATCGGTAAGCAGGGCAGAATTGCCAAGGCTATCCGCACAGTTGCAAGAGCAGCTGCTGTAAGAACAAACAGTAAGGTTATTGTTGAGATTGATTAAGTCGGGTCGCCCCGACAGGCAAGAAGCACACGCTGAAAGCTTTTGACGTGTCTTAATTTCACGGCAATAATTTTGTTGTTTGTTATTTGCTTTAGAATTATATATTAAAGAATTAAGTGTCTAGTATTTTTCTAGGCACTTTTTACTTGTATAAAGAAAATTTATAAAATACGGCTAATGTTTAGGGGTGCTATTTTTAAAACTTTTGGCTTTGTTATCGGAAAAATCAAAGATATACTCCCTAATTGATGAACGTTACAGTTTAAACAATTAGACATTGCAAATTATGAATTAAAAGTAAATATTTTGTGAACTTTTTCAAAAATATGCATAGTTGTATGCATATTTTTTTCTTTTTGGGGGGTGTTATAAAAGGACTTTTTAAAGTTCGGTTACAGGAGGATTTTTTATGGCACGTCCGAGAAAAAGAGGTTTGGATTATTTTCCGCTTGATGTTAATGTTTTTGATGACGATAAGCTTTTTGATGTTCAGAGTGAATACGGACCTTTGGGGGAAACTGTTTACTTAAGGCTTGTTTGTCTTGTATATAGGAATGGCTATTATTTTAAGTTTGAAAGTATTGATAAGCTTGCGGCTATGGTTATCCGTTCAATTGGCAGCCGTTGGGTTGAGAGTAAGCGTGAGATTGCGGATATCATTAATTTTCTGATTGAGTGTGGTTTGTTTTCAAAGAGATTTGCAGATATTAATATTCTTACTTCAAAGGGTATTCAGACTCGCTTTAAGGCAGCAACGGAACGCAGATGTTCGGGTATAGTTGAGTACAGCCTGATTGACGAGGATAACAAATTTGTGAATAATGTCGGTACTATTGAAACTTCACAGAATATTTCGGTGCGTGATTATGAGGAAATCAATGCTTCGGGCGGTGAGAAATTTGCTCACGCTGATGAGATTACACCCGATGTTTCATTATTTGACGGAGCGGAACGTTCAGAGGAGAATGTTCACAGATGTAATGTTGAGGATAATATCACAGAAAATGGCTTTGCAGCGTGGAATATTCCTGATTTTGAATATGATGATACGCCACGGAATAATAACACCGATGATGATTATATGCAAGGGTTGAATGATTTTGATTTGAATGATACTGTTGAAAATAACACATTAAGTCATTATGATTATGATATGTACGGATTAAATGATTTGTATTCTTATGATATGATTGAAAACTCTGTAACAAATAGTACTGTAAAGAGCATTGAGAATACAGGGATTGTTTCTGTAGACAATAATTCGGGTTTTTGCTGCAATAATCCCACAAAGAAAAGTAAAGTAAATAAAAGTAAAGTAAAGGAGAGAAAAGCAAACAGCCGCATTTCCGACACGGAGGTCGAAAAATGCGTTCCTCTCTCTATAGAGAAAATTGTGAATGTTTTTAACACTGTGTGTGGTTCTCTGCCGAGAGTTACCAAAATAACAGAGAAGCGGATTCGTGCGGTTAAGTCGATTTCCGACAGAATTAACGGCGACTTCGAGGGTTTGTTCAAGAGGGTAGAGAGGTCGGATTTTCTGTCAGGGAGAAACGGCAAGTGGTTAAACTGCTGCTTTGACTGGATTATACAGCCGTCTAATTTGGCTAAAATTCTTAACGGAAATTACGATAACTTTGAGTACACTGGCAGGAGGTCGGGAAATTTTGCTTATTCCAACAGGTATGATAATGAGGCAGAATATTATGAGGGATTGAAGATGTTATCGCCCTGCTATTAATTAATGCGTAATGCGTAATTGTTGTGGGCGGAAGTTGGTTTGTTTTAGGAACTGTTGGGAAATAAGTTGAACAATTTAGACGCAGGATAATTTGTTCTGTGTTAGGCACAACACCGCAGGAATATTGACGTATTTCAAGGTGTTGTAACGACACACAGGGCAAATTAGACAAGTATAAATGTTCAAGTTATTTTCTGATAGTTCCTTATACTCAAAATCTAAAAGAATTGGCATTTTAAAGTTGGTCAAGCTTTAAAATGCTTGTGCAAACTTTCCTTAAATATATTGACGAAATCAATCTTATATGTTAAAATTTACGTATAGATTTAACGTTTTGGATGTGATAATTTATGACATATTGCTATCACTGTATGACTGAGATTGAAAATCTCGAGGGTGAATTCTGTCCCGAATGCGGTAAAAGACATAACATACACTATGCTCAAAGTCACGAGTTGCCTGCCGGTACAATGCTTTGCAGTCAAAGATATATTGTCGGCGGCTGTATCGGTACGGGTGGATTCTCTATTACATATATTGGTTTTGATACTAAAATGAATAGAAAAGTAGTGATAAAAGAAACCTATTACCGTGATGTTTTTTACAGAAATTGTTTGGATAAGTCACTTGAAGAGCCGCTTAAAGTTACCTACGACAATTCCGTTTCGCTTGAAGAGATTATGAACAAAACCATTAAGGAATGCAGAAGCTTGTCGGAGGCGGAAAGTCTTAATAATATTGTGAAAGTTTACGACTGGTTCTCCGAAAATAATACATCTTACATAATAATGGAGTATATCAACGGAAATACTTTGTATGATTGGGTTCAGGAAAAAGGTGCTTACACGTGGCAGTCGCTTTACCGAAAAATAAAGCCGCTGATGAAGAGTCTTTCCATACTCAACAGGAAAGGTGTTATTCACAGAGATATTAAACCCAGTAATATTATGATTAAGCAAGTATATGAAAATAAATATGAATTTGTGCTGATTGATTTCGGGTTGGCTCGTTCCGAAAACGCCCACACTTTGGGTACGGCAGGAATGTCTTTTACTCCGGGATATGCTCCGATTGAACAGAGAAATTTCACCAAAAACGACGGAACTTATACAGATGTTTACGCTTTGGCGGCTACAATTTATTACGCACTTGTGGGGGAAATTCCCGAAAGCAAAGTCGGAAATGATGTTTATGAAAATTTCCCGAAGCTTAAGGAGCTTGTTTTTTCGGGCAGGATTTCTAATGCAGTCGGGGCGGCTCTTGATGCAGCTTTGCAGCCCGATTACACGAAACGCTGTCAAACGGTTGACGATTTTGTGAATATGATTGAACGTGTTCGTGTTGACGAATTAATTGACAGCGAGGAACAGCATATTCCTTTCCCGATATCCGAAAATAAAGGTGAAGTTCCCAGCAGACCCGGTTTAAATAATTCACGGCAAGACGATGTTTCAAATGATTTCGATGACGAAAAAAATCACAAGGGCAGGTGGCTGAAAGTTTTAATGGCGGCTGTTTTGGTTGTTGTGGCTATGCCGCTTCTGGCTTTGGCAGGGGTTACTGTGTACAATCATTTTTATCCGCCCGAGCCAAAAATTGATGTTGATACAGATATATCAACAGGTGTGCATTATCTTAATATGCCGTCTGTTGTGGGTCTTACTTACGAACAGTGTGAGCTTGTTCTCAAGAGTGAAAAATTTAACGTTAAAGTTCATAAAATTAACAGCAAGAATATGGAGGAAAACAGGGTTGCACATCAAGACCCTGCCGCAGGCACGAAAATTACGGCGGACGACGGCGAAAAATATAAAGTTGACGTTTATGTTGTCGGGAATATTGACACAGATACCGACAGCTATGTATTGTCACCAAATTGTCTTGATAAGGATATTGACGAAGCTGTGAAAATTTGCGAGGATTTGGGTTTAAAGGCGGAGTATTATTATCAGAACAGTCACGATTCTGTGGGGGATATTGTTATTTATCAAAGTCCGATGTACGGTGAGTATATTTCACCCGATGTTACGATTACGCTTATTGTGTCGAAAGGTTTGGATAAGAGCGAATTTGTTGACATTGAAGACTACTTTGGATTAAAGTACACCGATGTTAAAATGAAACTCGAAGAGAAAGGTTTGACAGTTAAATTCACAAACGAGGAACGTGACGATTACAACGAGGGCGTTATAATCGGACAGAGCATTGAAAAAGGTACGGTTGCGGAGGTCGGTTCGGAGATTTCGTTTGTGGTGGTTAAGGAGAAGAAAACCGCAAGTTCGGCTTCAAGCTCAAATACAAGTTCGACTGCAAGTTCAAAGGCTGAGAAGTCAACGTCCGGGGAAATCTCCTTAGGGGTAAATTTTGGACGCAGGCGGTAAAGTCACATAACCAAAAGAGTTAGGAACTGTCACAAAATAACTTGCACATTTAAGCTTGTCTAATTTGCCCTGTGTGTCGTTACAACACCTTGAAATACGTCAGTATTCCTGCGGTGTTGTGCCTAACACAGAACAAATTATCCTGCGTCTAAA
>CACWTQ010000041.1:13295-21449 GCA_902763835.1 uncultured Ruminococcus sp. | reverse complement strand
GACCGATATTCTTATTATTACAAACCGTGGCAAGGGTCTTATAGAAGACTACTTCGACAGAGCTCCCGAGCTTGAATTTGCTCTCAGCTTAAGAGGGAAAACGGACGTTTACAACGAGGTTGTAGATATCTCAAAGCTTGCTAAGATTTACTTCGTTCGTCAGAAAGAAACTAAGGGTCTTGGTCACGCTATCAACTGTGCAAGAGATTTTGTCGGCGGCGAGCCGTTCGCTGTTCTCTACGGCGATGACGTTATTATGGGCGAAGAGCCTGCCTGCGGTCAGCTCATTAAGGCATATGAGGAGTTCGGTTTGGGTGTTCTGGGCATAAAGAAAGTTTCCGAAGCGGACATCAGCAAGTACAGTTCACTAAAGGTTGACAACATCAGAGATAACATCTTCAAGTGTACGGATATGGTCGAAAAGCCGCAGACTCCCGAAGAGGTTCTTTCGTTGTATTCTATCCTCGGCAGATGTATTCTTCCGCCGGAAATTTTCGATATTCTCGACAATACCGCTCCCGGTGCAGGCGGCGAAATTCAGCTTACGGACGCTATGAAAGAGCTTGCCGTTACAAAAGGTATGACCGCCGTTGAGTACACCGGCACAAGATACGATATGGGCAACAAACTCGGCATTATGAAGGCAACCGTAGAAACCGCCCTCAAGCATCACGAAATCGGTGAGGACTTTAAAGCATATCTTAAAGAATTTGTAGCAACACTCTAAAATGCGGACAACATCCGCAGGAGATACGTGAAGATAGTCTTTTTAAATAATAACTTCCTCTACCCGACCGAAAGTATTTTGTATGATTGTTATTGTTCAAAATACTTTCGGTCGATAACTCACTTATAAAACTAATTATCGGTCGGGCAGAGGAAGTAAGATTACAGGAGATTATCTTCACGTGTTAAAAGTTTAGTCATAATTTATTAGTTTAAATTTAACTTGACTATTTTACAAATGAGTACTATAATAACAATCGAAGTAAACCTTTTCGGAACGACAGAAAAATTCTGTTCGTTCTTTTTGCTTTTTTATGGGAATTATACTCAATACTATACATTTGTGTAACAAATTTTTTCTATGTATATCAAGAAATAATTTACCGATTTGGATTGGTATAAAAGTACATATTGTTTGAGAACTTGTTCAAATATTATAATTATTTCGCTTAATTTAAAACAATCTAAATATTTTGTTCAAAATTACATTGACTTTTATCCTTAAAAAGATTAAAATGTAGGTTGAAAATTAAATTTTTTTCGGAGGAAAAGTCTTATGAAAGCTGTAATAACCGTTATCGGTAAAGATACTGTCGGTATTCTGGCAGGTGTTTCGGGAGAATGTGCCAAGAACGGTGCTAACGTCATTGAGGTTACTCAGTCAGTTATGCAGGATATGTTCGCTATGATTATGATGGTAGATATCTCGGGCTGCACAGTGCCCTTTAAGAAGCTTGCGGAAAGTCTTAAGAAAATCGGCGAGCAGTACGGAGTTATGGTTCACGTAACACATGAGGAACTTTTTAATACAATGTATAGAGTATAATTCAAGGAGAATAATATGATTAATACTAATGATATTCTTGAAACAATCAATATGATTGAAAACGAGAACTTTGATGTGAGAACCATTACTATGGGTATTTCGCTTCTCGATTGTATTGATGATAACATAGATAAAGCCTGTGATAAGGTATATGATAAAATCTGTCGCTATGCAGGCGACCTTGTAAAGACAGGTGAGGACATAAGCGTGGATTACGGCATTCCGATTATTAACAAGAGAATTTCCGTTACTCCAATCGCTATGGTAGCTTCTGCATGTCAGGCTCAGAAAACGGTTAAGTTCGCTAAGGCTCTTGACCGTGCCGCAAAGGAAGTCGGTGTAAACTTTATCGGCGGCTATACCGCTCTTTGTCACAAGGGATTTTCGGCAGGCGACTACGCTCTTATAGAGAGTATTCCCGAAGCTTTATCCGTAACCGACAGAGTTTGTTCGTCCGTAAATATCGGTTCAACAAAGGCAGGCATTAATATGGACGCTGTTGCTATGATGGGCAGAACAATTCGTAAAACGGCGGAGCTCACAGCCGACAGAGATTGTATCGGTGCGGCAAAGCTTGTTGTATTTTGCAATGCTCCCGAAGATAATCCGTTTATGGCAGGTGCTTTCCACGGTCCGGGCGAACCCGACTGCGTTATCAACGTGGGTGTATCCGGTCCGGGTGTTGTTCGTGCGGCTCTTGCAAAAGCTCCCGACTGCGATATAACAGAGGTTGCAAATATTGTCAAGAAAACAGCATTCAAGATTACAAGAGTTGGTCAGCTTGTCGCTCAGGAAGCTTCAAAAAGACTTTGCGTGCCGTTCGGCATCGTTGACCTGTCGCTTGCTCCCACTCCTGCAATAGGTGATTCTGTTGCACATATCTTAGAGGAAATGGGTCTTGAAACCTGCGGTGCTCACGGTACAACTGCTTGTCTTGCACTCTTAAACGATGCTGTTAAAAAGGGCGGAGTTATGGCAAGCTCACACGTCGGAGGTCTTTCGGGTGCATTTATTCCTGTAACTGAAGATGCCGGTATGATTGCTGCTGCCGAAAGCGGCTGTTTAACGCTTAACAAGCTTGAGGCTATGACAGCTGTTTGTTCGGTTGGTCTTGATATGATTAACATTCCGGGCGATACTACAGCCGAGGTTATTTCGGGAATTATCGCCGATGAAGCCGCAATTGGTATGGTAAATTCTAAGACTACCGCCGTAAGACTTATCCCGGCTATCGGCAAGAAGGCAGGCGAGTACTTAAATTTCGGCGGATTGCTAGGCGGCGGTCCCGTTATGGAGGTTAATACAACATCTCCGGCTAAGTTTATTAACCGTGGAGGCCGTATTCCGGCACCGATTCAGAGCCTGAAAAATTAACATAGTTAAAAATGAGGAATCAGGGGTTATAGATTGTTTAGTTTATAGTAAATGTCATTGGATATTGCATTTTTATAATTGTGTTATTTTTAATGTCCTTTACTATGAAATTTTAAATTGTTGAATTACTTCTAAGTTTCCATTTTTTTAATATATTCCTAAGATATGATTTCAATCTATGGATTAAAGCAAAAACTTGGTATTATCTTAACGCATATAAATAAATCTGCGGTCGGGGTAATAAAAGTTACGTCAATCCATAAGTGCAAGTCACGTGTTAAAAAGGAGGCGAATACAATATATGGACGATATTATCAGTAAAATTCTGCAAATGGACGAAACCGCCCGTAAAATGGAAGATGAAGCTCAGGCTGAAAAAATTGCTTCAAGGGAAGAGGTTAAGAAAAAGCGTCAGGAAGTTTACGAACACTACCTCGAAAGTGCAAAAACACACGTTGAGGAGTACAAAAAGGCAGCTAAGAAAACTTCTGATGAAAACTGGAAGAAAACCGAGAAGTACTACAGCGATATTTCTAAATCCATGGAGAAAAAGTTCAAAGACCATAAGGATAAATGGGTAAATGATATTGTAAACGGTGTTTTAAGTTACAATAATTAACGCTCAACTATTCCTATTCAAAATATTGAACTTGAAACGGAGGCAGCAGATATGGGTTCTTCAAAATCTGCGAATGCAGTCCTTGCCAAAGTCCGTGCAAAATACGGCAGAAGACTTAGTGATAAGGACTACACAAATCTTCTTTCCTGTAAAAGCGTTGCCGAGGTTGTGACGTATCTCAAAAATAATACCTACTACGAAACAGTTCTGAAAAAGGTAAACGAAAGAGAGATTCACAGAGGACAGCTTGAGGTTATCCTCAGGCAAAAGCTTTATGAGGACTTCTATTCTTTGTGCCTGTACACTAAGGGTTCGGGTGAGTATTTTGCACAGTTCATTCTTCAAAGAGATGAAATTGAGCAGATTATTCACTTCCTGACGCTTTTATCGTCAAACAGTACAGATGAATATATATTCTCAATGCCCGAATATTTCACAAAGCATACATGTATTAATGCAGCAAGCCTTGCAAGGGCAAGGGACTATGACCAGTTCTTTGCTTCTCTTGTAGGTACTCCCTATGAACAGATTATGGCGGAGTTTCGTCCTAAAAAAGGCGAGAGAATTAATATATCAAAGATTGAAGATAAGCTGTATAAGTATTGCTATAAAAATGTGTACAATTCGATTGAAAAGTATTCCTCGGGTGCAGAGAAAAAAGCATTATACGATTTATTTGATTCGCTTATAGATTATAAGAATTTCGTCAGAGTTTTCAGACTCAAAAAATATTACAAAGAATCTCCTGAGGTAACGGCGGGGTTTTTATTCCCCTACGGAACTTTCAAAAGCAAGACGGTTAAAAAGCTTTGTGCCGCTCAGACGAGTGCAGAGGTTTTTGAAGCTGTAAAGGATACCTCGTTTGGCAGAAATTTGAGTAAAATTGAATATGTTTACGCAGGCGAAATCGATAAAGTCGGTATGTTTAAAGTGACTAAGAAGAACATTCATTTTTCGAGTTTTCCTCTTGTGGTTATGCTTTCGTATATTTTTGTTATGGAAACAGAGTACAGAAATATCGTAAGTATAATCGAGGGCGTAAGATATAAGGTTGATCCCTCAAAAATCGAAACTCTTGTTATCACATAACATATCTTTCACGCAATAAAATTTTTAGTCAAAAGAGGTGGAAATCTTGGCTATTGCGAAAATAAAATGTCTGAGGATTATCGGTCTTCAGGATAAGCTTTTTGATGTGGCTGATACGCTCGTCAATACTCAGAGCTTCCAGCCTGACGACCCGCTTAATTTCCACTCGGATATTAAAATGTTTATCCCTGTTCAGGCTGCTAATCCGTACAGCGATACGATTGATAAGTTCTATTCGGCTGTCGATTCATGCGGCATTACGCACGAGCTTGTTGATGTATCAAAAAGAAGTATCGACGACAAATTGATTCAGTTTGCCGACAAGCTTGCGGATAAACTGAACGAGTTCGCTGACAAGCAGCTAAAGCTTGAAAGCAACATAGGGGAGTGCAGCAGAAGTATTGAGCAAATCGAGCATTTCCTTGATTTGGATCTTGAAATTGAGAAGATTAACGAGTGCCGTTACATCAAGGCAAACTTTGGTAAACTCCCGAAAGAAAGCTTTGAGAAGATGACAAATTACAGTGACAATCCGTTTGTGATGTTCTTTCCGTATTCACACGACGACGATTATTACTGGGGTCTTTACTTGTCGCCGATTGCAAACAGCGATGATGTGGATAGAATTTTCTCGAGTCTATACTTTGAAAGCTGTGGTGTTCTTGACCTTAACGGAACTCCCGAGCAGTATTACGAGCAGCAGAAGAAGCGTCTGCCAGAACTGCGTCAGGAGCTTGAAAACACAAAGGCGGAGCTTGAAAAGTACGTCACTTCACATCAGGAAAAGATAAATATTTATCACAGTCTTTTCAATGAAAATCAGAAGAAGTACGATATCATTTCAAAGGCAGTTACTTATAACAAAAGCTTTGTAATTGTAGGTTGGGTTACAGCCGATAAGGCAAAAGCCATTACCAAGAAGCTTTCAAAAATCGATTCTGTTGAGTGTACATTGACAAGCGGCAAGAATGAACTGAAACATTCACCGCCTGTAAAGCTTAAAAATAACTTCTTTACAAGAGGCTTTGAGTTTTACACAGAAATGTACGGTCTGCCGAATTACAGCGAATTCGACCCGACAACATTCATTGCTATAACTTATACTATTTTATTTGGTATAATGTTCGGCGATGTCGGTCACGGACTTATGGTAATGCTGTTCGGCATATTTATGAAGAAAAAGAAAAATCCGCTTGGTTCAATTCTTATTCCGTGCGGTATTTCGGGTACGATATTCGGGCTTCTCTACGGTTCGGTGTTCGGCTTTGAGGAAGCGTTGAATCCGCTTTATAAAGCGTTATTTGGACTTAACGAAAAGCCAATAAGCGTAATGCAGCCGTCAACGACAAATACAATTATTTATCTTGCGGTAGCTATTGGTATGATTTTGGTAACACTTGCTATGATTTTGAATGTAATAGTATCGTTCAAAATGCACGATAAGGAAAATGCCGTGTTCGGCAATAACGGTCTGGCAGGCTTAGTATTTTATGTTGCGGTAGTTGCGGCACTTATCTCACAGATGATTCTTGGTGTGAAGATTGCAAATCCGATTTATATTATATTGCTGATTGCAGTTCCACTTTTGCTTATCTTCCTTAAAGAGCCTCTCGGAAAGCTCTCCGAGGGCAAAAAGGATTGGCAGCCCGAAAGTTGGGGCGGCTATTGCGTTCAGAATTTCTTTGAACTCTTTGAAGTTCTTCTCAGCTACGTTACAAATACAATGTCGTTCCTGCGTGTAGGTGCGTTTGTTCTTGTTCATGCAGGTATGATGGAAGTTGTATTCACACTTGCCAATATGTCAAGCGGTGTTGGATATGTTCTTATTGTTATTATAGGAAACATCTTCGTTATGGCTCTTGAGGCTCTACTTGTTTGTATTCAGGTTCTCAGACTTGAGTTCTACGAGATGTTCGGCAGATTCTACAAAGGTGATGGCAGAGCATTCAAGCCTGTCACAACTCTTGCAGAAAATTAAATTATTGGTCGGGTACGTGACTATAGAATTAAAAGAAAAATGTCTTCACGTATCGCCTGTCGGGGGTGTGTCCCGATAAATTAAAGTTTTTTGTCTATTAATTTAGGAGGTACTTTATTATGGAATTCGTATTACTTGCTATCCCGGTTATCTTTGGTATCACATCTGTTTATCTTGCAAACAAGGCAGTTCAGAAGGGCTGCAAGAAGAAGAAGGCTCTCTATATGCAGATTGCTTCTTTCTGTGCAGTATTCCTTGTATGCTTCCTCTGCCCGATGGTTGCAAGTGCCGCTGAAACTGCCGATGCAGCTGCTCAGACTGCAAGCTCAATGGGTATGGGTCTTATCGGTGCAGGTATCGCAACAGGTCTTTCCTGTATCGGCGGCGGTATTGCCGTAGGTTACGCTGCTCCTGCCGCTATCGGTGCTACAAGTGAAGACCCGAAGAACTTCGGTAAGTCGCTTATCTTCGTTGCCCTCGGTGAAGGTGTTGCACTTTACGGTATGCTCGTATCTATCCTTATTCTCTCAAAGCTCGGTTAATAATTTTCCGACAAAGGAATGTGAGTGCATATGAAATTTTATCTTATCAGCGACAACGTAGATACGCTCATGGGAATGAGGTTGTCGGGTATTGAAGGTGTGGTTATACATACCGAAGAAGAGGTTAAGAAAACCCTTCCGGAGATTATGCAGCGGAGTGATGTCGCAGTAGTATTGATGACGGCTAACCTTGTTTCTCTTTGCCCCGAAATGATTACGGACTATAAGATGAACAGAAGGCAGCCGCTTATCGTGGAAATTCCCGACCGACACGGCAACGGACGTACAAGTGATTCTATTTCAAAGTACGTTCACGATGCTATCGGTATAAAGTTGGATTAAATTAATTTGTCAAGATTGGGAGCAATTTATTATGATAGATGCAAACAGCAAGACAAACAGCTTTTTAGAGGCTATTGAAAAATATGCCGAGGAACAGAAACAAGCCATGAGAGCCGAAGTGGAGGCTTTCCGTGAGGAACAGTTAAGCCGTGCCAACGAAGAGGGTACGGCGGCGGCTTTCGCCTATATTCAGAAGAAAAAGGCGGAGTACAGAACCTCTTTGGCTAAGGAAAATTCCTTGAAAGAAACAGCTGTTAAGCGTGAGCTTTTTGAAAAGCGTAACCAAATGGTTGAATCTGTCTTTGAAGAAGCGGCGGAGAAGCTTGCCGAGTTTTCAAAGAGTAAAAAATATGAAGCCTACATAAATAATTCCGCTAAGACAATAAGTGAATATCTCGGTGGAAAAAAGGCAGTCGTTTATATTGCGGAGAAAGACCAAAGGTTTATCCCTCAGATAAAAAAATATTTCAAGGACTGCGAAACGTTAGTTGATAATTCTATCAAACTGGGCGGTATTCGTTGCTATTGCGGGGAGCTGTCTATAGTTGTCGATGAAACTCTCGACAGCAAGTTTGAAAGTCAGAAGCGTATGTTTGTTGAAAACTCGGGCTTCACGGTAGAATAAGAACAGTCTAGGATATTTTTACAGGGAGATGAA
>CACWTQ010000041.1:431-13240 GCA_902763835.1 uncultured Ruminococcus sp. | reverse complement strand
ATTTTCAATGATGGAAATGGTTTATGTAGGTGAGCAAAGACTTGTCGGCGAGGTTATCAAAATTACCGATAAGGCTACCACTATTCAGGTTTATGAGGAAACTACAGGATTGAAGCCGGGCGACATTGTTGTCGGCACAGGCGCTCCGATGAACGTACTTCTCGGTCCCGGCATTATGGATAATATTTTTGACGGTATTGAGCGACCGCTTAAGGAAATCGAAAAAATGACAGGCGGTGCATTCATTTCAAGAGGTGCGGCTGTTTCGTCACTCGACACCGAGAAAAAATGGGACGTACATATTACCGTTAAAGTCGGCGACAAGCTCAAGGGCGGCGATATTTACGCAACACTTCCTGAAACGGCAATTATCGAACACCGTGTTATGGTTTCTCCGCTGTTACATGGCGAAGTAGTCAAGGTTGCCAAGGACGGAAAATATACTATCAACGATACGGTTGTGGTTATCAAGGACGAGAACGGAAAGAAAACCAACTTGACACTCTGTCAGCAGTGGCCTATCAGAACTCCACGTCCGGTTAATAAGAAGCTTCCTGCCGATGTTCCGCTTATCACAGGTCAAAGAGTTATCGATACTCTTCTTCCGATTTCAAAGGGCGGTACAGCAGCCGTTCCGGGCGGATTCGGTGCAGGTAAAACTATGACTCAGCACCAACTTGCTAAATGGTGCGATGCCGATATTATCGTTTATGTCGGCTGCGGAGAGCGTGGTAACGAGATGAGCCAGGTACTTCAGGAGTTTGGCGAGCTTATCGACCCGAAGTCGAGCAGACCTATGACCGACCGTACGGTTCTTATCGCAAATACTTCAAATATGCCTGTTGCGGCTCGTGAAGCATCTATTTATACAGGTATTACGCTTGCTGAGTATTATCGTGATATGGGTTATCACTGTGCTATTATGGCGGACTCAACCTCACGTTGGGCAGAGGCTCTGAGAGAGATTTCGGGTCGTCTTGAAGAAATGCCTGCGGAGGAAGGTTTCCCGGCTTACCTGCCGTCAAGACTTTCCGAGTTCTATGAACGTGCCGCAAGAGTTGAAACTTTGAACGGCAAAGAGGGTTCTGTAACGGTTATTGGTGCGGTATCTCCTCAGGGTGCAGACTTCTCCGAGCCTGTAACTCAGAACACAAAGAGATTTACCCGCTGTTTCTGGGCACTTGATAAGGCTCTCGCTTATGCACGTCACTATCCGGCTATCAACTGGATGACCAGCTACAGTGAGTACTTCACAGACCTTGACCCGTGGTTCGAGAAAAATGAGGGTCGTGAATTTATAGAGTACAGAAATAAAATCAACGGAATTTTGCAGGAAGAAAACCAGCTTATGGAAATTGTAAAGCTTATCGGTGCGGACGTTCTCCCCGATGACCAGAAGCTTGTTATTGAAACGGCTCGTGTTATCAGAGTTGGTTTCTTGCAGCAGAATGCTTTCCATAAGGACGACACATACGTTCCACTTGAAAAACAGAAGCTAATGATGAAGACTATTCTTCATCTTCACGAGGTATCGGAAGATTTGATAAGCAGAAATATTCCTATTTCGAGAATAACTTCTCTCGGTCTGTTCGATAAACTCACAAAGATGAAGTACGATATTCCGAACGATAAACTCGAGCTTTTCAAGAACTACGAAAAGGAAATTGACGAGGCTCTCAATTCTACTATGACTGCCGAGTTCAATTAAGAATTTAACTCTATAAGAAAGGAATGAAACAGAATGGTTTTAGATTATGTTGGTGTAAAAGAAATAAACGGTTCTCTTATCGTCCTTGACGGAGTTAAAGACGCTTTTTATGAGGAAATCGTTGACATTCGTTTGGACAACGGCACTGTAAGACAAGGCAGAATCGTTCAGATTGACGGCGAAAGAATAGTTGTTCAGGTTTTTGAGAGTACAAGAAATATTTCTTTGAAGAATACAAAAACACATCTTACAGGCAAGCCTATGGAGATGCCGCTTTCCAGAGAGATTATCGGCAGAATTCTGAACGGTTCGGGCAAACCGATTGACGGTCTTGGCGATATCTATCCCGAGAAAAAGGCTAACATCAACGGTACACCGCTTAACCCTGTATCACGTGTTTACCCCAAGAACTATATTAATACGGGTATTTCGACTATCGATACGCTTATTACTCTTATCCGTGGTCAGAAGCTCCCGATATTCTCAGGCTCGGGTATGAAGCACAACGAGCTTGCCGTTCAGATAGTTCGTCAGGCTAAAATTGCCGACGACGACGGAAAGGGTTTCTGCGTTGTGTTTGCTGCAATGGGTGTTAAGAATGACGTTGCTGATTACTTCAAGAGAAGCTTTGAAGAGTTCGGTGTGATGAATAAGGTTGTTATGCTCTTGAATCTTGCAAACGACCCTATCATCGAGAGAATTCTTACCCCTAAATGTGCATTGACGGTTGCAGAATATCTCGCTTTTGAGCTTGATATGCACGTACTTGTTATTATGACTGATATGACATCTTACGCCGAAGCACTTCGTGAATTTAGTTCATCAAAGGGCGAAATTCCCGGCAGAAAGGGTTATCCGGGTTACTTGTATTCAGACCTTGCATCTCTTTATGAGCGTGCAGGTATGGTCAAGGGCAGCAAGGGTTCTGTTACACAGATTCCGATTCTCACAATGCCTAACGACGATATTACTCACCCTGTACCGGATTTGACAGGATATATCACAGAGGGTCAGATAGTTCTTGACCGTGCATTGCAGGGTCAGGGAGTTTATCCTCCTATTGATATTCTTCCGTCACTTTCACGTTTGATGAAAGACGGTATCGGCGAGGGTTATACAAGAGCCGACCACCAAGCTTTGGCAAATCAGCTTTTCTCTTCGTATGCAAAGGTTATCGACGCTCGTTCGCTTGCGTCCGTAATTGGTGCGGAGGAGCTTTCTCCGACCGACAAAAAGTATCTTTCATTCGGTGAAAAATTCGAGGAGCAGTTTGTAAATCAGAAATTTACCGAGAACCGTTCAATCGAACAAAGTCTTGATTTGGGTTGGGAACTTCTCGGATATCTCCCGAGAGGTGAACTTGACAGAGTTGATGATAAGATTCTCGATAAGTTCTATAAAGCCAAAGATGAATAATATAGCCCGTACATTAATATGTGAGGTGAGATAATTGGCTGCACAAGCAGTACCTACCAAAGGTAATTTGATGAATGCGAAGAAGTCGCTTGAACTGTCTAAACTGGGTTACGAGCTGCTTGACAAGAAGAGAAACATTCTCATTCGTGAGATGATGTCCTTGATTGACCATGTAAAGGCTATTCAGGGCAAAATCGACAAAGCGTATGAGGAAGCGTATCTCGCACTTGAAACGGCTAACGTAACAATGGGTTTTTGCGATGAAATTTCCCGCTCCGTTCCGGAAGAGGATTCCCTCACTTTATCCTACAGAAGTGTAATGGGTGTTGAAATTCCGATTGTTGCCATACAGGAAAAAGAGGGTCTTGAATTGCAGTACGGTTTGTATACGACCAATTCGATTCTTGACGATGCACAGCAGAAATTTATGGAAGTTAAATATCTGACTGCACACCTTGCTGAGATTGAGAACAGCGTTTACAGACTTGCTAATGCAATCAGCACAACTCAAAGACGTGCAAATGCTTTGAAGAATATTATGATTCCCCGATTTGAGGGTACTGTCAAGTATATTACGGACGCTCTCGATGAAAAGGACAGAGAAGAATTTTCACGTCTTAAGGTTATCAAAAGGCAGAAACAAGCCGCCGCAGAGCAGGAGTCTTAAAAATTAAACAGTTCCACCTGACCGATATTTCCGTCAGGTGGATTTTTACACCTAACGGAGATTAATATGGATAAACGATTGATTTTTAACAATAATATCGACAATTACGATATAATTCGACCGACTTACCCCGATGAACTATATAATGATATTTTAAAATATATAAATATTACAAATAATACAAATGCTGTTGAAATCGGTATTGGTACAGGTCAGGCTACAAGACCGTTTCTTGATAAGAATTTTCACGTCACGGCGGTTGATATAGGGGAAAAGCTTATAAATTCCGTAAGAGAAAAATTTTCATCATACAGCAATTTTAATGCTATTTTGGGGGATTTTATGACTGAATTTCTGCCCGAAAATAATTACGATTTAATATATTCCGCAACGGCTTTTCATTGGCTGCCCGATGAAAAATATCTGAAAGTTAAAAAGCTTTTGAAGTCCGGCGGAATTATAGCGTTGTTTTGGAATCGTCCTTTTGTGAGAAATCTTGACGATATTACCAATGTCAAAAATGCGAAAGTCTATGACAGGTATTACGGTGTATCCGATAAGGCAAAACAATTCTCAGAGGAAGATACTTTTAAAATTTGTTCCAAGCTTGAGGAGAGCTGTTTTAATGATATCAAATGTGAAATATATAGGAGAACAAGAACATTATCAACAGGTGAATATATTAAATTGTTGAATACATATTCCGACCACTGTTCACTCCCGAAAGCTGTAA
This sequence comes from uncultured Ruminococcus sp., assembly GCA_902763835.1. Taxonomy (GTDB): domain Bacteria; phylum Bacillota; class Clostridia; order Oscillospirales; family Acutalibacteraceae; genus RUG592. Next base: position 8,716 of record CACWTQ010000041.1, on the reverse strand, counting down.
AAGTCGACTTTGAAAATGATATAATTAAAGCATTATCCAAGTGCGGAAATGAGATAAATATTTATGACACAATAGATTTATATTTAGGCAAAAAGTATTGAATTTTCATTGAATTAGTGTTATTATTATAGTACTTTAAAACAATGAATTGATGACAGATTATAAAGGAATGATATTGCTTTTATGCTAAAAGGACTGAAAACATTAAAAAGATATACTGTAAAAAACGACATAATAAGCGGAATAATTATCGCCTTAGTGTCAATACCAATTTCAATGGGATATTCGCAAATTGCAGGACTTCCTCCGCAGTACGGACTTTACGGCTCTGTAATCCCTGTGCTATTGTTTGCGATTTTCTCGTCATCGCCGCAGTACATATTCGGTATAGATGCCGCCCCTGCCGCATTGGTCGGCGGTACGCTCGCAGGCTTGGGGATAGCAAACGGTTCAAAAGAAGCGTTGCTGCAAGTGCCGATAATTTCATTTTTTACAGGAATATGGCTGCTGGTTTTCTATCTGATGAATTTCGGTAAACTTACAAGATTTGTTTCCGAACCCGTAATGGGAGGATTCATCACAGGAATTTGTTCCACAATTATTTTAATGCAGACTCCGAAGCTTTTCGGCGGTCAGGCAGGCACAGGAGAACTCCGAGAATTACTTCCGCATATTTTAAAAGAGTTCAAAAGTAGTTTTAACCTTAATTCAATAATGATTGCAGTTGTATGTATATTTGTAATTCAAGTATTCAAAAAAGTTTCTCCGAAAATTCCTGCCTCTGTTGCTGTAATGCTGATTGCCGCTGTGGCACAGTATTTTACAAATTTCTGCGGAACATTTAACATAAACACCTTGCCCGAAGTATCAAGAGGTTTCGGAAATTTCGCAATGCCCGATTTCAATCTTGATTATTGCTATACGGGAATTATTTCGGGATTCACAATTGCCGTAGTTATAGCCGCCGAAACTCTCCTTGCCGAACATAATTTTGCTGCCAAAAATGACTACAAAATTGACGATAACAGCGAACTTCTGGCATTCTCGGTTTGTAATATTGCATCGGCATTTATAGGGGTTTGTCCTGTAAACGGAAGTGTTTCGAGAACTTCGATGAACGACCAGTTCGGCGGAAAAAGTCAATTAACTTCTGTAGTTGCTTCCGCTTTTATGGCTGCTATCTTACTTTTCGGTACGGGATTTATCAGTTATCTGCCCGTACCTGTCCTTACTTCGATTGTAGTTTGTGCTTTGTGGAGCGGCACAGAGTTTTCACTTGCAAGAAAACTTCGCAAAAGCAGCCGTAAAGAATATTTGATTTTCCTTGCAGCATTTGTGGGTGTGCTTATTTTCGGAACTATTTACGGAGTTGTAATCGGTGTTATACTTTCGTTTTTCAATGTCATTATCAGGGAGAGCGACCCTCCGACTTCGTTTCTGGGAGTTATTCCGGGTAGAAATCATTTCTATGACCTCGCAACATATGCCAAGGCTCGCCCGATTAAGAATGTTATAATATATCGTTTTAGCGGAAATCTTTTCTTTGCAAATGTAAAAGGGTTTATAGATAATATCGAAAATGCGGTAAAAACCGATACAAAATATATTATAGTGGACGCAAGCGGTATAGGCAGTCTTGATTCCACAGCTGCAAACGAATTCGGTTTGCTTTATAAAAAGCTTCAAAAGAAAGACATACAGCTTTTTCTTACCGAGCATATTTCAAAGGTCAATGAGGAAATGCGTACGTACGGTATCGGGTATATCATTGAAAGCGGTGGTGTGAGAAAAACTATCACAGACGCACTTGCGGCAGTCGGTTATAATCGTCCGTATCCGCTTTATGATAATGCCCAAAATGTTCACGTTACCGACGAAACAGCTATATTACAGGAATTCGAGTGGGCATTCGGAAGTGAGGCTTCTCATTATATTGACCTCTACACTGAAAAAATTCTCAGAAGTGCAAAGGCTATTGACCCGAAAGACAGCCACGCCGACGAGAAATACGCTCACCTTTGGGACGGAATTTCACCAATAAGCGACCATATTTTACTTGATTTTATGGAAAGCAAAATCATTGACCTCTCTAAAAAGTACGAAATCAGCGAGGAAAAAATAAATCGTGTGATTGAGAATCACCGTCAAACTCTTGTTCGTGAAAATTAAACATTAGACTTCCTCGGAAACTGATTTTTTGCTTTACAAATGTGTGCAAAAATGCGATCCTTAAACTTTATGTCATCATCAATTTCGATGAAAAAATTGAGTTTCCGAGGAGGTCTATTAAAGGTTGTGATGTAATTTGAGTGTGTTATCTAAATATAATAATTTTCTGTGTATATTTAATTTTAAGCGTACCGGTGAAGATTTCCCTGTGTATCTTCTTAAAGCAAGCGAAGATATTTTCAAGCATTTCGGTTATTCTATTAATAAGATTCATTATGCAACAGAGAAAAACAATTGGTCGCCAACTTATGAACGTTTTAGAGTGCTGCTGTGTCAAAATAATTACGAGTATTATTCCGTTAACTTTTATTCGGGAAAAAAGTACAGTCTCGACAGTGATTTTTTCATTGACATAATGAATTACACAATGTTTGGGTTTAGTCCTCAATGCAAGGATTTGTTTTCTGTAGCTATCGTTATAAAAGAACAACATCTGATTGATAATATAATCGGTACATATATAGATATTGTTAATATTTTCACCCGTTACCGTATAGCCACATTATCGGGCTTTGCATATCACTTTTCTAAAAAATATGATGATGCCTGTCTTGCTTCGGGAATTTTGAACGGCAGTCAAAAATATTCTTATGATATGTACAATCTTACCAATTGGATAGATCACAGCAGCTTTAAATCGGGTACAATCGGATATCTTGGTGTGTTCACAAATCTTAGTGATTATCAAATAAGAATATTAAACGATACATTTGGTACAAATAATATTTACATAGTAAATAACGCTGTTATATATAACTTCAAAAATGCGATATTAAATTACGACTGTAATATGAACAAAGAGGACAGCTTTTTCGCAACATCGGAATTTTCGGAGCTTTCAAGACTTTTTGAACATTTACTGTCGTATGAAAAATTATTATCTGAAAATCCAATAACATAAATCTGTGATGAATATTTACAAAAATTGGGTTTATAATATTGGTATATAAAAATTCTGCCGTGGGTAATAGGAAAATAAACTAAAATTTTATAATTATTATCGGAATTTTGACTAAAACAGAGAAATTTAAAATTCTCGGATTTTTGTAAAAATACTTATTGACTTTTTAAAGCGATTACTGTACAATTAATAATTGTGGGGCAAAGTGTATCTAATGCACTGCACACATAAATTCAGAAGAAAGGAGAAATGCTAGAAATGCCAACCTTTAACCAACTTGTTCGCAAAGGCAGAGAAGTATCCGAGAAGAAGGCTAAAGCACCTGCACTCTTGAAGGGCTGGAACTCAAAGAAGCGTAAGGCTATCGACCAGAGCTCACCTCAAAAGAGAGGCGTTTGCACAGCTGTTAAAACAGCTACACCTAAGAAGCCTAACTCAGCTCTCAGAAAAATTGCCAGAGTAAGACTTTCAAACGGTATCGAAGTATCTTCATACATTCCGGGTGTAGGTCACAATTTGCAAGAGCACAGTGTTGTTTTGATTCGTGGCGGTCGTGTTAAGGATCTCCCGGGTGTTCGTTACCACATCATCAGAGGAACACTTGACGCACAGGGTGTTGCAAAGCGTATGCAGGCTCGTTCTAAGTACGGTGCTAAACGTCCGAAAGCAGGTAAGTAAAAGGAACGACAAATTCTTAAAAGTTATTTGATTATTTAAGATGATTTTGTAGCTCAATACGGAGCGTTTTTATATATTCGCCTCTGTATTGGCGACGGGAGTTTGTCACTTTCGAGTACCTATGATATCATTCTATTTATGAAGGAGGGAAGTTAAAATGCCAAGAAGAGGTTCTATCGCTAAGAGAGATGTTTTAGCAGATCCTATCTATAACTCAAAACTCGTTACACGTCTTATCAACAACATTATGTATGACGGTAAAAAAGGTGTAGCTCAGAAGATCGTTTACGGTGCTTTTGATATCGTTAATCAGAAGACAGGAAGAGATCCCCTCGAGGTTTTCGAGGAAGCTATGGAGAACGTTATGCCTGTTCTCGAAACAAAAACACGTCGTGTCGGCGGTGCTAACTACCAGGTACCTATGGAGGTTAGACCTGAGAGAAGACAAACTTTGGGTCTTCGTTGGATTTCCAAGTATTCCAGACTCCGCTCTGAGAAGACTATGAAGGAAAGGCTTGCAGGCGAAATTCTTGATGCCGTAAATGGCACAGGCGGTGCTGCTAAGAAGCGTGACGATACACACAAGATGGCAGAAGCAAACAAGGCTTTTGCACACTACAGATGGTAATAAAAATAGGAGGATACTATGCCGAGAGAAGTTTCACTTGAAAGAACTCGTAATATCGGTATCATGGCTCACATTGATGCTGGTAAAACTACGACTACAGAGCGTATCCTATTCTATACAGGTGTTAATTACAAGATTGGTGAAACACATGACGGTGCTTCAACAATGGACTGGATGGTTCAGGAGCAGGAGAGAGGTATCACAATCACTTCTGCTGCTACTACCTGTTACTGGCAGGGTTCTGAGCATCAGTACGACAAGCACCGTATCAACATCATTGACACCCCGGGTCACGTTGACTTTACAGTAGAAGTTGAGCGTTCACTGAGAGTTCTCGACGGTTCTGTAACTGTTCTTTGTGCTAAGGGCGGTGTTGAACCGCAGTCTGAAACTGTATGGCGTCAGGCTGACAACTACAAAGTTCCACGAATGGTTTATGTCAACAAAATGGACATTATGGGTGCGGACTTCTACAGAGTTGTTCAGATGATGAAGGATCGTTTGAAATGTAATGCTGTTCCGATTCAGCTCCCGATCGGTTCGGAAGATACCTTTAAGGGTATTATCGACCTTATCACTATGAAAGCTGAGGTTTATTACGATGATCTCGGTAAAGATATGAGAGAGGAAGATATCCCCGAGGATATGCAGGAGCTTGCTCAGAAATACCACGATGAACTTATCGAGGCTGTTGCAGAGCAGGACGATGACCTTATGGAGAAGTATTTCGGCGGTGAGGAACTCACTATTGACGAAATCAAAACTACTATCCGTAAGTGTACAATCGCAAATACAATGGTTCCCGTAACTTGCGGTACTTCTTACCGTAACAAGGGTGTTCAGAAGCTTTTGGACGCAGTTATTGATTATATGCCTGCTCCGACAGATATTCCGGCTATCAAGGGCGTAAACCCCGATACAGAAGAGGAAATCGAAAGACACGCTTCTGATGAAGAGCCGTTCTCCGCACTTGCATTTAAGATTGCTACAGACCCGTTTGTTGGTAAGCTCTGTTTCTTCAGAGTTTATTCGGGAAGCATTAATGCAGGTACAACGGTTTATAATTCCACTAAGGATAATAACGAGCGTATCGGTAGAATCGTGCAGATGCACGCTAACGACAGAAAGGATATCCAGACTTGCTATGCAGGTGATATCGCTGCCGCTATCGGTCTTAAAAATACAACCACAGGTGATACACTCTGTGATGAAAAACATCCTGTAATTCTTGAGTCTATGGAGTTCCCGGAGCCGGTTATCCGTGTTGCTATCGAGCCTAAGACTAAAGCAGGTCAGGAGAAAATGGGTATTGCTCTTGCAAAGCTCGCAGAGGAAGACCCGACGTTCAAGGCTTATACCGATGAAGAAACAGGTCAAACAATTATCGCAGGTATGGGTGAGCTTCACCTTGAGATTATTGTTGACAGACTTCTCAGAGAGTTTAAGGTTGAAGCAACTGTAGGTAAGCCGCAGGTTGCTTATAAAGAAACAATCAAGGGCAACGCTGATGTTGACCAGAAGTATGCAAGACAGTCAGGCGGTAAGGGTCAGTACGGTCATGTTAAGATTAAGATTGAGCCGAACCCGGGCAAGGGCTACGAGTTTGTAAACTCTGTTGTCGGCGGTGCTATCCCGAAAGAGTATATCCCGGCTGTAGATGCAGGTATTCAGGGTGCTATGCTCAACGGTGTTCTTGCTAACTACAACGTTGTAGACGTTAAAGTTACTCTCTATGACGGTTCTTATCATGAGGTTGACTCCTCCGAAATGGCATTTAAGATTGCCGGTTCTATGGCATTCAAAGAGGCTATGAAGAAGGCACAGCCTATCCTTATGGAGCCACTCATGAAGGTTGTTGTTATCGTACCTGAGGAGTACATGGGCGACGTTATCGGTGACCTCACCTCCCGCCGTGGTATGATAAGAAGTATGGAAACAGAAAACGGTACATCAAGAATTACTTCCAATGTTCCGCTTTCAGAGATGTTCGGTTACGCTACAGATCTCCGTTCCAAGACACAGGGTCGTGGTCAGTACGTTATGGAACCCGATACTTATGAGGAAGTTCCTAAGAACATCGGCGAACAGATTATGACAAGCCGCAAAAAGGCTGAATAATTTTTCGTGAAAATTTCTAAAAAAGTGTTGCAATTTTCTTAAAAAGTTGCTATTATATAAGTATAAAAATAAAGGAGTGATTTTCCAATGGCTAAGGAAAAATTTGAAAGAAATAAGCCACATGTAAACATTGGTACAATCGGTCACGTTGACCATGGTAAGACAACTCTTACAGCTGCTATCACAAAGGTTCTCGGTCTTGGCGGTTCTGCAGAATTCGTAGATTACGCTAACATCGATAAGGCTCCTGAGGAGAGAGAGCGTGGTATCACAATCAATACAGCTCACGTTGAGTATGAAACAGACAATCGTCACTATGCACACGTTGACTGCCCTGGTCATGCTGACTACGTTAAGAACATGATTACAGGTGCTGCTCAGATGGACGGTGCTATCCTTGTTGTTTCTGCTGCTGATGGTCCTATGCCTCAGACAAGAGAGCATATTCTCCTTTCTCGTCAGGTTGGTGTTCCTTACATTGTTGTATTTATGAACAAGACTGACCAAGTTGATGATCCTGAGCTTCTTGAACTTGTAGAGATGGAAATCAGAGAGCTTCTCGATGAGTATGAATTCCCGGGCGATGATACACCTATCATCAAGGGTTCTGCTTTCCTCGCTCTTGATTCTGCTTCACAGGATCCTAACGCTCCTGAGTATCAGTGTATCCATGAGCTTATGGCTGCTGTTGACGATTACATTCCTACACCTGAACGTAAGGCAGATCTTCCGTTCCTTATGCCTGTTGAGGACGTATTCACAATCACAGGTCGTGGTACAGTTGCTACAGGTAGAGTTGAAAGAGGTCAGCTCAAGACTTCTGAGGAAGTTGAGATCGTTGGTCTTACAGACGAGAAGAGAAAAGTTGTTGTTACAGGTATCGAGATGTTCAGAAAGATCCTCGACTATGCTGAGGCAGGCGACAACATTGGTGTTCTTCTCCGTGGTGTTCAGAGATCAGAGATCGAGCGTGGACAAGTTCTCGCAAAGCCAGGTTCAATTCATCCGCACACAAAGTTCCGTGGTCAAGTATACGTATTGACTAAGGACGAGGGTGGTCGTCATACTCCGTTCTTCAACAACTATCGTCCGCAGTTCTACTTCAGAACAACAGACGTTACAGGCGTTATTTCTCTTCCTGAGGGAACAGAGATGTGTATGCCTGGTGATAACGTTGAGATGGACGTAGAGCTTATCACACCTATCGCTATTGAGGTTGGTCTCCGTTTCGCTATTCGTGAGGGCGGTCGTACAGTAGGTTCAGGTGCTGTTACAGCTATCAACGACTAATTTATTTCTTTTAAATAAGCAAACTTTCCCCCTATCCGTTTTGGGTAGGGGGTTTTTGTGCAAAAAACTACAATCGGAGAAAGAAATTCTTTATGCCAAGCTGAAGAGTTTCTTTCTCCGATTTGTCATAGTTTAGGAACTGTCAGAAAATAACTTGAACATTTATACTTGTCGAATTTGCCCTGTGTGTCGTTAAAACACCTTGAAATACGTCAGTATTCCTGCGGTGTTGTGCCTAACACAGAACAAATTATCCTGCGTCTAAATTGTTCAACTTATTGAAATGCTTAAACCCCCAGCTATGCTGGGGAGAATTGAGTAAGACGTATCGGGTGTTATGACAAAACAGCCTCCTATGATATAATAACAATGGTGTCGCAAGCCAAAGTAAAATATCATAGGAGGCGATCCGAAATGGACAATAAAAGTTTATCACATACT
>CACWTQ010000041.1:0-418 GCA_902763835.1 uncultured Ruminococcus sp. | reverse complement strand
AGAAAGTTATGTATGGAAAAGTCAGAGTAGACATGGTAGAGATTATCAGAACACTCTGCAATTACAAGAAAGTGGAAATCATAGGTGGTGCTGTATGCAAGGATCATGTTCATCTGTGTGTGAGCATACCACCAAAGCTTAGTGTATCTGAGTTTGTTGGATATTTGAAAGGAAAATCCGCATTAATGATACATGACAAACACCCTGAGATGTGTAGCAAGTGGAATAGAGAATTCTGGGCAAGAGGGTACTATGTTTCAACCGTTGGCAATGTCAATGAAGAAACAATAAAGAAGTACATTGCAGAACAGGAAGAAGAATCTAAACAAGAAGATTGCAGAATTTAACCTCTTTTAGAGGTTGCTGGCAATTGGCTTGCGATGCCACCTTTCAGGTGTGCAAGTATTAGGCCCTTATA
>CACWTQ010000040.1 GCA_902763835.1 uncultured Ruminococcus sp. | reverse complement strand
CTTGAAATACGTCAGTATTCCTGCGGTGTTGTGCCTAACACAGAACAAATTATCCTGCGTCTAAATTGTTCAACTTATTTCCCAACAGTTCCTTAGTTTACTGTGAACGTTTTCTTCTTATGGTAGCAACAATAAGAATTATTATGCCTGCAATAAGAATTAATGCTACAAGTATCGAACCGATAAACAAAGGTGTATTATAGAACCAGCGGATTAATACGTTATCGGTAACAGTTATAGATTGAGGTTCACTGTTTTGGTTGCCGGCTTCATCAAAAGCGGTAATAGTAATCGTTTCACCAACCGTATTGTTTGGAATTTCAAACGAACAAATGACAATCTGATCATTACCCTCAACAAAAGTAAGCTTTTTTTCCGCTCCGTCACCGATTTTTACACTACATTCATCAAGATTAAGAGCAAGATTATCGGTAATCTGAACTTTAGCAGTATACACACCGTTTATAATTTCGGAAGAATTTGGGCTTTCGTCGAACAGGGGAAAAATCTCAGGGGCTTTTTTATCAACAAAGAATTCCACATCACAATGACGTTTCTGCCTGTCTTCCTCATCATCTTTATCATCGCTGACATTCTCGTTCTTTGCCTTATCAATTGATGAAACAGTAACTATATATTTTGCACTATCGTTAAATACATCGGATTTAATGGTATACGCATTTTCGTATTTACCGGCAGAATTTTTAGGAGTAACGGTGTAATCCTCATTTTTATTCAAATCCTTAATAGTACCGCTTCTGCTGACTTTAATGCCTTCATAATTGATCGGGTCAACATTCACTTCGTGAATTATAATATTTCTCGAATCCCTATTATATTTAACGTTACCGTTTGTAATAAGGTATTCGTCAACCAACTCTCTATCAACATAATATACCGAACCGAATCTGTTAACTGAAAATGTATATTCTTCGGAAGATTTGTTGCCTGCCTTATCGGTTGCATCAACATTAAGCCAATAGAAACCATCGACGTTTTCCTTCCGCTCAAAATTAACATACGAATAAGTTCGATTTGTATTGGTAGGTTCCGTTTTATTCATTGCAGGTGATACTTCGCCATTGTTATAATTAACATTACCGTCGCTGTCCGTGTCAAAATTAGCACGAGTGAGAGTAATTTTTACATTGTCATTATCAAAATTGTTATCCTCAACCTTGATTTCCGGAGCAACTTCACCCTTATTGGCAGAACCGTTTTCTATTTTTGAAATTTCGATTTTAGGCTTGGATTTATCGACATAGAACTTCTGAGTTGCACCGCTGTTTCCTTGGTTGCCTGCCTTATCAGTAACATTAATGGAAATTGTATACAATGCATTTTTAGAAAAGTTTATAGTTGTGGTATGTCGGTTGCCTGCTGTAGTCCAATCGGACGGTTTGGGCAATTCAACATCTTTGCCGTTATCGTCTGCGGTAATTTGAATTTTAGCTCTTGAAGGCTCAAAATTATGTTCTGTAATTTCGACGGTTGCAATTCTTTCCTTAGCGTAATAGTTACCGTTTTTGGAGTCATTGTTGTTATAAGATATATTTACAATCGGATTTGTGAAATCCATTGTAAACTTTCCTCCGTCGGGTTCGTTTGATTTATTGCCAGCATCATCGACACAGCTTGGCATGAATGTATAATCACCATCGGCTGAGAATGTAACCTTGGTAAAATAACGGGTTCTATCACCTTCGCCGTCCAAAAATGACCAACCGCTTATTGTAGGAGTAGTACCATCGGTATTGGTGATATTCAAATTGAAATTCTGTTTTGCAAAATTTCGTTCTGTTACGGTAATTGTAGCCGTTCTTGCCTTATTGTAGAAATCTTTATTATCCTTATCAGGTTCAGTATTATCCCAATCTATTTGAATTGACGGAGGTGTTTTATCAATACTGAAAGAATATTCTTCCGTGGAAGTGTTTCCGGCACGATCCGTCATTTTAACTTTAATCGGGATATTATTGATATTATCGGTAACAGTAATTGTCTGGCTTATCTTTGTTATTAGGTTATAATCTCTGTTATCGATATGCCATTCATCAATCATATCAACATCAGTTTTAGCATTGTTAATATTTACACTAAATGTTTCATTATTAATAGTAATCTCTGCATCATTAATTCCCGAATAAGTATCTACAATAATAAACTCAACATCAACATCATTTGAATAGAGCGGATTTCCCGAGCCTGTTTGATAGGGAGCTTCTGTTTTAGGATTAATAAAGATATGCTTTTCTTGTTCGTGCTGTTCGGGTGTTTCCATAATAGTACCGCTTGGAGTAACGAATATATCTACATGGTTACCGACGTTATCGTCTGTACGAGCCATAATCTGTCCCTTAAAGTTAGCCGGAACTGTGAAGACTGCCGTTCCGTCAGCATCAGCCTTTTTAGGTTCATATTCTTTTTCAACTCTTTCAGGCTTTCCATCATCATTTTGATACGAAATCGTTTTAAAATATATATTATTTATACCGGAACTTGGGTGAGCGTCCTTGGCATAAACCTTGACCTCTGTATCCTGCTTGAAGTAATAGCCGTACTCTGTCAATTCAACATTATCGTTCGGAGCACCGTCGCCCTCTCTGTTGCCCTCGCCCAGAAATTTAAACTTATCGATTGTTGGAACAGCAGTATCTTTGTAAACCGTAAGCTGCTGTTGTTCTGCTTTGTTGCCCGCATTATCGACTGCATTAACGGTTACGGTATATGAACCGTCCTTATTCATTGCAACACCGCTTGCGTTTGTTCTCACCCGTTCTTTTTCACTAAACGACGTTTTAAGTTGGGTAACACTTCCATTATCACTGTTGTACAAGAAGCCGTTTTCACCTATTTTTGTACCGTTGATTTCGGCTTCAACCTTGCCTACACCGGAATCACTGTCTTCAACGGTAATTCCAAAACTAACATCTTCATTGTACCAGATATTATTGTTAAAGGTGTTAGGATTGTAATCTTTGTATGTTTCTTTCTTTTCAATCTCATTAATTATAGGCTTAACGTTTTCAATCATTACAGATTCAATTTTACCATTTTGGGGAGCAACGTAATCGGCTGCGTTAGATTTGGAATCGGCTGCTTTGGGCGTAAACTCTCCGCTTCTGTTTGTAACATTATCGAAAACCTCAGCGGTAATTGTTCCGTCAATATAGTTTTTGCTAGTAGTAACATCTTCTCGAGGGATCGTAAATGTAACTGTTTGCAACGTGCTTGCACTACCCACACTATTTTCATTTTGAGGGGTGATTGTTTTGTACACTTCTCCGTTATAAATAAGATTAACATTTTTGTAACCCGAGGAAGCGTAAGCTTCGCCGTCGTCAATTCCAACCTCAACGTCAAGATTACCGTTTGCGAAAAGTCCGAATGTCAAAATATTGAGAACAACCTCCGCTGCATTCCGTTTTTTGGGTTTGAACTCGATTTTGTTGATTTTTGGCTTTGTTTCATCGAGGTAGAAGTCGTAGGAATTTTTCTTTTCAATATATTGTTGACCACTATGTGTTCTGCTGTATACAGTAATCTCAATTGTATTCTTGCCCTGATTCAAATTAACATTAGGATTAGCTTTACAGATATCTCCGATATTAACTGTACCACTAACTTCAGTTTTAATCTGTTTTTCGATATTATTCTCATACACAGAAGAATTTTTGTCGTATTCATGATTAAATACCGTTTTTAATTCTTCTCCGGGCTTCAAATATTTAACTTCGTAATTATCAGCTTTTTGACCTTCGGAATTATATGTGATAATATTCATCTTCATACCGCTAAAGCCTGCAAGCTCTTCTTTGGCATTGTAAGTAATGCTGATATCATCATCTTTATACCAATCTTGGTTATTGTCGGTATTGTGATAATCTATTTTGCTTTCATCCACTACAATATCAACATTATAATCTTTCTTTCCGACAATAACATCACCGTTATAAGAATTTGAATTATCCTTATTCATTTTAACAGGTACATTTATTTTATTTCCTGCACGGTCTTCTGCGATGGCAGCAAGATAAACATATTTTTCGCTTTCAAGCTTAAATGAAGACGTGAAATCAATTGATTCTGTTTCATTATCCTTTGTTATTTCAACAGGCTGATTATTTCTACCCGATTTATCATAACAATAAAGTGTTATACTTGCAATACCTGAATTATTATCCGTTGCCGAAACATTAACCGTTATGTTATTAGCAGCAGTCACACCGAATTCGTCAAATGTAACTTTATCGCTGTCGGCAGTATCTTCAACTATAAAATTCGTTACTTCGGGTGGTTGATAATCAATAATTATCAGAATAGGATTATATCTAAAAATATTTCCGGATTTATCGAGAGCATAAACATAGTATAAGCTTTTCTGCTCTCCATCAATTACAAAACTAAAATCACCATTATCGCTAATATTTGCTGCATCTCTTCTGTAGTCCTCAGTTTTATCGTCTTTTTTTATCTCATTTCTATGTAATTGCAAATAACGAAGATTTTTGTCTTCAATAGGCTCGTTTTTACTCCAGATTACACAATCGAGCTTAGATTCCGATTTCAAATCCGGAGGATTTAATTTTCCCGAAACAGTAACACTTTCCGAATTTGTCCATTCATTATTAATTTTAGTGCCACTTGAATCTTTAACAATAAGTCCATCTCCGCTGTCTGTAGGATTATCACTATCTAAAACAAAAAGTATTCCTTCATTTTTAAGAGTAACATTATGCCACTGCTTGGAGAAATAAACTCTTATTGAAGTAACAAGCTGAGTTTTTGTAATATCAATTTTTGCGGAAGTACTTTTATCTTCTTCGGAATTCTGCTCTTCTTCACTCAATGACAAACTCTTTTTTATATCGCACTTCAGCTTTGAGTCTGTATCACCTATCTCTAACTTTTCTATTTCTATTCCTCTGATTTCATCAGCTCTTGGATAAGATACTGATACATTAAATATTTTTTCGTCATTTTTACCGAGTTCGTATTGATAAGTATATCTGTCGTATTTCTTATTTGGATAGTCACTATCTTTTTCATACGGCTTTGTAATAATTATATCGTTTAAACCAACATTTGAATCCTGTTCATAATTTACTGTTACTTTAACATTTGCTCTGACATTGGAAATAGCAATACTATAACTTACAGTACCGTTACTTTCATTTACGCTTTCAACTAATTCTTCACCGGCAAGAACGTATTTATCCGTTCCTTTCTGTTCGCCATCTCGGTCAATATAAACCTCTTTTACATGATATCCTTTATTAGGAGTTATTTTAGCTGTTACATCGCTTCCGATTTGAACAGTATTGTTTTCAATTTTGCTTTCAGCGTCATTATAAAATTCAACAGAACCTAATTCGTTACCGTTTCCATCCTTTGAATTTTCCGATTCCAGATAAAAAATGTCAATACTAAATTCTATATTAAACTTATAATCCGAATGAACATTTTTTATTTCATCAGCTCTGTGAGATTTAGGCTCATTTTGCTTTCTTACAGATTTTATAGCATCAACCGTAACTTTTTTGTTATTCTCGTCTGTGTATGTATATTCAAATTTTTCAATATGAAAATCTTCATTCGCAGCAGCAGTTACAATAAAATTTGAAGCTTCATCTACGGTTTTATCATCATCATTTTTAACTTCAATCATACCGCCAATGTTTTCAAGACTTTCGCTGTTTTCTTCTAAATATACATCACCTTTATCACTTATTGTGAACTCAACCTTGTATGTTTGTCTTACAAAGTTTACCGATATTTCCCCACTGCTGTTGATATTTTCACTGCCAAATTCAACAGATGTTTCGGCTATGTCACTTACTTTGTCACCAGGAAACATAGAATATTCGGTAATTCTATAGCCGTCATTCGCTCTAACTTCATATTTTACGTTTTCACCGTAATTAAAGGTTTCGTTATAATTTTCGATTTCTTCTTTAGTAATCTCGGTATATCTGTCTGCACTGTCTTCGGCTTCGTTTTCGTTGATACGATACAAAGTACCTACATTAGTATCAAAGTTTTTAATAGTTACATTGAAAGTCTTTAAGTTCACTTCAAGGTCAACATCAGAACTGGTTTTACCGTTTCCGTCAATATAAATACTTGTCGATGGATCATCATATGGATCCGTGGTTATACCTGTTTCGGTATTATCAACTTGCTCACCGTAAGCTTGCACAGAATAATTCTTTCCGTATACACCTTTGATTGTAAAATATTTAATTGATGGATCAATTGGGGAATCAAGCGATACATCAGTTTCACTCGCCTCTTCCCAATCAAGGTCGGTATCTGTATCTTTCAATCGATATTTCAATTTAATACCGCTGCCTGTTCCTGTATAGTTCGAGGAATCTTTTACTTTAACGATATAGTCAACCGGTTTAAGAGTATTTTCATCAATAGGAATAGGAATTAATAATTTGTTGTCCTCTTCGTTATTGACATTTTCAACTTTGATTTCAAAACTAAAATCATTTTTTATTTTGCTATCGGTACTTTCACCTTCTTTAACAGTAACCTTATACTGCCTTTCCGGATAAACCAATTTCTTAAACGTTGCTACACCTTTTTCAGTGTTTGCGGAAAACGTCTTTTTATCTTCCGGAACAGCAAAAGTATTACTTTCATCATTTCTATCATTAGTTTCATTCATCAATTCCATCACAACATTAACACCGTTAATCGGCAAAAGATTATTTTCAGAATCGACAATTTCAACTTTATATTCATCAAGAGGCTGAATATTGATTGTCTGCTCTTCCTCGCCCTCAGCTCGAGCTTGTAAAGTCTTATTCGCCCCGAAAGGCAAAACATTGACCACAACCAGAATAGCAAGCACAACAGCCAAAAAACGAGCTGTCTTTTTTGAAACTAACTTATTCACCAGTTTTTTCCTCCTCATCTTTCCTTTTTAAACTCTTACTGCCGCTTTTGTTTTTCGATCTCCACAGCCGGTAATATCTGCCGTTAAATATCGCATGAAGTCTGAAAGATATCACAGCGGCAAAAATCAATATATATTGTATAATACTCTCGTCTTTTTGTATCACTGCAAACAGTATAAAAAGAACAAGAGATACTATCAAAACAATATCCGCTTTCTTACCCTCGCCGGTTTTAAAGAAAGCTATAACTCCCGGAAGATTTTTCCCCTCATCTTCACCGCCGACCGACTTTGCAAATCTGCGGAACATAATCTGTTCCATTATAAAACCGACCCAGAATATCAGCGGTAAAATAATCTTCCTTGCTTTTCCGGCATTTGCCATTATCGGCACGGCAAGAATAACTGCCGACGATATCGCCGAAAATATAAGCGTCAGTCGGAAAAGCTCCCGGGAACTTTTATTTTTTAAATCCATTAAAGCACCTCATTACAATGCGTAACCGAAACTTTTCTCACTACTCTGAATCCGTGCGGCAAATTCGCCTTTGGCTTCACAGGCTGATATTGTTCGCTTGATACCGCCGGAGCATTGCTGTCACTCGGAACACCTGCAAGAACGGTTGTACCCTGAGTGTACTCATTATAGTAGCTGTCAAGTAACGAGTCATCAGTATTATTATCACCGCCGAGTAATGTGGTAGATTGAGTATATTCATCAGAAGCATTGCCAAGAACTGTTGTTGCCTGCGAATATTCATCGGGTGTATTAGCGAGAACTGTTGTTGCCTGCGAATATTCATCAGGTGTATTAGCAAGAACTGTTGTTGCCTGCGAATATTCATCGGGTGTATTAGCGAGAACTGTTGTTGCCTGCGAATATTCATCGGGTGTATTAGCAAGAACTGTTGTTGCCTGTGAATATTCATCGGGTGTATTAGCAAGAACTGTTGTTGCCTGTGAATATTCATCGGGTGTATTAGCAAGAACTGTTGTTGCCTGTGAATATTCATCAATGGCATTATTCAAAACAGATGTTTCCTGTGTATACTGATTATTTGCGTTATCAAGCAAAGAAGTTTCCTGCGTATATTCATTAGCGTAATCGACTTTAGGAGCTGCCACAGAAGCCACAGCCGGTGAACGCTTCGATTTCGGCGGAACTGCATTTAGCTTGCCGGAAGTTTCCGGAGGTGTTCGGAGTTTGCCCGATGCAGCCGGCAGCGGAGCGAGCATTTCGGAAGTTCCTCCGGGGGACGTTTTCGGAGGATTTTTTTCCCCTCGAATGGTGTTTCTGTCAAGCCGCCTTGACGCATGTGCAATTGATGAAACGGTGTAGCCTTTTTCCTTTGAATATGCGTTGCCGATACTGAACTGTCGGTTCGGGTTGTTTCGGCGGTTGGCTGCCTTCGCACTCATACTGTTGGCATAAGCATTCTCGTTTCTGATATTCTGAATACCCTTTGCAAGTGTACGACCCGAAAGGTCGCCTATAATTGACGGAATATTCATAACAAAGAACATAATGATAGCCGCAATGAATAAAGCTCCTGCCATTGTGAATAATATTATCGCTATAATTGACCAAGATTGAGCACTCATTTCATCACCTA
The DNA here is from genome assembly GCA_902763835.1 of uncultured Ruminococcus sp. Taxonomy (GTDB): domain Bacteria; phylum Bacillota; class Clostridia; order Oscillospirales; family Acutalibacteraceae; genus RUG592. The sequence goes on along the minus strand of CACWTQ010000040.1, from coordinate 4,389 downwards.
CTCTCCCTTATTTTTGTCGCTGTCAGCACTGTTGTCGGATTTATCGAAAACATGGTTGATTTCGTTTTGAGTCGCACCAATTCTTGAATTGAGAAGTTCGTCCTGCATTGCTTTCAAGTCTGTACTTCCCTCAGGCAAATTAACATTATTCAATCTGTCCACTATTTTATCATACAGAGCTTGAGCCCTTTCCTTTGTAACTCCCTCATCTTTAAACTTATATAAATTATTTTTATCTTCCAAAGTATCAATTATCAACTTGCAAATTTCAAGTTCTACATTATCGGATTGTTTAGAATCATCAGCAAGTTTTTCAAGATTTTCCCAATATTTTATGTATTCACCCTGATCCGTACCCTGTTTGGATTTTGTGTTAATATCTCTGTCAAATTCACCAATACTTTTATAGATATCAGCTCGCTCATAATTTTCATAAGTTTTATTCTCGTTGTCTACCACTTTACTAAACCATGAAACAGATCTAATTCTTCCTGTTTTATCTGTAGTGTTAGATATTGCGGTATCACGATAAAAATACCAATAAAGCATCCCTATTTGGTAGCATAACTCTTGATAGTCTTCCGGTTGCTTTAAATCATCTTTTTCTATAGTGGAAACATACTTTAAAAGAACTTTTTCCTCTTCTGAAGAGAATGACATATCATCATATTTAAAATTTTCAATCATTTCTAAATATGCTTCCGTTCTGGTAGGGTCTATTTCAATAGCCTTCTCATAATAAGATATCTTATCTTCGTTTGTTGAAGCTCGCTCTGCCATTGTCATATTCTGCTGATAATCCGAAGCACTCTTGCTGTTGCTGATACCCAGCGAAACAAGTGCCAAACTCAGACAAACAACCGATGAAACGGCAGTTATAACAAAGCTTTTAAGCTTTGTTCTCTGTGCGGCTCTGTACTCGTCGCCGTACTCTTCATAGTGCTGCAAAGCATACATAAGCTCCGCACAGGACTGATAACGGTCATCGGGGTTCTGCTGAACGCATTTCTGAATGATAACTTCAAGACCTGCCGAAAGCTGTGGATCCCAGTGGCGAATCGGGTAAATCTCATACGGAGGTTCAGCCGGGTTGTGTCCCGTAATCAAATGATAAAGCGTTACACCAAGACAGTAAACGTCCGTTCTCGCATCTGTCTGACCGGCATTTCCGAACTGCTCCGGTGCGGCATATCCCTTTGTACCCATATTTATCGTATCGGATAAATTATGTTCTTTATATTCTCTCGCAATACCGAAGTCGATAAGCTTCACTGTACCGTCGGGTTTTAGCATAACATTCGCAGGCTTCATATCACGGTAGATAATCGGAGGTTTTCTCGTATGAAGATAGTCGAGAACCTCACAGAGTTGCTTCGCCCATTCGATAACGGCTTCTTCGGATTGAGCACCCTCTGTTTCGAGAATTTTGCTGAGTGCTTCACCCTCTATGTAATCCATAATTACATAGATAACATTGCCGTTATCGATAATATCAACAATTCTCGGCAGTGCAGGGTGGTCAAGCTTTTTAATCATATTAGCTTCCGCAATGGCACTTTGAATAACAACTTCGTTATTCTTATCTCTTGCCCGCTTTTCGATTTCTTTAACCGCCCACTGTTTATTCAGCCTTTTATCCATTGCAAGGTAAACTCTGGACATTCCGCCTCTGCCTATGAGCTTCAGTATTTCGTATTTATCATCAATAACTTCACCAATCGCCGCCATGGGTTTTCAACTCCTTTACTCGGTTTTTATCATAATTGCTGTAATGTTGTCCACTTCTTTTCTCGACTTATTAAGATCGATAAGATTTGTAAGCCTGTTTTCCATATCGCTCTCGCTTTTACAGAAATTCGGATTCAACACAGCCATTATTTCGTTTTGAGCTATTCTGTGCCTGAAACCGTCTGAACACATCATATAGCATTCGTTTGGGTAAACTCTGCCTACAGAAAAATCGGGGTACACCGTTTTCGACGCACCTACGCACTGCAAAAGCACACTTCTTCTCGGGTCAACCTCCGCTTGTTGGGGGGTCATTCTGCCCATTTTAATTTCTCTTGCAACAAACGTCTGGTCTTCGGTGAGAATTTCTATGCTGTTGGGACGAATTTTGTAAATTCTTGTATCTCCGACATGAACAATCAAATATTCACTGCTCGGCAGGATAATTAAAGCCGTTGCGGTTGAACCCAAGCTGATGTAATTTTGACTGCCGTACTCGCCGATATCGGCATTCATAGCTCTAACAAGTCTTTCCCACTGATATTTGATTTCATCTATTATATTAGATTTATCGAGAATGAGAGGTAAATCGTTCTCAAACCAGCTTTCAAAAGCATTAATAATACTCTTGCTGGCAAGCTCGCCCTTTGCCAAACCGCCCATACCGTCGCATACAACAGTCATAATAATATTGCCCTCATCGGTTACGGCTTCTCTCATACAGTAGCTGTCTTGATTCGTGCTTTTCTTGATTCCGACATCTGTAGCACCTGCAAACAAATAATTCAAATCGATTCACCTCACTCAATTATAAATTTAAAGTCTTCGTTAGCCAAGGTTAATTTAGAACCTGAGAACACTTCCGTATCAACGTTCTTGGGAATTTCGTGTTCGTCTATGTAAGTGCCATTGGTGGAATTCAAATCACAGATAAAATATCTGCCGTTATTGTTGGTTATTTTTATGTGCTGTCTTCCGACTGCACTGTTATTTGTAACACAGTAATCCACGTGACCGAGCATTCTGCCCACGGTGAACTGCGGTTTATCGATAACCGTTCTCTCGCCTGTGGAAATTCTGATAAGATATGCAGCAGTCGAAGCTGAGGAATGGTCTGTCAAGACAACAGTACCTCCGAAATACGGGTCTTCCTCGGGAACGTTCATATGCTCTTCACGGAAGCTCTTTGTAATATTTACGACGTTAGAATTGTTGTTCGGAACGTTAAAGTTATTATGTGGAGCATTGTTCTGTTGTGGATATGGCTGTCTGTTTGGAGCATAATTACTTTGAGGAACATTGTTCCGCTGAGAGTATTGCTGTCCGTTGGGAGCAAAATTATTTTGCGGAGGGTACTGCGGTTTATTTGATTGAAAATTGCTTCTCGGAGGAAAGCTCTGACCGTTCGGAGAAAAATCGCTCTTTGGCGGCTCAGGCTTTTTCAGCTGAGGAGGTCTTGTGGGAATACCGAGAAGGTCAATCGGCTGTGAATCTCCACGTCTTGGATTTGAACGGGGCGGTTCGGCATTTACCGGAGTGCTGAAAGCCTGCGACTGCGGTTTGAAGTCGCCTGTCAAACCGATAACGTTAGCACCGCACGACGCACAAAACTTGATATTATCCGCAAGCGGACTGTTACACCTCGGACATCTTACTTTGCTGTTCGGAGAAGCACCGCCCGGGATTTTATGCGGAGCGATAGAATTAATGTAATCTCTCAAATCGAATATCGAGAAGTCTGCTTTTTTATTAAGAATACTCACATACTCACGAATATAAGCGGGGTTTTCACCGGGAGCGAAAGAAGCGTTCTGAACGATAGAAAGCAAAAAATCACGAAGAGTTCCCGAACCCTCGAAGTTCTGAATCGGAACGTATATAAAATAAATATTTTGCGTTGACGGATTTACAAGAACATAGTTTATATCGAAAAGAATACACTCCTGATAAAAATTCGCATCCTGAACAGACTGCAGAATATTCAGTATATTTTGCAGTAATTTGGCAAATGTATCCTTATTCATCATATTTTTCAGATGGTCTTTGAGCGGAACAAATCCGGTTGTGGTATACACAAGCTTAAACGAAGTATTTTTTTGTTCAATGCTTACTTTTATTAGACCTTTGAGCTGATTGTTTGTAATTACGTGAATGTCACGCTCGTTGAGAGATTGCCCTTTCTGACTTTTTATAATTATTTGTGATATACGTGGATTTTTTACAAATTTAATTTTATTCATATATGTTCTACCCTCTTTTTATAAATTACTCTTTTCGGTCAATTGATGATATTCGTGTATATACAATAAAATACATCATTTTCGATTATATATTATTACATAATTCAAAACTTGACTATGCACATTTTCACCTATTGCCCATTCTATTTTATCTGACAATAATATACATTATTATTATACCTTAATTTTCGTTATAAGTAAAGGTTTTTAATGTACATACACAGTGAAAATATGCCACCCCTTTTTTGTGCAAAACGCAAAAAGAATAGGAATTTTATTTTAATAATACTCCCCCCGACAGTTTTGTAAAACTATCGGGGGGTGATTTAGGAACTGTCAGAAAATAACTTGAACATTTATACTTGTCTAATTTGCCCTGTGTGTCGTTACAACACCTTGAAATACGTCAGTATTCCTGCGG
>CACWTQ010000039.1 GCA_902763835.1 uncultured Ruminococcus sp. | reverse complement strand
ATAACTTGAACATTTATACTTGTCTAATTTGCCCTGTGTGTTGTGCCTAACACAGAACAAATTATCCTGCGTCTAAATTGTTCAACTTATTTCCCAACAATTCCTTACCGACTCTTCTAGTTTTTCTTCTTAAAAAACTAAATTCCCCTGCCCCTATAAAATTTTTATAAATTTCCCTTGTATTCTTTTCTGATATAGTGTAAAATATAACCATACAATTAAAGATTGTGAGGAATATTAAGATGAGAAAAACAAAAATCATTTGTACACTGGGTCCCGCTACCGATGACGAAAATGTTCTCCGTGAGCTTCTGCTTAACGGTATGGACGTTGCAAGAGTTAATATGAGCCACGGCACACACGAGCAGCAAAAGGTGCGTATCGACAGTGTTAAGAAACTTCGTGAGGAACTTGACCTTCCTATCGCAATTCTTCTCGATACAAAGGGTCCCGAAATCCGCACGGGCGATTTCAGCAAAGGTCCCGTTACCCTCGAAGCAGGTCAGGAGTTTACCTTGACTACCGAGGATATCGACGGCGACAACACACGTTGCAGCGTGACGTTCAAATCTCTTCCGCAGGAGCTTGAGGAGGGTAATAAAATCCTCATCGACGACGGTCTTATCGAGCTTAGAGTTAAGAGCCTTACCGACACAGAGGTTGTATGTAAAGTAATCAACGGCGGAAATGTTTCTTCCCACAAGGGTATTAATATTCCCAACGTTAAACTTTCTCTGCCGTTCATAAGCGAACAGGACAAGAAAGATATTGCTTTCGGTGTGGAGCAGGACGTTGACTTCATTGCCGCAAGCTTCACCCGCTCCGCCGACGATATTATGCTTCTCAGAAAAGAGCTTAAAAAACACGACTGCGACAACATCAGAATTTGTGCGAAGATTGAGAACCACGAGGGCATTGACAACATTGATGATATTATCAAGGTTTCCGACAGTATTATGGTAGCACGAGGCGACCTAGGTGTTGAAATTCCTCTTGAAGAGATTCCGATTTTGCAGAAGAAAATTATCCAGAAAGTTTACGAGGCAGGCAAGCAGGCTATCACGGCAACGCAAATGCTTGACTCTATGATAAAGAATCCTCGACCCACCAGAGCGGAAAGCACAGACGTTGCAAACGCTATCTATGACGGCACAAGTGCGATTATGCTTTCGGGTGAAACGGCTGCCGGCAAGTACCCCATTCAGGCTGTAAAGACTATGGCGAAAATCGCAATAGCAACTGAGGAGGATATCAATTATATCGAGCAGTTCAGAAAGAGAGATATCATGGAACGTCCCGACGTTACTTCCGCTATTTCTCACGCAACCTGCACAACCGCTCACGACCTCGGTGCTAAGGCTATTCTTACGGTTTCAAAGACAGGTCAAACGGCGAGAATGATTTCAAAGTACCGTCCGGAATGCCCGATTATATGCGGAACAACAGTACCAAAGGTTCGCCGACAGATGAATCTTTCTTGGGGGGTTACTCCGATTGTAGTTGAGGAAAAGGATAACACCGACGAGCTTTTCGAGCATGTTGTAAAGGTTGCGGAAAGCAATGGATATGTAAGCAGCGGCGATTTGACCGTAATCACGGCAGGTGTTCCGCTTGGTGTTTCGGGTACAACTAATCTTTTGAAGGTTCACCTTGTCGGAAATGTTCTTGTTACGGGTGAAACGGTTACGGACGAAACTGTTTGCGGCAGACTTTGCGTTTGCAAAAATGAAGAAGAGGCTCTCAACAATTACACCGACGGTGATATTCTTGTTATTCCCAGAACAACAAACACACTTGCAAGAATTATCAGGTCTGCAAAGGGTGTTATCACGGAGCAGGAGGGCGTGAACAGTCACGCTGCGATTATGTGCCTTGCTCTGAACAAGCCTGTTTTGGTTGGTGCGAAGAATGCAACAAGGATTTTGAAAACAGGTACGGTTGTAACTCTTGACGGTCACAGAGGTACGGTTTACAGTAATAATACTCAGATTATCGAATAATATACAATAACTGCAACAGCACCCCGAAAATAATATTTTCGGGGTGTTGTTAATTTTATCTGCAAGGAATATGTGAGTTTACAAACAATTACTAATTCCGATTAAATTTTATCCAAAAGCTTTCTGAGAACCTCCGCACACTTTTCGGGCTTCTGCTGGTAAATCAAATGTTCGCCGGGCATATTAAGGAAATGTCAGAAAATAACTTGAACATTTATACTTGTCTAATTTGTTCAACTTATTCCCCAACAGTTCCTAAGTATAGAGAGGATTGTCTTCACATGTTTCCCATCGGCGTTGCCGGTTAAGCCTTAAGCACTCTTGCACATCTTGCACAAACACACGGATTATCGCTGTCCTGTCCGACCGTAACACTGTAAGTCCAGCAGCGTTCGCACTTCTTGCCCTCTGCCTTATTTACTTCAACCTTAAGTTCGGCAGCATTCTCGTCATTGACAACCTCAACTCCCGACACAATAAACGCATCTTTCAGCTCGTCCTCAACAGACTTAACAAAGTCATACTCCGCACCCGTGCAGGAAAGCTTGATTGTTGTTTCAAGAGAAGTCTTGACAAGCTTATTATTAACGGCAACCTCGATAGACTTCTTAACCAAATCACGAAGCTCGTGAATCTTATCCCAGCGAGCAATAAACTCGTTGTCAACGTCAACCTCAACAAGCTCGGGCATAGGATTGTATACAACGTGGCTTGCGTCAACACCCTCTGCGTGCGGCATAAACTTCCAGATTTCATCGGAGGTGTATGCAAGAATCGGAGTAATCATTCTTGTCATAGAATCAAGAATGATGTAAACAGCAGTTTGAGCGGCACGTCTGAGCTTGCTGTCGCTCTTTTCTGTGTACAATCTGTCTTTGAGAACATCAAGATAGAAGTTAGACATATCAACAACACAGAAGTTGTGGATAGCGTGATATACCTGATGGAACTCGTAAGCGTCGTAACCCTCACGGACTTTCTTGTTAAGCTCGTTAAGCTTATTAAGTGCCCACTTGTCAATCGGGTAAAGCTCCTCAATCGGAACGCTGTCTGTGTTCGGGTCGAAATCGTAAAGGTTGCTGAGAATATATCTTGCTGTGTTTCTGATTTTTCTGTAGCTTTCGGAAAGCTGCTTAAGGATATCCTTGGAAATACGGATATCTGCGTGATAATCCGAAGAAGCAACCCAAAGACGGAGAATATCCGCACCGTACTGTTCAACAATTTCACTCGGAAGAATACCGTTGCCGAGCGACTTCGACATCTTTCTGCCCTGACCATCAACAACCCAGCCGTGTGTAAGAACTGTTTTATACGGAGATTGACCTACTGTTGCGACAGCCGTCAGAAGTGAAGACTGAAACCAGCCTCTGTACTGGTCTGCACCCTCAAGATAGAGGTCTGCCGGGAAGCGGAGGTTATCTCTCTCACGGAGTACAGCCGCATGAGTAGAACCCGAATCGAACCAAACGTCCATAATGTCTTTTTCTTTGTCAAACTCAGTGCCGCCGCACTTTTTACAAGCCGTACCCTCGGGGAGAATTTCATTTGCTGTCATCTCGTACCAAGCGTTTGAGCCTTTTTCTCTGAACAAGTCGGCAACTGCAAGCATAGCATCTCTGTCAATGTGCGGCTCGTTACACTTCTTACAGAAGAAAATCGGAATCGGAACGCCCCACTTACGCTGACGGGAGATACACCAGTCCTTACGGTCACGAACCATTGAGGAAATTCTGTCCTCACCCCATGACGGAATCCACTGAACACTCTTGATAGCTTCGAGAGTTTCCTCCTTGAAGTCGTCAACGGAGCAGAACCATTGGTCGGTAGCTCTGAACAGAACAGGCTTTTTACATCTCCAGCAATGCGGATACTGGTGAATAATTTTCTTCAAAGCAAAGAGTGAACCTGTTTCTTCAAGGTACAAAGCGATAGGCTTGTTTGCTTCCTCTGTTGAAAGTCCTGCGAACTGACCTGCTTCCTCGGTGAGCTTGCCGTCTGCGTCAACGGGAACAATAATCGGGATTTCGGGGTAATTTCTGCAAACCTCATAGTCTTCGACACCGTGACCTGGAGCTGTATGTACACAGCCTGTACCGCTTTCGAGAGTAACGTGTTCGCCGACAATTACAACGGACTGTCTGTCCAAGAACGGGTGCTGAGTTTTCATATATTCAAAGTCGCTGCCCTTGAACGTTGCAACTACTTCATAATCTGTTTTATCTGCGGCAGCCATAGCATCTCTGTAAAGATCCTGAGCCATAACAAAGTACTCATCGCCGCTCTTGATAACGGCATAGTCAAATCTAGGACCCACACAGATTGCAACGTTTGCGGGGAGCGTCCATGTAGTTGTTGTCCAGATAACGAAAGAAGTTTTGTCGGCAGGAATACCTTTTGCCGCAAAAATACCCTTATCGTCCGTTACTCTGAACTTTACATAGATAGAATGACATGGGTCTTCGGCATACTCAATCTCTGCTTCGGCAAGAGCCGTCTTACAATCGGAACACCAATAAACAGGCTTCAAGCCCTTATAGATGTAACCCTTGCAAGCCATTTCTGCGAACACTTCAATCTGCTTTGCTTCAAACTCGGGAAGAAGAGTGATATACGGATTCTCCCACTCACCGATACCGCCCAAACGCTTAAACTGAGTTCTCTGGTCGTTGATATAGCCGTCAACAAAGTCACGGCAAAGTTTTCTAAGCTCAACATCGGAGATAGTCGTTGAATTGCCGACACCTGCCTTTGCTCTTGCTTTAAGCTCGGTAGGAAGACCGTGAGTATCCCAGCCGGGAACATACGGAGCTTTGAAGCCTGCCATATTTTTATATCTGATGATAAAATCTTTCAGAACCTTATTGAGAGCCGTGCCGAGGTGAATGTCGCCGTTAGCATACGGAGGACCGTCATGCAGAACAAACAAAGGCTTGCCCTCGTTCTTCTTCATAAGGTTTTCGTAAACCTTGTCGTCTTCCCACGATTTGAGAGTATTCGGCTCACTTTTGGGCAAGCCTGCTCTCATAGGGAAATCGGTTTTAGGTAAATTCATAGTGTTTTTAAAATCCTGCGCCATTTTAACTCATTCCTTTTTTTCACACGTGAAGATAGTTTATTTTACACATAACTTCACGTACCCGACCGATAGTTTGTTTTTGTCGGGAATTTTTGAATCACTTTTATTTTATGACAGTATAAATTTTAAACATTCGTAAATTAATACTATCATTTATTAACCAAAGCTTATACTCGGCGTCTAAAACATTGGGCAATTATATTTTTCTTACATTTTAAATTGAACTGTCAAGCCTCTATAAAAATTGATATTGCTAGACACTTGCTCAATGTTTTCATTTTCGAGTATAACTAAAAAATACAACACATTCGGCTCTTTTATACAGTTATTACCCACCGTTATACAATCAAGCACTTGCGGTCGGGTACATAAGGTTATTCCTTAAAAAACTGCCTTCACGTGCTTCCTGCGGGCGTTGCCCGCCGTTGCCCGCCCACTATTCTTCTTTTACGTCGTATTCGTCACCAAACTTGAGTTTGCCGAATTTTTTCTCAAAAGCCGACTTCTCAATCTGAATTGTGTTCTCGTCGGCTTTCTCGGTTTTGGAAGATTCGGCTTTATTCTCCTCGGGCTTTGATGCTGAGAAAATCTCCTCTTCAAGCGGAGCTGTTTCCTGTGTGCTGTCGGAGTACACCTCTGTTGGGTACCTTTCATCAAGCTCTTTCTTTCTTGTTTCAAGCTCCTCTTCGCTCGGCAAACCTCTGAGTGCGTCTATCTGTTTTTGATAAACCTCAATCAGCTTATTGCGAACCTCCGAAGACTCCTGTTCAATGGTGTTTATCATTTTCTTTTCCTTGATAATTCTGTCGTTGGCATCGGCAATTATTCTGTCAGCCTCAGCCTTTGCGTTGTCGAGAATCTTCTTTGCTTCTTCCTCCGCCTCTTTGACAATCTTATCGCCGTCCTTTTGCGACTTAAGAAGAACCTGATGAATACTGTCTTCTTCATCACGGTACTCTGCAACCTTTTTCATCAAGAGTTCCGACTTTGAAATTATCTCGGAATTCTGTTTTTTCAGCTCCTCGACAGTCGCAGTCACATCGTCAATAAAGTTATCGACTTCATCGCAGCGATATCCGCCGATACTTGCTTTCTTAAAGCTTATATTTTGTATTTGGTCAACTGTAAGCATATATTATCCCCCTTTAAATTTTATTTCAAAACTTTCTTCACTTTTCTCTATTCACCGAAACAAGAATACGGCAAATAATAATATGTATCAATATTATTTCAGCTTTCTGATAACAATCCTGTACTTGCCCTTTTTCGTCATTTCGCCGTCAAATATAACCGTGAACTTTCCGTAACCTCTTGCGGATATTTTATCACCGCTCGCAACCTTTGCATCTGTATTATACACTATTTTCGAGTTCTTGGCGGCAAGTCCGCTTTCAATCAAGGTCTGAGCTTTACTGCGGCTTAACTTTGTCATTGCACCGATTACGCTGTCGATTCTGAGAGATGACACGGTACATTCATACTCCTCAAATTCCTGAGCCATACTTTCAAAATCAACCGTTTCATCGGTAAACGTCACGCCTACTCTTCCTATTTTCCCTATCTGAGATTTCACATAACCGGCAAGCTCACTCTTTACAAAGAAAGACGTTATCCCCTCGCCGACTATGATATCTCCCACGATTTCACGCTTTATCCCCAATGACATAAGCGACCCGAGAAAATCCCTGTGAGTAAGCTTGTCCGTTTTCCTGTACTTTAGGTTTACAATTTCAATCGGAAATTCCGAAAGCTCGGGGCAATTATACGGCGGATAAACACAAAGCACAACCCTATCCGCATTCTCATAACCGCCCCACATCACATAGTCGGAAACACCGCACTTTGAGAGTACTTCCAAGGCTATCGATATTTGCATATCATTCAGAAAATCCGAATAACACGGCTTGTAATGCTTTTCGGAAAGCTTTATTAAATCTTCGATATGAGAAGCAAGCTGTTTTTCCTCCAAAGAATTAATGTTCATCAGATATAAACACCGCTCGATTCAAGCTGGTCGAGGAGGTCATCTCCGGTCATACCCACACTGCTCGGTATAATCAGAAATGTACTCGTTGCGACACGCTTGATTTTTCCACGGCTTGCATAGGCAGCACCGCTGAGAAAATCGATAATTCTTCGGGAGTTATCCTTATTTGTATTTTCAAGATTTAAAACAATTGTGTGCTGCTTCATAAGCTCATCGGCTATAGCCCTTGTTTCATCGCTGAAACGGTCGGGTTTGAAAAGCACTACCTGTAGTTTTGTGGTCGTATTGATATTAAGAACCTTATTGTTCTGATTTCCGATAAACGGAATTTGCGGAGATTTTTTCGACGGTGCTTCGTCCTCGTAGTAATCCTCGTCATCGTCTATATCTTCTTTTTTAGTTTCCGCTTCGTCGTACTTGTCATCGTACTCGTACTCATCATCGGGAGTATTCCACATCTGTTTTAGCTTATCAACAAAATTTCCCATAGTTCAAAACTCCTTGTTATAAAATTTTATTTAAGGATTTGGGTAAATTCTCTTTCCGAACAGTGCCGAACCGACTCTGACCATATTGGCACCGCAGAGTATAGCCTCTTGGTAATCGTCCGACATTCCCATTGAAAGATAGTCCATAGAAATATTATCTAATTTTTTCGTTGAAATGTCAATAAAAAGACGGTACATATTCTCAAAATATTTACAAATTTGAGATTTCTCCTCGCAAATAGGCGGAATCGCCATTAAGCCTTTTACATTTACACCCTCAATGTCCTTTACTGTATAAAGTAATTCTTCCAGTTGCTCAGGCATAACACCCGATTTATTCTCCTCTCTGCCTATGTTGACTTCAATTAAAATGTTCATAATTTTGTCGTGAAGCTTTGCCTGTCTTGCAACCTCGTTCGCAAGCTTCACACTGTCAACAGACTGAATCAAAGAAACCTTATCGATAATCTGCCTTACCTTGTTACTCTGCAAATGACCAATAAACTGCAAATCGCAATTGTTAAGGTCGTACTCTTCATACTTCGACAGAAGCTCCTGAACCCTGTTTTCACCGATATACTTCAATCCGCACGATACTGCATGATTGATAACTCTCGGTTCAACCGTCTTTGTAGCCGCAAGGAAAATTATATCCTCTCTTGTTCTGCCGCTCTTAACGGCAGCCTCATTTATATTATTTTCAATCACCTTGTAATTATATTCAACATTCTTAAGCTTTTCGCTCAAATCACTTGATAAGTTTTCCATTGTAAAGCTCCTTTCCCTGAACAACAACCTCGTCATAAAGCTCAACAGTTTCTCCGTTAAGGAATTCGGGGTTGTCCGTGTCGGTATCGCAAATAACAAAATCCTTTTCTGAATAAATAATATTAATTTGTTTAAAGGTCAGCCGTCTGCCGAACATCACGTAAACACCCTGAACCTTTTCATCGTGCGGCTCGCCTATCGGATTTCCCTCCTCGTCATAGTCCTGAACGCTGATGAAATCCTCGTGAACAGCCTTTCTGCTTACTCTGATTCCGCTGTAGGACTTTGTTTTTATCGTGATATCCTCTTTACGGATTTTTGCAAGCCGACTGTCCATATAATCGCACTTAATAACCATAAGACCGTCCTTGGTTTTGGAATCCTGATTCACCGCAATTATAGTTCCGGGGATAGTTCCCGAAATTACTTTCGGAATGGAAATATCGACTATCTCGTCGCCTGCCGTAATACTCAAAGCCTGCTCGCTTGTAAGCGGACACAGCAAATACCAATTAAGCGTTGTAACAATTTTACCGACTGCATCTCCGGGAGGGTCTTTTTTAAGCATATTCTCAACTTCGCTTGCGGTAAGCTTTTCCGCCTTTTCAAAGTCCAGCGACTTTTCAAAGCCGTCAAGCTCCGAAATGAATATACCGGAATTTTTACTCTTGACATTGCCGATACTTTTTGAAACATCTATAGATTTAAGTTCCGTTTCAAGCTCGCCTATTCTTGCTGCAAAATTCGCCGAACCGCCCGTGATAACAACCCGCTCGTTAAAAAGCTGCTGCAATTCAAGCTTTGAATCTCTCGCTGAGCTTAGTCTTCCGCTCTGAACGGAATTTTTATATGTAACTATATTATTTTTAATCTGTGCGTCAACTGTATCAAGGTCTACAAATAAATTGCTTTCGGCATTAGTCATTTGTTTCAAAAGAGTAAGTTCGTTATTAATGCGGTTATACTCCTGCCAATTCTCTACATCGTTTTCCGTTGAAAAAAGCTTCGCAACAGAGCCGCCTGCATTGATTTTCTCGCCGTCATCTGCGACATAGGCTATAATGCCCTTTTTGGTATTTTGAATATACTCCTCGCTCCTGACCGCATAGGCATCTGCTTCGACATAATCGTTTACCTCAAACCAACCTGCTTGTTCCGTTTCTATCATTGTGAAATTTGACGTATAAATCAACATTGAAAAATATACGAGGAAAAACAAAACAAATATCACACCGAGCATTCTTCCTATGGGAATACGCTTTTTCTTTTTTTTGTAACGCTTTCTTGAAAACGTTTCCTCTTCGGGTTCATCATCTTGTATTTCTATAAATTCCTTTTTGAAATTAGAATATTCAAATTCCTCCATTAACTGCCTCCAAAACCCATTTCTTTTCTCTTTATAACTCTTCTCTTAAAAAATCCCTATCCAAGAAAGACTAAACTTCCGACTGCCATAATTACGCATTACGGATTATTTTCAGTTCCTTTTCCACATAATCTTTAGCAAGATTTTCAAGTTCTTCAAAGCTTTCTACGGTATCGATATTAAACCAGTGAATATCTTCATCACGCAAGAACCACGTCAATTGTCTTTTTGCGTATCTGCGTGTCTGTTTCCTTAGTTCTTCGAGAGCATTTTCAAGAGTTGTTTCACCATTAAAGTACGGTATAAGCTCCTTATAGCCTATCGCTTTTTCAGCTGTTTGACTACAATCGCTCGAAAGCACTTTTTCGGTTTCTTCAAGCAATCCTTGTTCAACCATAATGTCAACACGCATATTTATCCTGTCGTAAAGAAACTGTCTGTCCTGTGCCTTCAAGCCGATTTTAACCGCCCTGTACGGAGATTCCGCAAGCCGTGACCGCCTGTTCTGTTCGGTCATTGTAATTCCCGTGGTTCTGTAAACCTCAATGGCACGGATAACTCTTTTGACATTGTTAGGTTCTATTCTTTCGGCAGAGTCGGGGTCAAATTCTCTCAGCTCCTCAATAAGCGACATCACGCCTTGTTTCTCGGCTTTTTCACGAAGCTCGGCACGAAGCTTTTCATCGCTGTCATTTTCCGAAAAAGAAATATTGTTAAGCAGAGAGTTTACATACAACCCCGTACCGCCTACGATAATAGGGAGCTTACCCCTTTTGTGAATATCCTCGATTTTTGCCTTTGCAAGGTCAACGAACTGTGCAACACTGAAAGTTTGGTCGGGCGGAAGAAATCCAATAAGATGATGAGGTATACCGCACATTTCCTCCGCTGTCGGCTTTGCGGTTGCTATATCCATACCTTGATAAATCTGCATAGAATCAGCGGAAATTACTTCGCCGTCAAAATGCTTTGCAAGCGACACACCAAGCTTTGTTTTTCCCGAAGCGGTAGGACCTGTTACGGATATCAAAGGTATTTTATTTTCAAGATTACTTTTCATATTATTGTATTCTGCCGAATTGCTTTTCAATCTGATATTTTGTGATAATGATTGAAGTAGGTCTGCCGTGCGGACAATACCTGTAATTCGGGTCTTTCTCCATAGTTTCGTAAAGTTTAAAAAGCTCCTCGGGCGAGCTTAAATCTCCGCCTTTAATCGCACTTCGGCAAGCGATATTGTGATACAGCCAATCGGTGTATTCACTCTGGATATCCTGTTTGTTTTCGAGAATATGATCAGACATTTCCTCAACGGTAGCCGCAATATCAAACGCATCTATGAAAGACGGTGCGGAACGGACTAAAATCGTACTTCCGCCGAAGTCGTCAATTTCAAAACCCGATTCAAACATAAGCTCACGCTTTTCGAGAATACCCGTGTACTGCTGTTTTGAAAGAGTAACTGCTATTGGCTCAATAAGATACTGTGCAAACTTCTTGCCTTGTTCACGCTTTAGTCTTTCGTAAATAATTCTCTCGTGGAGAGCGTGCTTATCCACCATAACAATTTCATTATTTTTCTCGACAATTATGTACGTTGCAAAGGCTTCACCGATATATTTTATTTTAACATCGTCCGTGGGAATAATTGTTTCTATATTGTTAGAATCATCATCTTTTTCGCTGTTGGTATATGAGGAAGTTTCATTAGTGTTTTTATATTCATTATCATTATTATAAGTAATATCTTCCGTTTCGTCAACAGTAATTGAAGAAAAATCATTTTCTTTGTTTGATTTCTCCGTGTAAATATCATCATCAACCGCTATATCAATATTTACATAGCCGTTACTTCCGAAATCCCTATTGTTATGCTCGGCAATAGGGTCTTTCAGCACATCGCTTGTTTCTTCAATGTGCTTAATGCCGTAATGCTCTTTTAAACTCCGATTTGCCTGTTCTCGTTCGTCCTGCTCGGGCAATTTCTTCGGCATAATATCGGCAGTGTTTTCAAGCATAGCATTGTAATTTTTCACGGCAGTTCTGTCGATTTTCTCCCTCTGTGACGTACGTATAATAGGAGTATTCTTTATTTTTTCAACGGTATGCTCCGACATTGTAAACGGCTTTTGAACTACGGATTTATCTATAAGATTTCCGAACGGATTTTGCGTATCCATATTGAAATTCTTGACAGTGTCGCCCTGAATCAAAGCCGTGCGTATACCGTGATAAACTGCTTCAAAAATCGGCTTTTCATTCACAAACCGAACTTCTATTTTAGACGGGTGAACATTGACATCAACGGCATTCAGCGACAATCCGATATGAAGAACACACCCCGGAAACTTGCCGACCATAACCATACCTTTACACGCTTCTTCAAGTGCCGCCATAGCGGTGCGGCTCTTAACAAATCTTCCGTTGATAAAGAAATTCTGCATAGCACGGCTTGCCCTTGAGGCCTGAGGTTTTGTGACATATCCTTTGACGGTGACACCGTTCAGCTCATAATCAACAGGAACAATTCCTTTTGTGAACTCTCTCCCGAAAACGGAGTAAATACAATTCTTAAGATTGCCGTCACCCGATGTAACAAGAGTTTGCTTATTGTCACGAATAAAGGTAAAAGCAACCTCACTGTGTGAAAGTGCGATTTTATCCACAACAGCGGCAACTGCGTTTGCTTCCGAAACGTTCTTTTTCAGGAACTTCATTCGTGCCGGAACGTTGTAAAACAAATCCCTGATAACAAAGGTTGTACCCTTAGGGCAGCCTGCGTCTTCAAGAAGAACTTCGTCACAGCCCTCGATAACATAGTGAGTGCCAAGCTCGTTTTCGTCCGATTTTGTGAGCAAATCAACCTTAGCGACAGCGGCAATGGAGGCCAAAGCCTCGCCACGGAAACCGAGTGTGCCAATAGCGTCGAGGTCATCGGAAACCTTGACTTTACTCGTAGCGTGACGAACAAAAGCGTTTCTTATGTCATCTCTCAGAATTCCGCTGCCGTTATCGGTGACACGCATCATAGTAATTCCGCCGTTCTGAATTTCAACGGTTACGGCAGTCGCACCCGAATCTATTGAATTTTCGACAAGCTCCTTAATGACTGAGGACGGTCTTTCGACTACCTCTCCGGCGGCAATAAGCTCCGCCACATGCTTGTCAAGGACGTTTATTTTTCCCATTTGTCACACCACTCTTTCTGTTTTAATTTACAGTTGAACTATAAGGTATCTTTCTAAGGAACTGTCAGAAAATAACTTGAACATTTATACTTGTCTAATTTGCCCTGTGTGTCGTTACAACACCTTGAAATACGTCAGTATTCCTGCGGTG
>CACWTQ010000038.1 GCA_902763835.1 uncultured Ruminococcus sp. | reverse complement strand
GTGATAAATATCGTGACGTATAGTCTAATTGTTGTACTATATCACAATAAAAAACAAACAGAAACTATGTGTATAATTAACAATTTTCCAAAAGCATTGTCATTATATTGGTTATTATTGTGAGTTTATTGGTTGAATTATCCTGTATAGTACCACTGATTGGGAAAGTTCTAGTTAAAGTTATTTTCTGACAGTTCCTTAATGCCTGAAATTACCAATGTACTGTCAAAAGTATGTCAAGCCATTCCGGGTGGTTATTATGCTTTCAAGCCGGATTTTGCTTCAAATTCGGAAACAGTCATATTTAAACGCTGTGCGGCAACGGCAAGCGGAAGCAGTCCGTCTTTCACAAGACCTATAAGTGCTTCAAAAATGCCTTCAGCTCTGCCCTCAGCCTTGCCTTCAGCTCTGCCTTCAGCTCTGCCCTCAGCTCTGCCTTCAGCTCTGCCCTCAGCCTTGCCCTCAGCCTTGGCAAAAGCTTTCATTTCATCGATAGCGTTTGTCACGTTAAAAACCTTCTTTCCTTTTTTGATATTAAGCTTCGTATTGGTAAGCGTTTCAATAGCTGTGGCAACCTCTCTTGAAATCGATTCGTAGGCGGGGTCTTGATGAACTATTTCATCAAGCTTGTTCCTGTCATTGGAATACTTGATGTACTTCAAGAGTTGTTTCATCTCAGTTTGAAACTTGTCAAAATCACCGTCGGGAATGTTTTTGGGAGTTATCAGATTAATAGGATAATCCGGAACATATTTCAGTATGGATTTATCCGGAACATCGAGCATCTCGTGGAGTGATTTTGGTGCTGTCCAATCGTCTGCACCGAAATAAAGTGTCAAAGTAATAACCGGAACTAATTTGTCTTCCTTGTGAAGTTCCGAAAGAAAATCCACGTTTTTCTGTTTAGTGCTTTCAGTACTGTTGTTTTTTTCTTCCTCGTCCCTGTGTTTTTTTCCGAATAGTCTGACTTGGTAAGAATACTGCAAAGAATCATACAGCATATTTTTGACAGGCATTGCGTTGTTTATATCGGTTTGATTTTCGATACCCAACAGCAGGTATGCTGCGTTACTGTCTTCCATAATTATTGCGGATTTAAGCACATCACGATGCTTTTGAACTGCGGTTATTTTACCGTTTGTTCCGTAGGGAAGAGCAATCTCAGTTACGTCTTTTACACTGAGCTTTTCGGGATTTATAACTTGTTTTCCTCCATAGAGAAAATAATTAAACACATCTGCAAAATATTTGTTTTCACTCATAAGAGTCTTAGTGACCGTATCGGGAGTTCCCATTGTGACCACTTCCTTTCTTATATATTTATTTTAACATATCGGATTTGTAATTGCAAGATATATTTTATATAATATTTACACAGTTTACTATATATTCAACAAACAGTTGTTATAATTTTCCATTAGCGAAAATTTCTCAAAAAAATTGATTTCACGTAAATTCCCGAAAAGGGTTGATTTTTTTCTCGTTAAAGGGTATAATTATAAAAAAATGGGAAAGGGTGGCGAAATGTGTCAGGTTGTGGCAGATGTGTCCGAAAAGTGTTAATCTGACCTAATTTATGGCAAGCTATTTAACAGGTTCATATCAGCATAATATAGATTCAAAGGGTCGCCTTACCGTTCCCGCCAAACTCAGAGAACAGCTCGGCGAAGCGTTTTATCTCACAAAGGGCATAAATGGCTGTATTTTTGTTTATCCCGAAAAGGAGTGGGACGTATTTCTCGATAACCTCTGTAACCGCCCGATATCTCAGGCGGCAGCCGTTCAGCGGCATTTTATCGCAAATTCGGCTCTTGTCGAAACAGACGGTATGGGCAGAGTACTTATCCCGAAAAATCTCAGGGAGTACGCTTCCCTCGAAAAGGATACTATGTTTCTCGGCGTTGGTAAACGTGCGGAGATTTGGTCGGCGGAAAAGTATGAAAAGCTTATTTCAGCCCAAACTCAGGATAGTATACTGTCGGCAATGGAAGCAGGACTGATTTGATGAGTTTTTTTAATTTTGTTTTGTTTTGGGGTTTTCTTATATATTTAGTTTTAAAGAGAAAAGAGTTGCCGTGTAAAATCAAAGCGGCAAAAAATTAAGGAGTATTTATGGAGTTTGTACATAAGTCGGTTTTGCTTGACGAAACAATTAACGGCTTGAATATTAAACCCGACGGCACGTACGTTGACGGCACGGCAGGCGGCGGCGGTCATTCCTTTCATATAGCAAGCAGACTGAATTCGGAGGGAAGACTTATAGCCATTGACCAAGACCCCGATGCCATTGCGGCTGCGACCGAACGCTTGAAGCAGTTCGATAACGTGACAATTATCCGCTCAAATTTCAGTAATATTAAAGGTGTTCTTATGTCGTTGGGAATTTGTGGGGTTGACGGCGTACTTCTCGATATCGGTGTTTCCTCGTGGCAGCTTGATTCGCCCGAGAGAGGTTTTTCGTATCATTACGACGCACCGCTTGATATGCGTATGAGCAGAGAGGGTACAAGTGCTTACGATATTGTCAACAGCTGTGAGCCTGGTGAGCTTGTGCGTATTCTGTCCATTTACGGTGAGGAAAAATTTGCGAAGAATATCGTCAGGTCGATTGTTAAGGCAAGAGATGTCAAACCGATTGAAACAACTTTGGAGCTTGCCGATATCATCAGAGATGCCTACCCTATGAAAGCCCGTCAGAAAGGTCACCCGGCAAGGAAAACCTTTCAGGCTCTCAGAATTGCCGTAAACGGTGAACTTGACAGACTTAAAGAGGGGCTTGTGAATGCGTTCGATGTGCTGAACCCCGACGGAAGACTTGCCGTTATCACGTTCCATTCGCTTGAAGACAGGATAGTTAAAAAGCAAATGGCGGATTGGTGCGTCGGCTGTACGTGTCCGAGTGATTTTCCGATTTGCGTTTGCGGAAACAAACCGAAAGCGGAGCTTGTTACGAGAAAACCGATTGAACCGAGTGAAGATGAACTTCTGGATAACAACAGGGCGAGAAGTGCGAAGCTTAGAATCTGTCAGCGGCGGACAACGTCCGCTTGAAACACGTGAAGATAGTTTACCTGTAAAATTAATTTACGAACCCGACCAATAATTTGTTGTTGCTGTACGGCAGTGAAGGGTTTTGTAAAAATGAACTTTTGTGCAATTTTTAATGTTTACTTAATCAAAATTCACAAAAATGTAACAACTTAGTCAGATTGCATAATAATGAAGTGGAATTTTCAGATAGTTCATCAAAAAATAAGGTTTGGAAAAGTTACGATTTTGTAGTATAATATAGGTATAGGATTTCATAATCCGAAATTCCTTTGTATAAATTTCCGCAGGGATTTTCAATGCACAATATCCCTGTTCACATAATGAGGTGCTGTGATGGCTTTAACAGACAGAAATGCGGCTTATGACCTCACCCTGTTTGAAGAGGAAGAGGAGCTTGCAAAGGCTAAATCACGAAAGAATATTGTATACGACCTTGAAGAGGAGCGTAAGAAAAGGGAAAAGGCGAAGCCGAAAATTAATCCCCTTACGGCTTTTATGTCAACGGCGGTGTCGGCACTTGTAATATTGGCGGTGGCTGCGATTATCCGCGGTCAGGCACAGCTTACGGAGCTTAATCAGCAGATAAGCGACGCACAGGGCGAGCTTACGGAGCTTGAAAGCTATTACACTCAGCTTGAAATGAAAGTTGAAAACAAGCTGGGACCCTCCGTAATAGAGGAGTATGCTAAAAATGTTCTTGGTATGGCTAAGACAGAGAGCTACCGCAAGGAGTTCATAAGTCTTTCGGACGGTGACAAAGCAGAGGTTGCCGGAGATAAGGAGAAAAATATATTTGAAAAAATTGCCGATCTTTTAATACGTGAAGATAGTTATTCTTAAGTAATAACTTCACGTACCCGACCAAAAATTAATTTTAATAATATAAAGTATCAGTCGGGTTTGCAAAGTTAAAAATTCACTATCCACAACTTAAGGAAAAATCGTGATTTTAAGGAAATCATTTTGTGTCTTTAATTCAGTATTCTTTGATGTATCGCTGTACTCAAAAAATGCTTAAGGAACTGTCAGAAAATAACTTGAACATTTATACTTGTCTACGTCAGTATTCCTGCGGTGTTGTGCCTAACACAGAACAAATTATCCTGCGTCTAAATTGTTCAATTTATTTCCCAACAGTTCCTAAGTTGTGGACAGTGGTTAAAAATTTGAAAAAGCTGCTTCACGTGTTAAAGAAACATATTTTCAATTCACGAAGAATATATATTAGATAAGTGAATTGATGTCAAACAAATTTATTGCTTTTCATTTTTCAAAGAGAAGAGCGAACAGAGAAAAGTATATATTTTAAAAGTTAATGACATTAATGTTATGGGGTGGGGCGGCTGCTCCGCCCCTATTTTAAAGTTAAAGAAAAGAATGTTTTGAAAGGAGAAGCCGAATGAATGATAATGCTTTATCAAGTATCAGAAAGCGTTCCTATTGGCTGTTGGCGTTGATTCTTATTTTTGGGTTCGGTTCTATTGCCTGTAGATTGTTTTATCTGCATATCATACAGGGTCAGGAACTTTCCGAAAGAGCCGTTGACCAGCAGTTAAGCGATACCAAGGTTTCCGCAAAGCGTGGTTCGATTTTCGACAGAAACGGTAACACGCTTGCAAGCAGTGCAAGCGTCTGGAAAGTTATTCTCGCACCTGCATATTTTGAAAACGATAAACAGAGAGAGTACGTTTCACAGGAGCTTGCCGATATACTCGGAATGGATTACAACGAAATTCTGGAGCTTGCAAAAAAGAACGATTCATATTATCAGACAGTCAAAAGGCGAATTGAAAGCGATGAAAGAGATAAAATACTTGCCCTCGAAGATGAAATCAGCAAGAAATATGACAGACTTGCAAGCGTTATAGTTCTTGAAGAGGACTACAAACGCTACTATCCCTACAATGATTTCGCCGCCTCCGTTATCGGCTTTACAGGCTCGGACGGTCAGGGACTTTCGGGCATTGAATATCAGTACGACTCATACCTTACCGGTGTTTCGGGAAGAATAGTCACGGAGAACGACGGCTGGGGCACTATGATGCCGTTTGAGTATCAGCAGAAAGAGGACGCACAGGACGGCAATTCCCTTGTGCTTACGATTGACGAAACTATTCAGCATTTTCTTGAAAAATATCTTAAACAGGGAATAATCGATTATAAGGTAGCCGAGGGTTCTGTTGCTGTCTGTATGGACGTTAAAACAGGCGAAGTTCTCGGTATGGCGGTCGAAAACAGCTACGACCTTAATAATCCTTATGAAATAGCCGATGAATCCGCACAAAAGGAGCTTGAAAAACTCAGCGGCACTCAAAAAGAAGAACGCACAAACGAGCTTCTTGCAAAGCAGTGGAGAAATAAAGCTATAAGCGATACTTATTATCCCGGTTCGGTTTTTAAAATAATTACGGCATCTGCCGCCCTTGAAGAGAAAGCAGCCGACCTTGACAGCACATATTTCTGTTCGGGAAGCTTAGTGCCGTATGAGGGTGTTACAGCCATAAACTGTCATAATACGTTGGGTCACGGTTCGGAGAATTTCACCGAAGCACTCTGTAACTCCTGCAACCCTGCGTTTATGATGATAGGTAAATCTCTGGGCGAGGAAAAATTCTGGGAATACTTTCAGTCTTTCGGCTTTAATTCCCGAACGGGTATTGACCTCCCCGGTGAAGCAACGGGACTTTTCTTCCAGCATGACGGCGAACCCGAGGGTTCAATGTGGCCTGTCGATTTGGCTATCGGTTCGTTCGGTCAGGGTGTTACGGTAACGCCTATTGAAATGGTTACGGCGGTTTCTGCGGTTGCAAACGGCGGTTACGCTGTCCGTCCTTATCTTGTAAAGCAGATTCTCGATGCGGACGGAAACGTTGTCGAAACAACAGAGCCTGTTATCAAGCGGCAGATTATTTCGGAAGACACTGTGGAAAAAATGTCGGCTATTCTTGAGAAGAACGCAACAGAGGGTACAGCTAAAAACGGTTATGTTGCAGGCTACAGAATTGCAGGAAAAACAGGTACTTCCGAGAAAATCGGTCAAAGTACACACAGCGAAAAGGACTATATAGCCTCATACTGCGGTTTTGCTCCGGCAGACGACCCACAGATTGCCCTTCTGGTATATTTTGATACACCAACGGGAGATGCATATTACGGTTCTCAGGTTGCCGCTCCGGTGTTTGCAAGCATTATGTCCGAGATATGTCCGTATTTGGGTATTGAAACTCAGTACACGGAGGAAGAACTTGAATATGTTGACACCGTTGCGGGAACATATTTGACAATGGGTCTTGAAGAAGCACTTAATCAGGTAAGCGAGGACGGATTCGAGCCGTATATTTGCGGTAACGGCGACACTGTTCTTGCACAGGTTCCGCAGGCAGGTTCAAAGATTCCACGCGGCGGAAGAGTTATGCTTTACACAACGAATGACAGCACAAAAGAAACGGTTAAAGTTCCCGACTTTACGGGTCATACCGTTGAGGAAGTAAACGAACTTGCAGCGGAGAATAACATCAACATCAGCTTCTCGGGTTCAGTTGACCTTGATACGGTTTACTCGTATGCACAGAGTGTTGCTGTCGATGAGCAAGTATCTCCGGGTACAGTCGTTACCGTTTACTTTGGCAACAACAAAGTAGACGACAAGGTAATGTAAATAATTTGCAGGCAATTTACTTTTGACGAAGTGTGCGGAGCATATTAAGTTCGCCGTTTGGCGAGTGAAGTGTTGCAAAGCCAACGTGAAGTGTGCTTCGCACGAGTTTGGTTATCGATGTTGGAAGCTGCTGTTTTGTATGAGGGTTTAGTATTTGAGAGAGTAAAGATATTATGCTGCGTAATCAGTATTTTTGCGGTAAAATCGGTTTGTAAGGGAATGAGATTTTATAATGCCTGACAATGGTTTTACAATAAAAATCCCCCAATTTAATATTTTGGGGTCGGAAAAAAATGAGTTTCTTTTGTTTGTGAAAACAATCGGAATTTCAGATGATATACAGTACGAACAATCTCAATTTGTGATTGTTACGGATAAAACAGAAACAATTGACTTTGCGGAAAAGTTTGTTGCGTTTCCGTATTATAAAGGATTTGATAAGTCGGAAATCAACTGTAAGAAAATTATGACTTATGCCGTAGATGAAAACAGTGCGGACGTTGTGGGAAAGAATGTACGATACAAAAGCGACTTCACAGCGTTTGAACTTTTAAGCAGCGGCGGTATAGGCAGGGTTTATATTGACGGTGCGGAGAAGAATTACCCCAAATACGCACTTGCCCTTGCTTGCGGGATTATGCTTTCGGGAATAGACTTCAAAACGGCGGTCGATATTGTAAGCAATCCGAGATAAACAAGATGTTCAAAAAATGACAAGTGTTTCGTATATTCGGAAACACATAATGTTTTAAAAGAAAGAATAGAAAAAGAGGGATACTTATGACAACAGGAATTTGGTCTTTTGAGGCGGCTTTGATATCTTTTATAATTTCATCGCTTATCGGCAGTAAGCTTATACCTTTTTTAGTAAAGGTGAAGTGCGGTCAGACGATTAAGGAAATAGGTCCGTCGTGGCACAAGAATAAACAGAATACTCCTACTATGGGCGGAATAATGTTTATTTTCGGTTCGCTTATAGCTATAGCTGCAAGCTGTGTATGTTATATGATGGCAACAGAAGATTTTATGTATAACAAACTGAAAATCGCTCAGGTAGTCGCAGGTTATGTTATGGCGTTTATTTACGGTGCTATAGGATTTGTTGACGATTACATTTCAATCAGGAAAAAAAGAAACCTCGGACTCACCCCGAAACAGAAGCTTGTTTTGCAGTTTGTAACCGCATTTCTTTATCTGTTTGTACTGAAAATTTTCGGTGACGATACAAGCACGATAATTCCGTTTGTAGGTCTTGTCAATCTGGGATTTTTATATTACATAATCTCGGCTGTGGTTATTGTGGGCATTGTTAATGCGGTAAACCTGACAGACGGCATAGACGGACTTAACGGTTCTGTTACAATGTTTGTGGCGGCATTCTTTATGGTAATGGCAGGAGTTACCGGTTTTCAAGGAATGAACATTTACTGTGCGGCTATCGCAGGCGGCTGTCTGGGATTTTTGGTATGGAATTTCAATCCGGCTAAAATTTTTATGGGCGACACAGGCTCGCTTTTCTTGGGCGGTGCAGTTTGTGCAATGGCATTCGGACTTGACTTGCCAATTCTGCTTTTACCGCTGGGAATTATTTATCTTTGTGAGATGTTCTCGGTAATTTTACAGGTATCTTATTTCAAGGCTACCCACGGAAAGAGAATATTTAAGATGACACCTATTCATCATCACTTTGAAATGAGCGGCTGGAACGAAGTAAAAATAGTTATCGTGTTCAGTGCGGTGACATTCGTAATGGGAATACTTACAATGCTTCTTTTCCTGTTCGGAGTAGTGAAATAGTGTGCCTTTAAGCAAATGAAGTGTGTCCTTGCGGACACATAGAGGTTTGGCAGCAAATTAAGATTAGGAACTGTCAGAAAATAACTTGCACATTTATACTTGTCTAAATTGTTCAACTTATTTCCCAACAGTTCCTTACCCAAAGAGAGGAGTTAAAAAACTGTGGTTCAAAGCAGCTATACTTACGGTGACCTTGATAATTTTACAAGCAGCAGCAGAAAACAAAAGCCTAAGCAAATAACCCCCGCACCCCGTCCAACCAAAGCAAGAAGACGGAAAAAATTCCGCATATTCTCAAAGGGTGAGGGACTTGACCTAACGTTTTTTCTTTTGGTTCTCACTGTTCTTATTATCGGACTTGTGATGATGTTCTCCGCAAGCTACCCATATGCTTTTCACAGGTATGATGACAGCTATTTCTTTATTAAAAGACAGCTCATTTTTGCACTTTTAGGAGTTGCGGCAATGATAGGACTTTCATATTTTGACTATCATCACTTGCATAAATTCGCCGCTCCTGCTCTGGGTGTTGCGTGGCTTTTGATGATTCTCGTTTTGATTATGCCGTCCTCGGGTGACGGTGACGAGCCTAAACGCTGGCTTGAACTGGGTGTGTTCAGAATACAGGCTTCGGAGATTTGTAAATTCGCACTCATTTTGTTTATGGCGAACTGGGGATCTATTTACTACAAGAAAATGCGTACAATTAAATTCGGAGTTCTCCCCGGGGTGGTGGTTCTTGCGGTAACGGCATTGCTGCTCTATCTTGAGCCGCACTATTCGGGTATTGTAATTTGTGCGTTGATAGTAGCGTTTATGATGTTTCTGTCGGGTGTGCCGCTGTTTTACTTCGGTATTGCTGGCGGTGCTGTTGCAGGTATTGTTGTTATTATGGCTGTGACAGGAAAGTTGACTTATGCGATGTCACGTCTTGACGGCTGGGGTCAGGCACTTGAATACACAACTCCCGAAATGTGGCAGACAACGTGGCAGACGAGAAATTCTCTTTATGCTATAGGCTCGGGCGGAATTTGGGGTCTGGGTTTGGGACAGTCACGGCAAAAGTATATGTTTCTCCCCGAACCGCAGAACGACTTTGTATTTGCGATAGTCTGCGAGGAGCTTGGAATTATCGGAGCTTTTGTGATTTTGACACTTTTCGGAGCGTTGGTGTGGAGAGGAATTAAAATCTGCTTAAGGGCAACCGATAAATTTGGAACTCTTCTCGGTGTCGGACTTATCGCACAGATTGGATTGCAGGTTGTTTTGAACATTCTTGTTATCACGGACTTTTTACCGAATACGGGTATTAGCTTACCGTTTTTCAGTTACGGAGGTTCGTCGCTTGTAATGCTGCTTGCACAAATGGGAATAGTTATGAATATCTCACGAAGTGCAACCCTAGAGAAACAATAGCGGTGTAGCTGCAATGCCTATTAAAAGTTCGCACAAACATTAAAGTTAAAAAATCGCAGCAGTGATTATATATATGTTAAGTATTGTTATGATGATTTTTAGGTCGAGTGTTTTGATTTTGTGGGCGAATACGGATCATCATTCACCGAATATTTTTGAAATGAATAACAGGAACGCAATAACATATGCGGTTATACTTGCAGTTGATATTTTGATTTTTGTCGGTTTGACGATTATGTTTGCAGGCAACACCCGCAGACGGACAATATCCGCAGAAAATACGTGAAGTTAGGCTAAAAATGACTGGCTTCACGTGTTAAATAAAGAAAGGATTTTTTAGAATATGAGAGTTATATTTGCAGGCGGAGGAACTGCCGGTCATATTAATCCGGCACTTGCCATTGCCGGATATTTGAAGAAACAACAACCCGATGTCGAAATTCTTTATGTTGGAAATAAAGGCGGTATGGAGGAAAAACTTGTCCCAAAAGCAGGCTTTAACTTCAAGAGTATTCACGTCAGCGGATTCAAGAGAAGCTTTACCCCCAAAGCCATAAAAGCGAATGTTCAAACTGCGTGGAGAGCCTTCACGGCAACCTCCGCAAGCAAGAAAATTATCTCGGAGTTCAAACCCGATTTGTGCATAGGCACGGGCGGTTACGTCAGCGGTCCTGTTTTAAAGGCTGCGAACGAAATGGGCATTCCGATTCTGATTCACGAACAGAACGCATTCCCGGGTGTTGCGAATAAGATGCTTTCCACTAAGGCGGAAGCCGTTATGCTTGCCATTGCAGACGCACAGAAGCATATGAAAGAGGGCTGTAATTTTATCGTAACGGGCAACCCCGTAAGAAGCGAGATTATTTCCGCCGACAGAGCCACAGCAAGAAAGGAACTCGGTCTTGACGAACGTCCGTTGGTGCTGTCGTTCGGAGGAAGTCTTGGAGCAAGGCGAGTTAATGAAGCCTGTGCGGATATCATCGCAAGAAGCGGCAAAGACGGCAAATATCAGCATATCCACGCTTACGGACAGTACGGTCATTGGTTTCCCGATTTGGTAAAGGAAAAGGGTACTGATATCTCAAAGTGCGATAATCTCGATATTAGAGAGTATATCGACAATATGCCTACATGTCTTGCGGCGGCAGATGTTGTAGTGTGCCGTGCAGGTGCAATTACAATAAGTGAAATTCAGGCACAGGGCAAGCCTGCGGTATTTATTCCGTCACCGAATGTAGCGGAGAATCATCAGTATCATAACGCAATGGCACTTGTGAACAAAAATGCCGGAGAGCTTATCGAAGAAAGCGAGCTTACGGGCGAGCTTTTAACGGAGAAAATCGATAAAATCGTAAGCGACAAGAACAGACTTGCCGAGTACTCCGCAAATGCGAGGAAAATGGCAATCATTGACGCAAACGAAAGAATTTACAAAATAATTGTCGATACATATAATAAATACAAAAAATGATTGAAAATTAAATAAAGACTGTCTATGATGACCGGAATTTTAACATTTAATTAATATATTATATCGTGTATTGTTTGGTACATATTTCGGTTTTTCCGCATATTATGCAATACACTTATTATATGAACAATGCTGTCGATATTAAGAGAAAAGATTTTTGACGGTATTGAAAAGAACGAGAGGGTGTTGTATTTGTCACGGCTTGTCATAGACGGTTTAAAAAGACTAAAAGGCGAAACGGAAGTCCAAGGCTCGAAAAACAGTGCCCTGCCGATTTTGGCGGCTACCTTACTTAATGGTGAGGAAAGTATTTTACATAATTGTCCCGACCTTTCAGACGTAAGCGGCTCGGTGAATATACTGCGGTATCTGGGCTGTGATGTCGCTTTCTCGGGCGGTACGCTCGTATGCAACAGTAAAAACATTAACAAGAACCATATCCCGAACAGCCTTATGCGTGAAATGCGTTCGTCAATTATTTTTCTGGGTGCATTGCTTGCGAGAACGGGAAGTGCAAGTATGTGTTTTCCGGGTGGCTGCGAGATAGGACCTCGTCCGATTGACCTGCATTTGAAAGCATTGTCCGAATTGGGTGTTGTGATTAACGATGACCACGGTGTGTTTAAATGTCACGTTCCGGACGGTCTGCACGGTGCTAAAATAGCGTTGTCGTTCCCGAGTGTGGGTGCTACCGAAAACGTGATGATTTGTGCGGTGCTTGCCGAGGGTACTACCGTAATTACAAATGCCGCAAGAGAACCCGAAATTTGTGATTTGTCGGATTATCTCAACAGCTGCGGTGCGAATGTTTCGGGGGCAGGAGAGGGAACAATCATAATTGAGGGCGTGCAGTCGCTTAAAGGCACAAGCCACACCATTATTCCCGACAGAATAGCGGCGGCAACTCTGCTTGCAGGCTGTGCGGCTACAGGCGGCAGAATAAAGCTTAACAAACTTATTCCGTCACATCTGGGTGCGGTGCTTTCGGTGTTTGAGGAAAGTGGCTGCGACGTGTCTGTTCGGGGCAGCAGTATAGTTTTTGACAGTCCGCACAGACTTACCGCCCCGAAAATTATCAGGACAATGCCGTACCCCGGTTTTCCTACAGACGCACAGGCTCCTATTATGGCTATGGCGGCGAAGGGCAAGGGAACTACACTTTTTGTGGAAAATATCTTTGAAAACAGATATCTTCACGTTGGAGGACTTCTGAGAATGGGAGCTAACATCAAGGTAGAGGGAAGAGTGGCGGTATCGCAGGGAGTTGAATGTCTGCACGGTGCGGAGGTTGAAGCAATGGATTTGAGAGGTGCGGCGGCACTTATCGTTGCAGGACTGGGAGCAGAGGGCAGAACTACTCTTGACGGATTGAAATATCTCGACAGAGGTTACGAAAAAATTGAAGTCACTTTAAGCAGTCTTGGAGCAGACGTAAAAAGAGTATAATTTTAACACGTGAAGATAGTCCTTTTTATCCTTAACCTCACGCACCCGACCGAAAATTAATTTTAATAATTAACTATCGGTCGGGTACGTAAAGTTAAATTTAAGAAAAAGTCGCTTCACGTGTTTCAAGCGGACGTTGTCCGCACGTTGTCCGCACGTTGTCCGCAAATACTAAATAAAGGAGAGAGTTTTTATGGAACTAAACAAAGTATTACAAAAAGTCGATAAAGTCCTTGTTCCTCAGCCTGCATTAAGATTCAAGGTTGAAAAAGGCAGTGTTGGATTGTTTGACAGCAAAATAGGCGGAATTCCCTATTTCCCAAAAGCTATGGAATACCCAAAGGGCAGGAAAAATGAATTTGACGGCAAGCCCCTCGTGCTGCTTGCTCAACTGAACTTTGACCGCCTGCCGCACATTGACGGTTTCCCGACAAAGGGAATTTTGCAGTTCTTTATCGCAGCGGACGACCTTTTCGGTATGTCAATAGGCTATTTGGCAAGTCAGGATAATTTCAGAGTGATATATCACGAGAACGTTATCACAGACGAATCACAGCTTATGAGTGCCGAGGACATGCCTACGTATGATGATTTCTATCTGCCTTTCAGCGGAGAATATAAGCTAACCGCCCTTGAACCCAACATTATGCGTGCGACAGTTTATGATTACCGTTTTGAAGATGTCTTTTTGACTTGTTACAACGAGCTTCACAAGGACGATATCGAAGATGATATCTTTGATATTGTTGATGATGAAGAATATGATGATTTGGCTTACCGCAATGAAAAGGCAGAAGCATTCATTGGCGGCTATCCCGTTTTCACACAGGACGACCCGAGATATGAAGAAAGTATTTCCGACTGTGACACGGTACTTTTTGAGCTTGAAAGCATTTACGCTCCGACAGAAGGCTTTGATATTCTTTGGGGCGATATGGGTACAGGTACATTTCTTATTCCCCATAAAAATCTTGAAAAGCTTGACTTTTCAAAAGTAGCCTACAACTACGACTGCTATTGATTAGTTGCGGATATTACCTGCTGAATATAAATGTGAGAATATGAGTAAAGAAAAAAATAACAAAAAGAAACAAAAAGAACAAAAACTTTCCGCAGTCGAGCGGAGAAGATTACAGCGTGAGCGTGAAAGAAGCGAAAACAGTGAAGAAAATCCCTTTTCCGCTTTTGAAACAACTCCCAACGAAAACAAGCGGAAAAAACTTTCCCCAACCGACCAAAGCCGTTTTTCCAATTTTGACGTTAAAACCGAAGAGGAAAAAGACGATTATTTCGACAGACTTTACGGCGGTGAGTCAAGCAAGACCGTAAAAGAAATAACTTTCCGTGACAACCGCAAAAAATCCGAAAGGAAATCAACCCGAAAATCGGAAAAAGACAATTCCCCCGATAAAAGCTTCAAGGTAAAAGACCTTACCAAAAAGCAGCGGAAAACAAGAACGGCTTTAAGCTATGCGTTGGTGTTTACCGTTCTGGTTGTGCTTGCGGTTGTGATGTCGCTAACGGTTATGTTCAAGACTACCGAGATAATAGTCAACGGCGAAAATATCCCCTACAGCAATGAGGAAATTATCGATGCCAGCGGTCTTAGCTACAGCGAAAATATTTTCCTTGCAAAACGCAAGGCGGCAGTGAAAAAAATTGTTGACAATTACCCCTATATCGAAGCGGCGGAGGTGACTTTCCGCATTCCGGGTACTCAGATTATTACGCTTGAAGCGGCTGTGCCGTCTTATCAGGTTGCCGTTACGGAGGGCTTTGCGATAGTCAGTGCCAAGGCGAGAGTACTTGAAATCACGAATGTTCAGAGGGCAAATATTCCGCTTTTGAAAGGCTTGAAGCTTACCGATATACACGAGGGACAGTATATCAATTTTGAAAAAAATACTACTCAGCAAATACTTAACGAGGTTATCAACAATATAAACGAAAATGAAGTGCCGAATATTTATGGAATAGATATATCAAATTCCGCAAACATTAAGCTTAACTACGACAACAGGATTACTATTTTACTCGGTGTTCCCGAAGATGTCGGCTACAAGCTCCGCACGGCAATGTCGATAATCAACAACGAACTTTCGGCGACCGACAAAGGTGACCTTGATGTTTCACTTGCAAGCAGCGACAGAAAATCTTCATACTTTACACCGATATATTCAAATACTGTTGATATTGACGGCAGTTCTTCAAAGTCGAGCAAACCGAAAAGCTCGAAATCGGAAACAACGTCAAGGGCAAGCTCGCAAACTTCCGACAGCGGTTCGGCGACAATTAAGAGTGCGGACGAATACTTTAACGCAACGGCATCTAAAACAGAGAATCACGATGTTGACATAAACGATATAATTTATGATGATTACGAATACGGTGATGATGAAACACCTTTTGAATACGAACAGAGAACCCCGAACATCATCAGCGACTACGGCGACGGACAACGTCCGCAGGAGATAAGGTGAGAAATTTCTTGCAGTTAAAATTTCTGTCTTATTTACATTTGTTTGTATTTGTGGTTTTGGGTGGTCGGAGGTTGATTTTTCAAAGAAAAGTTTTTTATCGGTGGAGTATAAAAAACAATAGGGATATTGACAGTTTTAAAATTAAAGAGTAAAATTATATTAGAACGTTATCGGCAGGAGAATTAATAATATATTAGAAATAAATATATTATTGCTTGTCGAAAATATATAGAAATCAAAAGTGTTTAACACTCCCGAAATGGATTTTAAATTTTTTTGATACATAGATTTCAATTATGAAAATTCGGCATAATCCTTTGTTACAATGTTGTAATGTTACATAAAAAATATGTAATTTTTTAAGCGATATGTCGAAATTTTCTTATTTTACAAAATATTATTGAATTTTCAGTGCAAATGTGATAAATTTATATAGTAACAAAGTATAACTAAAGCGTATTTTCGGAATAGATAAGCGAAAGCAAAATAAAACGGATTTTACGGTGATAAACGCGTCAGGAGGAATATAAAATGGGTTTTCAGTTAGAAGAAGAGTATAACGGCAATTTGCCTGTAATTAAGGTTATCGGTGTAGGCGGCGGCGGCGGAAACGCTGTAAACCGTATGGTGAACAGCAACGTTAAGTCTGTCGAGTTTATCTCCATTAATACAGACGATCACGTACTTCAGACATCAAAGGCTAATCAAAAAATTCACATCGGCGAGAAGCTTACTCACGGCAAGGGTGCAGGTTCACAGCCGGCTATCGGCGAGAAAGCCGCTATCGAGAATGCAGACGAAATTGCTGCCGCTCTCAAAGATACGGATATGGTGTTCATTACTGCCGGTATGGGCGGCGGTACAGGTACGGGTGCAGCTCCGGTTGTTGCAAAGATTGCAAGAGAGTTGGGCATTCTTACCGTTGCTATCGTTACAAAGCCGTTTGCTTTTGAGGGCAAGCACCGTATGCAGCAGGCAGAAGCAGGCATAGAGGCTTTAAGACAGCAGGTAGATTCGCTTGTAATCGTTCCGAACGAAAGACTTAAATATGTCAGCGAGGAGAGAATTACCCTTAAGAACGCATTCGAGGTTGCAGACGACGTTCTCAGACAGGGTACTCAGAGTATTTCCGACCTTATTCTTATTCCGGGTCTTATCAACCTTGACTTTGCGGACGTTACGGCTGTTATGGCTAACGCAGGTCTTGCTCATATGGGTGTAGGCACGGCAACAGGCAAGGACAAAGCTACTGAAGCCGCAAAGAAAGCTATCAGCTCACCGCTTCTCGAAACTACTATCGCAGGTGCAAAGGGTCTTGTTGTAAACATCACGGCTTCACAGGATATCGGTCTTGACGAAATCGACATTGCGTCTACAATGATTACCGAACAGGCGGACGAAGATGCAAACATCATTTGGGGTGCTGTTCTCGATGAGAATATGGAAGACGAAATGCGTGTAACGGTTATCGCTACAGGCTTCGGCGATGATGACAGACCGGCAGACGCTCCGAAAACAACCGTTCAGACCACAACCACAATAACAAGCGACTCCAAGCCGCTTATCACACAGCCTAAGCGTACAACCGTTGAGGTTATGACTTCTGCAGCCGCTCAGACTACCCGTACAGCTGAACCGAAGCCCGAGCCTGCTCCGAAGAAGAAGCCGACATCTGTTGACGATGACGATACATTCTTTGATATTATGCAGATTTTCAGCAAGGAATAATTTAATATTAAAAATTAAAAACTGCCCGATGATACGATTGATTGTGTATTGTCGGGCGGTATTTTTATAGATAAAAAATGTAACGATATACTTGATAAATCTTTCGGAATATGATAAAATATTATTATAGATAAACAAAATTTAACGGTGGTATGCAGAAATAAGGTGGAGATTATGAATAATGAAGATAAAATAGTAAAGCTTAAACTTGATGTAATATTCAAGAGAGTGTTCGGAGATGAAAATGATACGGATATCATAGCGGCATTTGTATCGGCACTTCTCGAGATACCGCAGGAAAGTATAAGGAATATTTTTATCAGGAACACTGAACTTACACCGGATTATTTTAAGCTTAAGGAACTGTCAGAAAATAACTTGAACATTTATACTTGTCTAATTTGCCCTGTGTGTCGTTACAACACCTTGAAATACGTCAGTATTCCTGCGG
>CACWTQ010000037.1 GCA_902763835.1 uncultured Ruminococcus sp. | reverse complement strand
AATACGGCTAATGTTTAGGGGTGCTATTTTTAAAACTTTTGGCTTTGTTATCGGAAAAATCAAAGATATACTCCCTAATTGATGAACGTTACAGATTAACCACTATCAACAACTTAAGGCGAGGCGAAGCTTGTAAAAGTTTTTGCCCAACTTTTTTCAAAAAGCTGGCAGTTAAAAAGCCGGGGGCGTCATAAGAAGTCCCGTTGTTTCTTCAAGACCGAAAATAATATTCATATTCTGAATTGCCTGTCCTGCCGCACCCTTGACCATATTGTCAATAGCCGAAGCCGCTATAAATGTTCCTGTTCTTGTATCTACAAATACCGATACATCACAATAATTTGAATACTTGATATTGTGAATGTCCGCAACCTGACCGTCTGCAAGCAGACGAACAAACGGCTCGTCCTTGTAGTACTCCTCGTAGGCGGTTCTGATTTGCTCCTTTGTAACACCGTCCTTTAAACGTGCGTAACAGGTTGCGAGAATACCTCTGTTCACGGGAAGAAGATGCGGAACAAACGTAATCTTCACGTTATCCTGACCGCTGAGTTTACAAAGTGTCTGCTCAATCTCGGGAGTGTGACGGTGACTTGCGACTTTATAAGGGTGAAAACCCTCGTTCAAATCAGGGTAATGCGTACCCTGTGAAAGTCCACGTCCTGCACCTGTTACACCGCTCTTGCAGTCTGCGATAATTCCCGTCATTTCGATAAGACCGTTCACAACTGCCGGAGCAAGTGCAAGCGGAACACAGGTTGTATAACAGCCGGGGTTTGCGATAATCTTAGTTGTCTTTATCTTATCTCTGAAAAACTCGGGCAAACCGTAAACAGCCTGTTTGTGCAAGTCCTTGTCAAGAAACTCTCCGCCGTACCACTCGTGATACTCTTCCTCGCTTTCAAGACGGAAATCCGCACCCAAGTCAATAAACGCTTTTCCTCTCTCAATGCACTTTGCACCAAGCTCCTGTGAAAGACCGTGCGGAAGTGCGGCGAAAATTACGTCACTCTTTTCAACAACTGCATCCGCATTTTCGCAAATCATATCATTAATGCCCAAATATGCCGGGTAGACCTCACTTAGCTTTTTACCCTCAAAGGATACGGAACTTACCGCCGCAACCTCTGCATTCGGGTGAGCGTTGATAAGTCTTACAAGCTCCGCACCTGCATATCCTGTCGCACCGACAACACCTACTTTAATTGTCATTTTTCAATTCCTCTTTCTTCTCTTATTATGCCTTTGACACGCTCAACCTGTTTTTTGACGTTATCGGGGTTAGGTCCGCCCAACGGTGAACGCTCATAGGCACACTTCTCTAAACCGATAGCTTCGTATACACCCTCGTCGAAAATATCACAGATTTTCTTGTATTCCTCAATCGGCAATGTTTCAAGTGTAAGACCCGATTCAATACATTTTGCAACAAGTTCGCCAGTTGCTTTATACGCATCTCTGAACGGCAAGCCTTTCTTTACAAGATAATCCGCACAGTCTGTTGCGTTGATAAAGCCGCCTGCCGCTGCTTTTCTCATATTCTGTGGTAGAACCTTCATTGTATCGAGCATAGGTGTGAACGCTGTCAAACACATTTTAACAGTGTCGATTGCATCGAAAATTGCTTCCTTGTCCTCCTGCATATCCTTGTTGTATGCAAGGGCAATTCCTTTCATAACGGTGAGCAATGTTGTCAAATCGCCGAAAACTCTTCCCGACTTACCTCTTACAAGCTCCGCAATGTCGGGGTTTTTCTTCTGCGGCATAATACTTGAGCCTGTCGAGAACGCATCGTCAAGCTCCACAAACTTGAACTCCCAGCTGCACCACATAATAATTTCTTCGGAAAATCTCGAAAGGTGAACCATAATTATCGAAAGAACTGCCGCAAACTCAATACAGTAATCTCTGTCGGAAACTCCGTCAAGGCTGTTGTTTGTAATTCTGTCGAAACCGAGCAAATCAGCTGTAATTGTTCTGTCAATTGGGTATGTCGTACACGCTAATGCACCGCTGCCGAGAGGCATTTCGTCCATTCTGTCTTTACAGTCGGAAAGTCTTGACAAGTCACGCAAAAGCATTTCTGCGTATGCCATAAGATGATGACCGAAAGTAATCGGCTGTGCCCTCTGCAAATGGGTATATCCCGGCATAACCGTTTCTGCGTGTTCGTATGCTTTATCGCAAATGACACCGACCAGACCCTTCACAAGCTCCGTCACCTCGTCAACCTGCTTTTTAAGATACAGTTTAATATCAACGGCAACTTGGTCGTTGCGGCTTCTTGCGGTGTGAAGACGTTTGCCTGTATCGCCAAGTCTTGCGGTGAGTTCGCCCTCGATAAATGTGTGAATATCTTCGGCTTCAGAGTCAATGGCAAGCTTGCCGCTCTCGATGTCGGCGAGAATACCCTTTAAGCCCTCTCCGATTGCGTCTGCATCTTCCTGTGATATAATCCCACATCTGCCGAGCATAGCGGAATGTGCTATACTTCCCTCGATATCCTCTTTAAACATTCTGCTGTCAAAGGATATTGAAGAGTTAAAATCGTTAGTAGTTTTACTTAAAGCCTTTTGAAATCTGCCTTTCCACAGCTGCATAATTTCACCTCAAATATACAAAATTATAAAAATATTACTTTTCCTATAAAACACTTTACGGGAGGGCAGAAAACACCCTCCCAAAAAGCCGAATCGGTTTTTTATTCTTTATTATTAATAGCCTTTCTTCTTAGCCTGAACCTTAATCGGCAAGCCAAAGAGGTTGATGAATCCTGCGGAATCGTTCTGATCGTAAACCTCATCTTCATCAAATGTTGCGATATCCTCATCGTAAAGTGAGTACGGTGATGTAACGCCTGCATCTATGATGTTGCCCTTGTAAAGCTTGAACTTAACGTCGCCTGTAACAGTTTCCTGAGTTGAGTCAACGAAAGCCGAAAGAGCCTCACGGAGCGGAGTAAACCACTGACCGAAGTAAACGAGTTCTGCGAAACGGTTTGCAACATTCTGCTTGTAGTGGAGAGTATCTCTGTCAAGGCAGATTTCCTCAAGTTTAGCGTGAGCCGCATAAAGGATAGTACCGCCCGGAGTTTCGTATACACCTCTTGCTTTCATACCTACAAGACGGTTCTCGACCATATCAACAATGCCGATACCGTTCTCGCCGCCGAGCTTGTTGAGTTTCTTAACGATTTCAACAGCTTCAAGCTTTTCGCCGTCAACTGCAACGGGAATACCCTTTTCAAAGGAGATTGTTACATAGGTTGGCTTGTCGGGAGCTTGTTCGGGAGATACACCGAGTTCCAAAAATCCCTCTTTGTTGTATGTCGGCTCGTTTGCCGGGTCTTCAAGGTCAAGACCCTCGTGTGAAAGATGCCAAAGGTTCTTATCCTTGGAATAGTTTGTTTCTCTGTTAATTTTGAGCGGAATGTTCTTAGCCTCAGCATAAGCGATTTCTTCCTCTCTCGACTTAAACTCCCAAGTTCTCCACGGAGCGATGATTTCCATATCGGGAGCGAAAGCCTTGATTGTAAGTTCAAATCGAACCTGGTCGTTGCCCTTGCCCGTGCAGCCGTGACAGATAGCGTCCGCACCCTCAGCCTTAGCGATTTCAACAATTCTCTTTGCGATAATAGGTCTTGCGAATGATGTGCCGAGAAGATACTTGTTCTCGTAAACAGCACCTGCTTTGAGTGTCGGCCAGATATAGTCCTCTACGAACTCCTTGTTAAGGTCTTCGATGTAAAGCTTGGACGCACCTGTTGCGATAGCCTTTTCTTCAAGACCCTCAAGCTCCGTACCCTGTCCAACGTCGCCGCTCACTGCGATAACCTCACAGTTGTTGTAATTTTCTTTCAGCCACGGAATGATAATGGAAGTATCAAGACCGCCCGAGTAAGCAAGAACTACTTTTTTGATTTCTTTTTTAGCCATAGCTTTATTCCTCCGTTTTTATAAAATTTTAATTATAAACATTCAATGCTTATAATTATACACCTTTTATGCAAAAAATCAAGTCTTTTTTGCATATTTATTCAGATTTTTTTGAATTTTTTCAATTTTTATGCATATGCAATGTATATTTTTGCAAATTTAACGCATACTGTGCAAAATATAAAAAAACACTTTACACTAACACATAAATATAGTATAATTAATTTTGGAGATTTTTTCAAGTAATAATCGCAATTTTTTTAAAAAAATTTATAGGAGATTATTTGAACCTGTTCAGGCATATAATTAAATATTACAAACAAAGGAGAACACAACATTATGAGAGAAATTTCGCCATTTGAGCTTAACGACAATATTTTCAAGACTATCGGCAAGGACTGGACACTTGTCACCGCAGGCACGGAGGAAAGCTACAACACCATGACCGCCAGCTGGGGCAGCGTTGGTATTATGTGGAACAAGCCGACTGCATTCACATTTATTCGTCCTCAGCGTTACACCTACGAATTTATTGAGAAAAACGAGTACTACACACTTTCCGTTTACGGTGAAGAGTACAGAAAGGCTCTCACGATTTGCGGAACTAAGTCGGGTCGTGACATCGACAAAGCAAAGGAAACGGGTCTTACACCCGTATTCACCGAGAAAGCTCCCTACTTCGAGCAGGCTCATCTTGTGCTGGTTTGCAGAAAGATGTACGCTCAGGATTTGAACGAAGAGAGTATTATTGATGAATCAATCAAGGGAAATTACAACGGCAGCGACTACCACAGAATGTATGTTTCCGAGATTGTAAAGGTGCTTGTAAATGACTGACGGCTGTGCAATCGTGACGGGGGCCTCAAGAGGAATCGGAGCAGCCACGGCTTTGGAACTGTCAAAGCTTGGTTTCGAGGTAATTGTTAATTACAATAATTCCGAAGAAAAGGCTAATGCAGTTCTTGAAAGCATTAAAAATCACGGCGGTGGAGGGTACGTGTTTAAATGTGATGTTTCCAATCGTGCCGAGGTTGACAAAATGATTGAGTTTGCGATTAATAAGTACAATAGAATATCAGTGCTTGTTAATAATGCAGGAATTGCACAGCAAAAGCTTTTTACAGACATTACCCAAAGCGATTGGTTTAAAATGGTAAACGTAAACTTAGGCGGAGTTTTCAACTGCTGTCAAAGTGTACTGCCGTCTATGATACATTTTAAGAGTGGAAAAATCATTAACATTTCGTCAATCTGGGGTACTGTGGGAGCATCGTGCGAGGTGCATTATTCGGCGGTCAAGGCAGGTATAATTGGACTTACAAAGGCACTTGCAAAGGAAGTCGCACCCTCGGGCATTACAGTAAATGCAATTGCTCCCGGCTGCATTATGACGGATATGCTCACCAACGATTTTAACAAGGATACTTTAACGTTTCTTGCTGAGGAAACTCCTATGGGGCGTCTTGGTACTCCTCTTGACGTTGCACGTGCGGCTGCGTTTTTGGCAAGCGGCAATGCGGACTTTATCACGGGGCAGGTTCTCGGAGTTGACGGTGGGTTTATGTAAAATGAAGTGTGCCTGCGGCACGTGTTAAAAAAAGGAGTTTGGAATGTATTCAAAATTTATTTGCCCTATATGCAAGGGTAATTTTACCGTAAATAATAAAACATTAATCTGTGAAAATAATCACTGCTACGATATATCAAAGTACGGTTACATCAACCTTATGCGGTCGCAGAAGTCCTCGAAAAAACGTCACGGTGATGACAAGCTTATGCTGAAATCACGTCACGATTTTCTCGAAAAGGGTTACTACAAACCGCTGCTTGATGCTGTCACAGATGAGGTTCTGAAACGCTGTGGCGATGAGAATTTCACTGTTCTTGACGTTGGCTGCGGAGAGGGTTACTACACGGCTAATATTAAACAAAATGTTCCCGATTGTGACGTTTACGGTATAGACATTTCCAAAGATGCCCTTATCTGTGCGGCGAAGCGTGACAGAAATATCTCCCTTGCGGCTGCGAGCTGTTCGGAAATTCCGATTGAAAGCGGCAGCTGTGACGTTGTGCTGAACATCTTCTCCCCTACAAATGCCGCTGAGTATTCGAGAGTACTTCGTCCCGACGGTATTTTAATTAAGGCAATACCTTTGGAAAATCATCTTTTTGGACTTAAAGCCGCTGTTTACGACAAGCCATACAAGAATAAAATTGACAGCCGTGAGCTTGAAAATTTTATTGTTTCCGACTTCAGAGAAATCAAATACACGCTGAATTTTACATCAAACGAAGATATTATAAGTCTGTTTAAAATGACACCGTACTACTACAAAACGTCACGCACCGACCAAGCAAAGCTTGAAAACCTTACAAATCTCGAAACGGAAATTGAATTCGGAATTATTGTTTATCAAAAAAGGTGATACTATGGAAAAGCAGCATGCACGAAACAGACATATTACAATTTCATTTTATACAGGCTTTACGTTATACTTTTTGATTACCATTATTTTAAGTATTGTAAACGGTTCGGTCATTAACGGAGTTTCGGAAGCGTTATTTGTGATTATGTTTATTGTTTTACCGTTAGTAATTTTGATACTCCCGTTTATTCTGAAATCTGTCGGAAAGAAAAATTTCGGCGACTGCGTAAAGACTGCATTGATTGTTTCGCTGATTTATGCAGCTGTGTCTGTCGGCACGGAGTATGGTGTGAGAGCGTATTTTACAAAGTTTAATTCCGAAAATTGGATTAACTATCCTGCAAACCGTCATTTAATGATTGATGATTTGGAGAAAAATTATAATATAATAGGAATGAGTACCAACGAAGTTGAAAATCTGCTCGGTTCACCCGAACAGTACGATTCCGTTGCGAATAAGGATGCATTGATTTACGGAGCTGCGAAAAGTTTTTTTGCAAACGAATATTATGCGGTTATCTATGATGACAATAAAATTGTCACCGAAACAGATTCGGGGCAGACTATGGAAGTACTTATACATTAGACATACTTGAAAAACCAACGGCTTGACGAAGTAATTCATCAAGCCGTTTTTCTTTATTATCTTCTTTTTATAACTCCGCAGGCTATTTTCTCCCCTGCATCTCCCGAGGGCTGCGAGTAAAAATCGTCGGGGTTGCTGTGAATTACAACCGTCCGACCTATTATGTCGTTTACTGTGAAACGGTTCGTCATAACCGCCATATAGGCATTACCCGAAAAAGACAAAAGCGGCGGCAGGTCGCCTGCGTGGTTCGGGTGCGGCATACTTTCGGGGTTATAGTGAGCTTTTGTATTGGCAAATTCTTTACCCGTACAGCTTCCGCCCTCGTGAATATGGAGTGCAAAAAAGCCTGTTTTGTTAC
Organism: uncultured Ruminococcus sp.; assembly: GCA_902763835.1. Lineage (GTDB taxonomy): Bacteria > Bacillota > Clostridia > Oscillospirales > Acutalibacteraceae > RUG592. Next base: position 6,371 of record CACWTQ010000037.1, on the reverse strand, counting down.
TTTTCGGCAGTCCCGAAACTTCAACCTCTACAAGTACGCCGTCGTTTTTCTGATAAAATCTAGCCACTCCCGACAGCCTTGGAGCGTCGGGACCTCCTTTTATACATGCTGCTGCACTGAAATTATTACGCATCAAATCATCTCCAATACAGCATATGCAGTTTTACAAAATATGTTACACTAACAGTCTAAAAGATTTACCATTTAAAGTTTGGTCAAGCTTGTTAAAGCTTGACCAAACTTTAACAAGCTTCGCTCCGCCGAAAGTTATTATTCAATATTCAAACAAACATCTCTATAAACTTCACCGTTCACCCACACCGACACAGAACCGCCGTCAACAAAAAACTCCGCTGTACCGTCCTCCCCTACTGTCACGGGGATAGCCGCCAAATCCATAATATTGAAAAACAGTTGTCCGGCAAATTTCTTTCCGATATCCATAATTTTCGAGCCGCATTCCGCATTTGTCATAAGCACCGCAAGACCCGAATTTTCGTGTTCATCGTCGCCTTTGCGAACAAAACCAACAACGGAATCGTCATCAAAATAATCCTCCTGTTCACCGTAGGCGTATTTTTTGCGGATATACACAAGCTTTTTCAGTGACGGAACAGGCGGAATATTATCGTTGGGAATGCCGTAATAGTCACCGTAGAACACGCAAGGAATGCCCTCGTTTCTCAATAAAATTACAGCGTAGGCAATGGGTTTGAACCAATTCGGAATAAACGAAAAAAGCGACTGTCCCGGCTGTGTGTCGTGGTTATCAACGAACGTCACGGCATTGTTCGGACGTTCGGAAAGGAGAGTATTTTGGAGAAGCTCCCTCATATCGTACTGACCGTTTGAGGTTGCGGCATCTTGGAAAGAGAAGTGAAGCGGAACGTCAAACAGTGACATACTGTCCTCCACAACGTCAAGATAGTGAGTTAGTTTGTCAATTTCACTTGACCAATACTCACCAACAGCGAAGAAATCTCTGCCCTCGTGAGTGCGAAGCTCTCTCAGCCAATCTCTGTAAAATTCAAAACGAATATGCTTGACCGCATCAATTCTGAAACCGTTCGGCTTGACCGTATCAAGATACCACTTGCCCCAATCGGTGACAGCCTCTACTGTTTCGGGGTTCTCCATATCGAGGTCGGTACCCATAAGGTAATCGAAATTTGCGAACTCGTTGTCCGTTTCGTTGTTCCAAGCCTTGCCGTCAAAGAGGAAAATTCCCGACTGCTGTTCCTTTTCGTCCCAGTCCGTACCGTTGAAATTTTTGTAACTCCAAGTAAACTTTGAATATTTTCCGTTTCTGCCGGGGAATGTGTATTTTGTCCAGACGGTACGTTTTGTAAGCTCGCCGATTTCCTCCTCACGGTTTTCGGGGTTATTTTCAACTGCGTAAACTTCTTCGACCTCGTCCGCACCCGTCATATGATTCAAAACCACGTCCGCAAAAACTTCAATGCCTGTTTTTTGCAGAGTTCTGACAGCTTTCAAATACTGCTTCTTAGTGCCGTACTTTGTGGCAACGCTGCCACGTTGATTGAACTCGCCCAAATCGTATGTATCGTAAACGTCATAGCCCACGCTGTCCCTGCCCGTAGCACCCTTATAGGCAGGCGGCAGCCAAATCATATTGATTCCGTTCTCTCTGAGTTTTTTAGCCTGAACACAGCACCTGTCCCAGAACAAGCCGTTATTTGGCAAGTACCACTCAAAGTACTGCATCATCGTTTTATTTTCCATACTACCTCATCTTTTCTTTAAAAATACATTAGGACGAACCATTTGTAACATTGGTTCGTCCGTTGTAATCGCAAGGTTACAAATCTTTTCTTTTCTATAGAATATTATAACAGATTGTAACCTTAATTTATAGAGTAATTTTATCCAAACTTTTACTCACAATGAGATGTGAAATATATGTATTAAAAACTGAATTTTGTGATTTTTGGAATTTGATTAAAATTTGAAAAATAATTGTTTCGTCCCCTACGGGGATAGGTGGGTTGTAACTCTTTACAGATCTTGAGGCTAGGATGGATATTTCTGAGGTTTCGTCCCCTACGGGGATAGGTGGGTTGTAACTCTAAGGCAGGGTAAGTATACATTGAAGGAGACTGTTTCGTCCCCTACGGGGATAGGTGGGTTGTAACTATCTGAATGAAACCAATAAGTATATTCGCTCCGTTTCGTCCCCTACGGGGATAGGTGGGTTGTAACAGACGTCACTTGCTAACGGTTTTAGCGGCGTGCAGTTTCGTCCCCTACGGGGATAGGTGGGTTGTAACGTTAAGCCGTCCGAAAGTGAGATGGATTATGACGTTTCGTCCCCTACGGGGATAGGTGGGTTGTAACGTCCGTTGAACCATCGGTATACACGACAAACACTCTGTTTCGTCCCCTACGGGGATAGGTGGGTTGTAACCAATTCAAGCGAGTAATTTTTACCTTTTGAGGGTTTCGTCCCCTACGGGGATAGGTGGGTTGTAACGCATTTCCGCCGGTCTCATCGACAGTAGATACCGTTTCGTCCCCTACGGGGATAGGTGGGTTGTAACTTTGGGCTGGTGCTGAAATACTTATTGACCAGAGTTTCGTCCCCTACGGGGATAGGTGGGTTGTAACGTGTAATGTCTGTACACGTTAGTACACTCGCCGCGTTTCGTCCCCTACGGGGATAGGTGGGTTGTAACCAGTGTGTGCGGTTGTTTCAGTACCCGTATACTGTTTCGTCCCCTACGGGGATAGGTGGGTTGTAACTTTAGGATTAAGAAAGCAATGGTTATTCTTGAAGTTTCGTCCCCTACGGGGATAGGTGGGTTGTAACCTAAAAAAATGTACCTTTGAGAGCTTTACGGCAGAGTTTCGTCCCCTACGGGGATAGGTGGGTTGTAACTTCACAGATTTGGAAAAGGGCGAGGCAATTTACGTTTCGTCCCCTACGGGGATAGGTGGGTTGTAACTCACGGTTCAGAAGTACGGAAGCAAGCCGGACTGTTTCGTCCCCTACGGGGATAGGTGGGTTGTAACAGCAAGGAAAAATCGCCTTAAAAAACCGTGATTTCATGCGGCTTTTCAAAGCCTAAAAAACGCAAAAGTGCGAATCTGTTATTATGATAACAAATTTTCATTGATTTGTCAACAGTTTTTTGAAAAAATCCCGAATTAATCAGGGGTGCGAATGATTTCTCCATAACCCCCCTGAAAAGGTAGATTATGTCAACAAATACAGACTCCCTCGGTTTCTGCATTGCTCAACCGAGGGAGTTTAATACTTTAAAACATTAATAATTACACATTACTAATTATGTATTATCAAAAATCTTTTCGTTTGCAGCGAACCAGCGTAAACACCCAAACCGCCGCCGTAATCACCGCACACAAAATCATAACTTTCAAATGAAAATTACTTTCAAACATAAACTTTACATCTTCGTCAACCTCGGTAAAACTCTGCATAGAAAAGCTTCCGTTTTCGCCCATACTGCCGCCGTAATAACCGCCAATAAAGCCTCCACTAATACCTATAAACCCAACAGACAGAAATTTGTGACCAAAAAGCATCAGCGAACCTGCCAATGAAATTACGCATAAAATCAGCACCGAAACCGACATAACAATAATATTTTCCAAATCAATCAACGGCTCGCCACGCACTGAATTTCCCACAATCAAGCACAATTCCACAATTATTATGCCTGCAAGCCAATTTAAAATCATATGTATATATTTACAGTTGATTATACTTGTTCTTGGTAACATAAGTGTTTGGGAATACTTTGTCCAGCCCTGTGTATCGTCCGCCCAGAGAGCTCCGCACGGCTGTTCCATATAAATGAAAAAGAACAGAAAGTACGAGTAAAACGGCATTTTTCCCGTAAAAGCCGAAAAAGCGGTAATCAACAGACATAAATAATAACATATGTACGAAAACGCACCCACTGTTACAAAATCCTTATATATTATACCCTTGAATGTTTTCATATTTCCCCTCCCGAATGATTATTACTCCATAACCTTAATGCTTGCAATGTCCTCTATCGGATAAAGCATAAGTTGCTTCTTATCTTTCTTATATTCAATCTCAAGCTTGACCCAATCTTCATCAACTGCCATAACAACTCCCACATTTCCGACACCGCTTGTGTAAATCGCACATTTCTTTCCTACAAGTTCCTCTAAAAGCTTTGACATACTTTTATCCCCCTCAACCAACTTTGATAATTTTTTAACCCTTTTTTTAAGAGTCTTTACCTCTTTGGGTAAACCCAGCAGCGTTGTCACCATAGCAAATGCCGCAACTCCTAAAATCGAAAGAGCTTCCATTTTAACCACCTCAAAAATTATACGTCTTTCTTATTGTATACCCTCACCGACAGCCACCATTCAAACAAAAATACTATCAGTGATACAACTGCGGTCACAATTCTGAAACCTGTCGAATTTAACAAAGCTGTTGCCGATTCGCTGTCTTTCGTGACCCCTATTATGAATCCGAGAACGAACGAAACGAAAAAGTATAGCACTACAAGCATTGTCCCCGATACCCTAAACGACGCTTTGAAATTCCAGAATACCGCAAATCCGACAACCGCTATACCGATACACATTGACGATAACAACATAATCGGTGTATTTTCCGACATCACGTTTCTTTCAAGAACTGTTGGTGATAAAATTCCCAATAGTATTTGAAAAAAATACATAATCACTTCCGATATAACAATCAATAAAAATATATATGAAACATAAGTACTCCGTTTAATTGGAAAGCTTGTCATATACTTATTGAATTTCGACTTTTCATCGCTGCTGCACTCAAAGGTATAAATAATACCTGCAAGCATAAAAACAAGCGGTGACTCATAAAGGTTAATTGTTCCGTATAAGCATAATGCCCACGGAACAAGCGTCCAGAAATAAAGCATAAGCAATAATTTCAGCGGAAGATCTTTGGAGAACTTGTAAAACAATGCTTTCACTGAATTTCCCCCTTTACCATATACACAAACAAATCTTCAATTGTCACGCTGTCCGCCGCCATACCGTTCGGTACTGCCTCTCTTTTTACGATAGCCTGTACACCGTACGGAGATTTACGCTTACCCACAATCTCTGACTTCGGAACGGCTTCAAGCTCCTGTTCCGAACCTCTGAGCATACAATATGTATCAAGGAGAACGTCCTTTTCCTCGCACATAAGAAGTTTACCTTTGTGCAGAACGGCGATATAGTCGCAAAGCTTTTCAAGGTCGCTGACAATGTGAGAAGAGAACAGGACTGTGTGATTTTCGTCACGGGTGAAATCGTAGAGAATGTCGAGAAAATCGTCACGGACAACAGGGTCAAGACCGCTTGTCGCTTCATCAAGAATAAGCAGACTTGCACCGTGAGAAAGTGCCACGGCAATTCCAAGCTTCTTTTTCATACCCAGGGAATAATCCTTGAATTTTTTGTTACGTGGAATCTCAAACTTATCGATATAATCATTAAAGGATTTCTCGTTCCAGTTGTCGTAGATGCAGTTCATCATTCTGTTGACGTTCTTCACCTTAAAATTATAGGGAAAAGCAATTTCATCGGAAACTATTCCGATATTCTGACGGAAATCGCTGAAATTTTCCGTAACGCTCTCCCCGAAAAGAGAAACTTCGCCTTGCTTTTTCATTATAATACCGCAAATAATTTTGATAAGCGTACTCTTGCCTGCACCGTTCTCTCCTACAAGACCCATAATACAGCCGCTTGGCAAGTCAAAGGAAACGTTATCAAGCGTAAAGTCTTTGTATTTCTTAGTGATATTTTTTACTGAAACTGCGTTCATACTAATTTACCCCTCCTCGCCCAGTACATCGAGCATATTTTTCAAATCATTGATTTCAAGCTTACACGACTTGGCAAGCTGAATTGATTCCGAAAGATGTTCCTCAATCAATTTAAGGTTATTTTCTCTCAGAAGCTCTATATTTTTCGGAGCGACGAAACAGCCCTTACCGGCGACGGTATAAATAAAGCCGTCCTTTTCAAGCTCGTCATAAGCTCTTTTAGTGGTGATGACGCTTATTCGCAAATCCTTTGCCAGATTACGGATAGACGGAAGAGGTTCATCTTCGCTGACGGAATCGCTTATAATCTGACTTTTGATTTGTTTATAAATCTGCTCATAAATCGGAACACCGCTCTTATTATTAATTATAATTGTCAAACTCTCAACTCCCCCTCGGTGCGGCGGGCAATGCGGGCAATGCCCGCTAAAAACACGTGGCGGGCATTGCCCGCTGAAAACACGTGAAGATAGTCTTTCTAAATTTTTACTTCACGAACCCGACCAAAAATTTTATGCGTGTATTAACAACTCTTTATTTGCAGTC
>CACWTQ010000036.1 GCA_902763835.1 uncultured Ruminococcus sp. | reverse complement strand
TCAGATTTTAAACAGGCTCTGAAATACGTCAGTATTCCTGCGGTGTTGTGCCTAACACAGAACAAATTATCCTGCGTCTAAATTGTTCAACTTATTTCCAAACAGTTCCTAAGACAACACAGAAGCGTAGGTGGTGGGAGTATGTCACTATCGGGAAGTAGTACACAAATAATTTAGTTATTTTAAATATTAAAATTATGATGAAATGTCTAGAAAATTCTTGCTAAAAATCTACTTTCGGTCGGGTACAAAAAATAATTTTAATCAATAACTATCTTCACGTAATGAAAAAGAGGTAATGTAATTATGAAATATACAATAGTCGAACATACAGCAAAAAGCAATGATAATATTCATATACTGTACGGTAAAATATATATTCCCATAGGCACACCGAAAGCTACGGTTCAGATACTTCACGGAATGTCGGAGCATACGGAACTGTACGAAGAGTTTATGGGTTTGCTTGCCGAGAACGGATATGTAGCATTTATTCACGACCAGTTAGGTCACGGAAAGACAGCGGGGAGTGTTGATAAACTAGGCTTCTTTGCAGAAGAAAACGGCGATAAAATTCTTGTTGACGATGCCTATGCTTTTGCAGGTGAATTTCTTGAAAGCTACAAGGACTTGAAGCATATTCTTTTCGGACACAGTATGGGTAGTTTTGTTGCGAGAATTTGCTCGGAGAAATACCCCGAAATGGCAGACGGTCTTATTATAGCAGGCACAGGCGGTTTCCAGAAGGGTTCGCAGCTTGGACTTGCAATAACTGATCTGGGCAGTAAAGTCAAAGGTTTGGATTATAAATCGGAGCTTACACAAAAGGTATTTTTCGATATTTATAATTACGAGTTCAAGGAAGAGAATAACGATTATTCGTGGATAACACGAGATAAAAATATTATCGAAAAGCACAAGAATGATGAATATTTCAATTTCACTTTCTCTCTTAAGGCTATGAACGATTTGGTAATGCTGAGTACCGAATGTAACAGTGAGGAGTGGTTTGATAATTTCAGAAAAGACTTACCCACACTTATTATCTCCGGTGAGAAAGACCCTGTGGGCGAAAACGGCAGAGGAGTTATGGAAGTTTTTAAAAATCTCGAAAAGCGTGAGGTTAGTGACTTGTCGTTTAAACTGTACAGCGAGTGTCGGCACGAGCTGTTAAATGAGCTGAATAAGGAAGAGGTGTTTGAGGATATTTTGTGTTGGATAGGGAATAGGATAGTGTCATAACTTTAATGATTTTTATATAAATTTATGATTAGATATTGTGTTTTTGAAAAAAGTGATGTATAATAATTTTAACAGAAAGATTACGAAAGGAAGTGATGACAATGAGTCAAAACAGTAAACCCGGAAACCTTGAAATTATAAAAAGTATGACCTTAATGGACGATATCTTTGCAACGATTTTTTTTAAGAACAGACCGGAATGTGTTGAGGATATTTTAGATGCCGTTCTTCCTTTTAAGGTGACTGTTGTTTATCCTACCTCGGCAAGAAGACCTCTATAGGTCGGGGATGAATTGCCGTCAGCCCGTAGGGCTGAGAATTACTTGACATCTCAAAAAAATGATGATACGATATAATTGTAAATTTGTTGTGAGAATAATGAGGTGAGGAGCATTGAACAAAGCTTATAAATTCAGAATATATCCAAATTCGGAGCAAAAGACAATGCTCTCAAAAACCTTTGGCTGTACACGAATGATATATAATTAATTTTTAGAATGCAAATAAAAACAGTAAAACCACCGATTATATTCAATCGGCGGTTTTCTGTATTTTCGGGGTAGAAAATCGGGTATTTATGATTAGGAAACTGTCAGAAAATAACTTGAACATTTATACTTGTCTAAATTGTTCAACTTATATCCCAACAGTTCCTAATGTGTGGAGCAAGCAAATCAACAGAGAAAGAGAGCTATGAACACAACAAACCGAAACAACAAATCATTAGGATAAATTTATGGAAGAAATTTTTTCTCTTTCTCTGTACTTATATAATAACATATTCGATGTCCCTATAGTGTCGCTTTGTAGTTACAATTTGTAAATAATTTGTGAACTGAGTAAAATAAGGTCGAAAAGCAAAACACCTACCGAAAAAATCGATAGGTGTCAAAATTAATCTATATAACAGTATAAAATCACTTACCTACAAAAGCTTTTACTTCACGAGCAACACCCGGAGCAGTAAGACCGAAAATTTCAAGGAGTTCCTTTGCAGGACCGGAGTAACCGAATCTGTCGTATACACCGCACTTCTTAACCGGCACAGGCTTTTTCTCGGAAACCACGGAGAGAACCGCATCTCCTAAACCGCCGATAACGTTGTGTTCTTCAAATGTGACAATTCTGCCTGTTTCCTCTGCTGCCTTCAAAATGATTTCCTCGTCGATAGGCTTGATTGTGTGAATATTGATTACACGTGCATCAATGCCCTCTTTTGCAAGCTCTTCGGCAGCAAGAACAGCCTCACGAACTACAAGACCTGTTGCAACAATAGTCACGTCATTGCCGTCACGAAGTGTAACACCCTTGCCAAGTTCAAACTTGTAGTCGTCATTATTGTTCACACTTTCAATTGCAAGTCTGCCAAGACGAATGTATACGGGACCGTCAATGTTCAAAGCGGCTTCAACAGCACCGAGCATTTCATAGTGATCAGCCGGATTGATAACCGTCATATTCGGAATTGCTCTCATTACAGCGATATCCTCCAAGCATTGATGAGTTGCACCGTCTTCACCTGTTGAAATACCTGCATGTGAACCTGCAATCTTAACGTTAAGCTTCGGATAAGCAACTGTATTTCTGATTTGTTCAAAGGCTCTGCCTGTTGCAAACATTGCAAACGAAGCGGCAAAAGGAATTTTTCCGCATGATGCAAGACCGGCTGCAACACCAATCATATTACATTCCGCAATACCGCAGTCGAAGAAACGGTCGGGGTAAGCTTTCTGGAATATTGAAGTTTTTGTAGCGGCTGCAAGATCCGCATCAAGAACAACGATATCCTTGTTAGTTTTTGCAAGCTCACAGAGTGCCTCGCCGAAGCTCTCCCGAGTAGCCTTTACAACCTTTTCTGCCATTAGAGTGCACCTCCCAATTCAGCAAGCTGTGCAAGCAGCTCATTTCTTCCGATTTTGTACTGCTCTGCGTTTGGTGCAGCACCGTGCCAATTTACTTTGTTCTCCATATAAGAAACACCCTTGCCCTTGACTGTCTTTGCAATAATTGCCGTGGGCTTGCCCGAAACAGCCTTAGCGGAGTTGACAGCGTTTTCAATGCTGTCGAAGTCGTGACCGTCTGTTTTGAAAACCTCAAAGCCGAAAGCTTCAAGCTTTTTGTCAAGCGGCTCAAGACCGCCGACCTCTTCAACGGGACCGTCAATCTGCAAGCCGTTGGAGTCGATTATAACACAGAGATTATCAAGGTTCTTGTTGGCTGCAAACATAAGAGCTTCCCAAACCTGACCCTCTTCGCACTCACCATCGCCGAGGAGAGTATAAACTCTGTAATCCTTGTTATCTATTTTTCCGGCAAGAGCCATACCGCAAGCGGCAGAAATGCCCTGACCGAGTGAGCCGGAACTCATATCTATGCCCGGAGTACTTTTCATATCAGGGTGACCCTGAAGCATAGCTCCGACTTTTCTAAGTTTCGGGAGTTCTTCGAGAGAGAAGAAGCCTTTAAGAGCAAGCACAGCATACAAAGTAGGGCAGCAGTGACCTTTAGAAAGGACGAATCTGTCCCTATTCGGCATATTGGGTTCGGCAGGGTTTACGTTTAACTCTTTGTAGTAGAGATAAGTATAAATATCGGCTGCCGAGAAAGAGCCGCCGGGGTGACCGGACTTTGCATTGAAAATGCCCTCTAAAGCGTACAGCCTTGCTTTACAAGCAATAACCTGTAACTCTTGCTTTTCCGTCGAGTTCATAATAAATTCACATCTCCATTTCAATCCACATTCGGTATTACTGCGGAGCAGTCATAATTTTTTTCTGTTGTACTAAGTTTTGGAAACCTCTTGCAAGTGGGGATACCGATTGTTCTCCGCCCTCCACCGTAAGCAACAGATTTATGACACCTCCGCTTAAAGAATCGGAGGACTTTTTCACTCGTATTTTATTTTATCATATTATGTCGATTTAATCAAGTCTATCACGGAAATTTTTTTAACACGTGAAGATAGTTTGTTTTATTCGTAACTTTTATTATCCAACCGATTTGATTTAATGTGGTAGTTTTTGATTAACCTTATGAAGTATAATAACAATTACATCAAATACTTCATAAAAAACTTTCGGTCGGGTAGGTGAAGTTATTATTTAAAAAGACTATCTTCACGTATCTCCAGCGGGCGTTGCCCGCCGACCGGTTGACAAGTGGGGGAATAACTGGTATAATTAAAATGTAAAAGTTTTAAAACAAAAGTTTCAATTTTGGAATTTCTTATTATAAAAATAAGGACGGTGATTTGTTTGAGAAAATTAATGTTTACCCTTTCATGTGTGAACGCTGTCTTGAATGCTTTGGTAATAGGTATATTTATGCCGGGCAGGGTAATCGTACTGTATGATTTTTTGGGAGCGGCGGCGGCTCACGGCAGTAAATGGTGTTATCTGCTTTTTGTGGCAATACCTCTTATTATCTCCGGTTCGCTTCTTATTTCCGAGAAAATGTCGAAAAAATCAAAAACTGCCCCGGAACAAAAAAACGATGAGGAAAACCCCACCAATGCTCTTGACGAAATCCTTAACGGAAACACACCTCATAAAGATAATATAGCTATGATAAGTATCTGGTTTTTTGCTATAATAAGTTGGGTGATGACCGGTATCTCTCTAAATAATATTGAAAACATCAGTGTTATCCTGCCGTCGATTATTGTTATTATGCTGAGTGCAGCAACGATTTTTATGACAAGTCTGTATGCCAATTCCTCTTCAACCTCGATTAGCGGAATACACCTCAAATGGCTTGATAACAACGAACCGATTCGCAAAAGAGCAAACAGATTTTCTTTATATGCAGGTTTGTTTTCGGGTATGTTCGGAGTTTGTCTTTCCGCTTGGTCGCTTGTAATATCAAATAACATTCCAAACTGTATTGCAATTGCACAGCTTGTTTTGATTACTTTTATACTTCCCATTTCATATTCTTACATTTTAACAATGCGGAATTTATAATGTGTAGTCGGAAGTTGGCATTTCTTGGAAAGTAGATAGAAGGTCGAAAGTAATGGTTGAGTTTGAAACGGATATTCCCGAGGATATTTTACAATTTCTGTACGATTTGGGGTCGGATTATGAATTTGACCCGATTTCAAGCTTTGAGAGTGAGAAATATTTCATAAGTCTGCTTGATGAATTTAAATAGAACTTTCCCAATCAGTGGTACTATACAGGATAATTCAACCAATAAACTCACAATAATAACCAATATAATGGCAATGCTTTTGGAAAATTGTTAATTATACACATAGTTTCTGTTTGTTTTACGCAATAGAAACTTGATTTGTCGACATATTCATATACCATTTTCAATGAATAAACAATTCAATTTCCAAAATTCCCTTAAAATGATACTTTATTTTGAAAATTGTATAGTCTAATCCATTGGGAAAGTTCTATTTAAAACTCTTAAAGGCAGTGAACTTTTTAAAGCTTTGTCGGAAAGAGTACAGCAGGATTTTGTCGCACTTAACGGAGTATATCCCGACTGGATTCAATCGTCGGATTGGCAGTTCAATGACGGTAAGCCTATGATTTTTATTGGACAGCTTGAAAAAGATTACAATAAACTCGGTATATCTTCTGCGATTGTATTTTACATTTTCTACGACAAGGAAACCGGAGATATAAAAAGTGTTTCTCAATTTGATTAATATAATTTTTGACTATGCCTTTGAAGTCTATGATTTGAGGGCATATTTTTTTATAAAAAAACAGACAGCAAAATTAAAATTGCCGTCCGTTTAAATTTTAAATATTGTAAAAAATCAATAAACTTTCAATTATCGATAACCAAATAATTACGCATTATTTCGACTTCCAGCAGGACTTGTCAAATAAGAACAAAATCGGTAAAAGCTCCAGTCTTCCGGCAAGCATATCGAAAATCAGAACAAGCTTTGAAACAATCGAAAAATCATAAAAGTTTCTTGTGGGACCTACAAGATTAAGTCCGGGACCCATATTGTTGATAGTTGCCAGAACAGCTGTAAAGTTTGTTTCAAAGTCGAAGCCGTCAACGGAAATAATAAGCACAGATATGAGATAAATAAAAATAAAAATACTTAAATAAGAGTGTACCGAGCGGATAGTTTCAAATTTAACAATTTTGCCGTCAATCTTCACATTCTTTACGGAGTTGGGGTGGAGAGTAGTTCCGAACTCCTTGACAGCCGATTTTACAAGAATAATAATTCGGCTGACCTTGAATCCGCCTCCCGTACTTCCTGCACAAGCACCTATAAACGCTACAACAAGCAATATCATTTTCGAGAATTCAGGCCATGTATCAAAGTCGTACGTTGCAAAGCCTGTTGAGGAAATGAATGTTCCGACCTGAAAAGCTGTGTGATGCCAAATATCCAGCTGCGAATTCATATTTCCTTCAATCATAAGGTCAAATCCTATTGCCAAAACGGCAATAACATAAATTCCAAAGTACCAGTGAAGTTCCTCTATTTTTATGATTTGTTTGAATTTTTTCATAATTATCAAATAGTAAACGCTGAAATTAATTGCGAAAATAAACATAAATGCAGTTATAACAGCTTGCCAAAAATAATGTCCGTCATATGCCATAATGCCCTCGTTCCGCACGGATAATCCTCCTGTGCCGGCAGTAGAGAACGAAACCGTCAACGCTTCAAACCAGTTCATACCGCTGATTAAAAGTATAAGAAACTGAACTCCCGTCAAAACGGTATAAATGATATAAAGCAAGCCTGCCGTTCCCCTGAGCTTGGGAATAAGCTTTGACACAACGGGTCCCGGGCTTTCGGCTTTCATAAGGTACATATTCGACTGACCGCTTAAAGGCGTTATCACAGCAAGCAGGAAAACAAGAATACCCATACCGCCTGCCCAGTTTGTAAAGCTTCTCCAAAAAAGCATACATTTGCTGAGGTCTTCAATCTGTCGGTCAGTGCCAAGAATTGTAGCACCGGTTGTGGTGAATCCCGAAACGGACTCAAACAGGGCATCTATAAATCTTGGAATCTGTCCGCTAATCCACAATGGCAGACAGCCGATAACGCTCATTAAAATCCACGTAAGCGAACAAGCAATAAACCCCTCTCTTGCGTTCATCTGTGCGTTCTTAGGCTTAAAGCGTGTTGCGATCAATCCAAAAAGCAAACAGCTTACAGCTACTAATCCAAAATAAATATATTCCGTTTCTCTGTATATTAAAGCAATAACAATAGGCGGTATCAGCATTGCACCCAAAACTACCAATACCCAACCCAGAACATAACTTACAAGGCTCTTTTTCACAATACCACTCCATCTGTTAATCTTCTAAAATATCGTCCAAATCCTGTAAACCGTGGTGAGTGGTAACTATAATTACATTGTCACCGGGTTCTATCGTATCATCACCTTTTGGAATAATAATCTTACGCTTTCGGGTAATACAGGCAACCTGGAGGTCATTTTTAAATTTCAGCTTGCTGAGGGGCTTTGATATAACACTGCTTTCGGAGGTTACCTTGAATTCCAGTGCTTCCGTCTTGCCGTTATTCAGCTTGTAAAGCGATTCAACGTTACTGCCCTCGGAATTCTTAACGGCACGGACATAAGACATTATATGCTCGGCAGTAAGCTCTCTTGGGCGAACAACGCTGTCAAGGGGGAGGGTATCAACAATATTATCAAAAACAATTCTGTCGATTTTTGTAATACATTTTGAACTGCCTTTTTGACGAGCGTAAAGCGAAAGCATAATATTTTCCTCGTCAAGATCCATAAGAGTAACAACGGCATCCATTTTTTCTATGCCCTCGTTTCTCAGCAAATCCTGATTCATTCCGTCGCCGCGGATAATCATAGCGTCGGGGAGGAGGTCGCAAAGTTCGGCACAGCGTTCTTCACTTTTTTCGATAATTTTAACGTTAATACCGTTTCCGCAAAGCTCCTCGGCAAGGTAAAATGCAGTTCGGCTTCCTCCTATAATCATAACGTCCTTAGCTTTAATGATGTTGCTTTTAATCTTCTTGAAAAACTTGGTTGCAATATTCGGCGTTGCAATGACGGAAACCTTGTCATTCGGCGAAAGAGTAAAGTCACCGCCCGGGATATAAACCTTGTCATCTTTTTCGACATCGCATATTCTTATATTGCCTTTGAACAATGTCAGTTCGGAAATTTTCTTTCCTACAAGAGCCGAATCGGGGGGAAGCTTGAATGTATAAATTTCTACGCTTTTACCGGTAAAGGAGTCAACTTCGATAGCGGAAGGAAAGCTTACAAGGCGGCTGATTTCGCTTGCGGCGATATGCTCGGGATTAATAAGACGTGTAAGACCTAGGGATTTTGTCATATTTCCGCATTCCTGTAAATCCTTGTGATACACAGGCTTTCTGACACGGGCAATGGTGTTCTTTGCACCGCAGAAGTGGGCAAGCAGACAGATGTACAAATTCAATTCGTCCGCACCGGTAACGGCGATAATCAAATCAGCATTTGAAACGTCTGCCTCCAGCAGGGTTGCACGGCTTGCACCGTCGCCGTCGATACCCATAATATCAAGCTTGTCAGTAAGTCTTGTTATAACGGATTCTTTAATGTCTATTACCGTTATATCATGTTTTTCTTCGTTTAGCTGTTCGGCGATAGTTCGACCTACCTTGCCGCAGCCTACAATAATTATCTTCATAAAAATACAATCCTTTTTTCTCACGTGTTTTTTCGCACGTGAATATAGTTGGTTTTAGCCTGACTTCACCAACCCGACCGAGGGTTGATTTAATGCGGGAGTTTTTAGACGACTTTATTTAGTATATACTCAAAATCTAAAATAATTAGCATTTTAAAGTTTGGTCAAGCTTTTCAAAGCTTGCGGGCGACGGAACACCCCAAGAAGTCAAGCCGTTAGGCGTAGACTGATTGAGCGGTGTTCCTAGTAGTCTTGCACCAGCAGGGGCAGAGTCCTTTGTCACCAACACAGCCAACTTTCAAATAAAAATAAACTCCCCTGTTTCCTGCGGACGTTGTCCGCCAACAGCGTAGCTAATTGCCGGTCTAAGAAAGTGCTAAATCTTAACGCTTTCGAGTATAATAACAGTCATACTAAATTTTGGTCGGGTACATAAAGTTATTACTTAAAAAGACTATCTTCACGTATCTCCTGCGGACGTTGTCCGCTATGTCCGACGCATATATAATCAGATTAATGATACTACAAAATTCTTCAAACGTCAATAAACTATTCTTAACTTTTTACTTTTTTTGATTTTTTATTTTTTTAATGCTTTTAAAATAATAATGTCGAATTTATTCTTTATTAACAATATATTTTTCTTTAAAACTCAATGTGATTTAAAATTCATATAAACATTTACGGCAATCTTTGAATTTGCTGTAAAAAATTATCTGCTGAAATAAATTCTCGGTTGGGTGCGTGAAGTTCTTTTGCTAAAGTCTATCTTCATGTGTTTAAAAAATAAAAAAACTATTGACAAAACAGTACGAAAATGTTAGTATTAAAATGGATATAAAGATTTGAATTTCGGGAATTTCCTGCCCCTGAAAGCCACATAAATTCACGGCTTTCAGTGAATAGCGAAGAGTGAAAAGAGAAGATAGAAAAGTATTCTTATTTTGAGAAAATATTCCCACCGGAGCTGTCCGATGGGAATTATTATAATTTGCGTTAAAAATATAAATAATATTCACCTTATAGGGGAATAATCCTTGTGAGGTGATTTTGTGAATATTCTGAAAAATGATACCGTTCTTTGCACAAAGAAAAGGCTGTTTCTGCTCTTTATGTTAAATATGTCAGATTGGGTCTGTACGCTTGCTTTGCTTTCTACAGGCTATTTTGAAGAGGCAAATCCGCTTATGCGTAACGTGATTGCAAGTCCGCTTCTGGGGTTTGCGGTGAAGATACTGCTTCCGCTGATGTTCATAACTTTTGCTCTTTCAAAGGTTAATGACGCAGACAGCAGACAGATTCTTGTGTCAAATAATATTGCCCTTTTTGGTATGTCAATATATTTGCTTTTGAATGTATATCATATTATGTGTTTTACAATGCTGTATATTATTGGATATTGATTAAAGTTGGTTAAAAACTCCCGACTAAAACAAATTATCGGTCGGGGCGGACAATGTCCGCAGAAAACATGTGAATTTCCATTACTAAAGACTATCTTCACGTGTTAAAAAAAGAGGTATAAATTTTATGGCTGTTTTGACTGTAAGCAATCTTTCAAAAACATTCGTTGAAAGAAAGCTTTTTGAAAATATATCATTTCATCTTGAAAAGGGTGATAAAGTCGGATTAATCGGTGCGAACGGTGTCGGAAAAACCACTCTTTTTAAAATAATCACGGGTCAGCTCGAACCCTCGGGCGGCGGTGTTTCAAAGGAGAAAAATCTAACGTTCGGCTATATGGAGCAGCATAGCTGTTCCACACCCGACAGAACGGTTTACAACGAGCTTTTGAGCGTGTTTGAACCGATTATTAAAGACGAAAAAAGACTTGACGAAATAGCGTTTCTTATTGAAAATAATATCGGCAATACGGACGAGCTTGTTGCCGAACAGTTTAAAATACGTGAACGCTTTGAAATGCTTGGAGGTCTTACGTATGTCAGCCGTACAAGAGCCGCTTTGAACGGTCTGGGTTTTACCGACGACGAATTTTATATGCCTACGGAAAGATTAAGCGGCGGTCAGCGGTCTAAGCTTTCTCTTGCAAAGCTTCTTCTCAGCGGTGCGGATATTCTTCTTCTTGACGAGCCTACAAACCACCTTGATATTTCAGCAGTGAATTGGTTGGAGAGTTTCGTTAAAGAGTATAGAGGTACTGTGCTTGTAGTATCGCATGACAGATATTTTCTCGATTCTGTGACTAACAAAACGCTTGAAATCGAACACGGCAAGTCACAGATGTACATAGGAAATTACTCCGTGTTTATGGAGAAAAAACGTAAACAGCAGGAAATCATTAACCAGCAGTATGAAAATCAGATAAAGGAAATTTCACGAATAGAGGGTATTGTTGAGCAGCAGAAGCGTTGGGGCAGAGAAAGAAATTTTATCACCGCCGCAAGCAAGCAGAAACAGATTGACAGGCTGAAAGAGGAGCTTGTTACTCCCGATAAGGAGCTTGAACAGGTGCATTTTAATTTCACTCCGAAATGTGAGAGTGGTAATGATGTGCTTATATGTGAGAATTTATCAAAGTCTTTCGGGAATAAAAGACTTTTTGATGATGTTAATATCCATATAAGACGTGGAGAAAGAGTGTTTATTCTCGGAGAAAACGGCTGCGGAAAGACGACCCTGTTTAAAATCATTCAGAGAATTTACGAGCAGGATTACGGCAGTGTAACTCTGGGGGCGAATGTCGAGGTAGGATACTTTGACCAAGTGCAGAGTAACCTGAATCTTGAAAAGTCGGCGATTAACGATGTCTGGGACGAGTTTCCGTATCTTACCGAAACGGAGGTAAGAACGGCTTTGGGAAGATTTCTTTTCAAAGGCGACAATGTTTTCAGACAGCTTAAAGAGATGAGCGGCGGCGAACGTGCAAGGATTGCTCTTCTGAAACTTATGCTTAAAGGAGCGAACTTTTTACTTCTTGACGAGCCTACAAACCACCTTGATACAGGATTCAGAGAGCAACTGGAGCAAACCCTGAAAGAGTATACGGGAACTATGTTAATTGTATCGCACGACAGATATTTTATCAACAAGCTTGCCGACAGAATACTTGTACTGAATAAAGACGGAATTAAAGAATATCTCGGAAATTACGACTACTACCTTGAAAAGACTAACGAAAGCTTTGACAAGGGTATCTTTAAAGAAACGGAAAAGAAAACCGCAAACGGAAAGAAACCCAATGACTACAATTTGAAAAAGGAAAAGCAGTCGAACATCAGAAAGGCGAAGACACGTCTGAAACGCTGTGAGGAGAGTATTGCGGAAACGGAAAAGAAAATAGAGGAAACTCACGAGCTTTTACAGAGTGAAGAGGTAATTAACGATTATGAGAAGCTTTTGGAGTTTACAAACGAACTTGAACGGCTAAATTTGGAATTGGAGAAGCTTTACGAGGAATGGGAAGTTGTCAGCTCGGAACTTGAAGAGCTGGAAAATTAGGAAAAATAATAAGGAAGTGAAAATATTGAAAATCTCTGTAACATTCGGTTCGGACGATAACATTGGGTCGTCAAGCAGAAGTAAAAAGTCAATACATAAAAAGCCGTGGTTCTGGCTGTTGATAATTTTAGTTGCCTCCGTTGCCGTAAAAATGACTTCAAGAAATCAGTTCGGAATTTCATTTACAAATAATAAAGATGATGATGTTTCATCTGCGTTTACGTTTGAACCGAAGTCCGAAAATTTCACGGTTAAGGAAGATAATGACGAAACCGAAGTTTCAAAATCGGAAGAAGAAAATCAGCCTGTCAACAATGTCGATAGCACACAAAATCTTGTTAACGAAAACGAAGAGGGAAAGTCGGTATTCCATTTTATTTTGAATGTTGCCACAAAAAAGTATCATACAAAAGAGTGCAGTGCCGTGAAAAAGCTTGCTAAGGAAAAACGTATGGATACGGACATTGAAGCGGACAGTCTGAAAGAAGCCAAGGACATAATCGAAAGTCAAGGATATGGCTTGTGCGGAATTTGTGACAGATAATGATTTTACCAAAAATACGAATAATTCTCCCATAAGTTTGACAAGTGCTTATTTTTATTGTATATTTATACAAATATTAAAAGCGGAGATGTAATATTATGAAGAAATTTTTATCCTGTGCGGTAATTGCCTTGGCAATTTTGCTTTGCGGTTGCAGTTCAACATCAGGCGGCGGTTCGACCTCGGTGTATGTTCCGACATATGATGGTATAGTTTCAAAGTCACAGCCGAACAACAAATCAACAGTATCTGATAATGTTACAACAAGTTCGGAGGACTCAATGTCAAGCTCTTATAAATATATTGATATTGATGATATCTTTAATTATATAGAACCGCTTGAATCCGAAAGCGGTTCGTCATCAAATGGTTCTTCCTCAGGTGGTTCGTCATCGGGCAGTGTATCATCAAGAGATTGGTTTAACAGCAGTAAGACCCTAAGCAGCAAGGTTGAACTCGAACCGGTTGTTTCAACTGCTCCTGTAAAGAACGGTTATGTGATATGCCCGGAGTGTACCTATGTTCATATTGAGAGCGATGAGTGTCCGGTGTGCAATCGTGACCCGAATGTAGGCGGTCCTTATGTAACACAGCATTGCCCTACGTGCGGAGGAGGATTTGCGGTTACCGATGTAAGACCTTGGGTTAAATGCGGATATTGCGATGACTATTTTGTGTCGTGTGATGACCCTGTTTTCGACTGTAAGAATTGCAAGAGAAAAAATTTAAAGGGCAGTGAGATGTGGAAGATAGACCAAACAATTTGTGCGGAGTGCGGCAATACCATAGGCGGATATGAGCTGAATTAATGCGTAATTATTTTGGTGGTTGGAAGTTGATTTACAACAGAAGAGGTCGGTATCCCAAGCTGATACGAATCAATCCATATTGTAAGTTCAAAAACGTTGTATTTCGATACAGCGTTTTTTTCTTTGAAAAAATAATGTTATTTTTCTTTTACAGAATTATAATGTAGTAAATTTGTTGTATTCTATTCTTTATAGTTTTATTTATAAATTCTTGTTAGTTTGCTATCCAATTGCAATGAACTTTTTTGTTGTAAATCAACTTTAGTTCATACATAAATAATTACGCATTATATAAAAGTGAGGGATTTATTTACTATGCAAAATATAATAATGGTTGTTGCTATTATTGTACTGGTGGCATTATCTGCTTTTTTCAGTTCAATGGAAACTGCCATTAACTCTTGCAGCCGTGCAAGACTTCAAAATATGAAAGAAAAGGAAGTCAAGGGAAGTTCAACTGCAATAAAATTTCTTGACGAGTACGATAAAACGATTACTACATTGCTTATTGGAAATAATATTGTTAATATAGGTGCATCTTCAATTGCAACTATTTTTTGCACCAAACTGTTGGGTAGCTACGGTGCGGCGGTGAGTACAGGTGCTTTGACACTTATTATTCTTACTTTCGGTGAAATTATTCCCAAGTGCTACGCCAAGGAGAACAGCGAGAAATTAGCGACAAAGTTTTCAGCGGTTGTGTATTTTCTTATGGTGATTCTCACTCCGCTTTCGGCACTGTTTATTAAAATAAATTCGCTTGCAATGCGTCTTTCGGGTAGCGGCGAGGATACTCCGTCGGTGACGGAGGACGAACTTAAATATATTATCGAATCGATTGAGGAAGAGGGAGTTCTCGAAGAAGCTGAAAGCGAAATGGTTCAGTCGGCTCTGGAGTTTGACGAAAAGACCGTGCTTGAAATTCTCACCCCGAGAGTTGACGTGATTTCAATCGATATCGACGACAGTGCCGAGGATAACCAAAAAATTATTCTTGCGGAAAGATACTCACGTATTCCTGTATATAAAGACAGTATCGATAATATAGTTGGTATTCTTCACACAAGGGATTATCTCGAAGCAATGTCACGGGGTGAAAATGCGGACATCGAAAAGCTTATGACACCTCCGTTTTTTGTATATAAAACAAGAAAGCTTTCGGCACTCCTTTCCGACTTCAAGAGAAAGAGAACTCATATTGCAATAGTTGCCGACGAGTACGGCGGAATGCTGGGTATTGTTACTATGGAAGATTTGCTTGAAGAGCTTGTCGGCGAAATATGGGACGAGGACGAAGAAATCGAATTGCAGTGCAGAAAAATTTCCGACGATTGCTACGAGGTCAGCGGAGATATGCAGCTTGACGATTTGCTTGAACTTTTTGACATTCCCGAAAAGAATGTTGATACAAAAAGTCATTCCGTGGGCGGTTGGGTGTTTGAGAAGCTGGGCATAGTTCCCGAGAAAAATCAAACGTTGGAGCTTAACGGATTATCCGTAAAGGTTGTGGATATTGCCGATAAGAGAATCAGTAAGATGATTATTAAAAAGCAGGCAATGCCCGGAGAAAACAAGTTAAATTAGAGCCTGTTTAAAATCTGAGATATGCGGATTTTTGAGCATAATTTTTCTGACAGTTCCTTAGCAGGAAAATTTGCCAAAAAGACGTGTGTCGCTAAGATTTTAAACAGGCTCTTAGGAACTGTTTGGAAATAAGTTGAATAATTTAGACAAGTATAAATGTTCAAGTTATTTTCTGACAATTCCTAAGTATAATTTTTCCACCGTTGCTAACAATAGTAACGGTGATTATTTTATGAATAAATATATTCAAAATTTGGCGGCTTTTGTGATTGGCGGTCTGAGCTATCCGCTTTTGGAGCTGATATGGCGAGGGCATACGCATTGGTCAATGATGCTTGCGGGCGGCGTTTGTATGGTGCTGATGTTTGAAATCTACAACACCTACGATAATATGAATTTTTTGAGCCGTGCATTGGTGGGTTCATTTGTTATCACATCTGTTGAACTTGCGTTCGGGTTGGTATTAAATTATAGGCTGAAAATGGACATCTGGGACTACTCCGATAAGCGGTTTAATTTTATGGGGCAGATATGCTTGCTGTATACATTTTTATGGGGACTGCTGTCGATTCCCGTGTCGGTGCTGTGCATTCGGCTCAAAGGATTGTTTGAGAGAATTAATTTGAACGGAGAAAGTGAAACTGCGTAAACTTATAAATTAAAAACCTCGGTTACAAATGAATTACGGCAATTCAACCAAAAATAAAATTCTTGAAATAATTTTGCTTTTTACTCTTGTTTGTTTAGCGGAATAATGGTATAATGTAGTTTGTATTTTAGTATACCTTTGGGGGATAATATCCCTTGGAGGTGCGTTTCAGTGAATGCCAATTTTTATAACAGCATTGAGAATAAAAAGAAGAAAGAAAAGAAATGCGACTATCCCGACTGCATTGATGACGACAGCTGCGAGCAGATCAAGGAAAGCGGTTCGGTGGTGCTGGGTGCAGACGACAGCCTGATTCACTGCCTTATGATTATAGGCGAGATAGAGGGTCACATTGAGCTGCCGCCTCAAAATAAAACCACTAAGTACGAACACGTTATTCCACGGCTTGTGTCTATTGAAGAGGACGAACGTATCGGAGGACTTTTGGTGATTCTGAATACCGTAGGCGGCGACATCGAAGCAGGACTTGCTTTGGCAGAGCTTATGGCAGGTATGAAAAAGCCTACTGTTTCGCTTGTGCTGGGGGGCGGTCATTCTATCGGAGTTCCGCTTGCAGTGGCGGCGAAGTATTCGTTTATTGCACCGAGTGCATCTATGACTATTCACCCCGTGAGAACCAACGGTATGACTATCGGAGTTCGTCAGTCGTTTGAATATTTCCGCCGTATGCAGGAAAGGATTAATAACTTTGTTGCCGATAATTCGGGCATTTCCGCAGAACGCTACAACAGCCTTGTTATGACTACGGGCGAGCTTGTAATGGACGTGGGAACTGTTCTCGAGGGAAAGAAAGCTGTTGAGGTCGGTCTTATCGACAGCGTGGGAAGCCTGAGCCTTGCACTTGAAAAGTTGAAATCCATGATTGCCGAGAGCCGGGAGAAACCGCAGGAATACTGACGTATTTCAAGGTGTTGTAACGACACACAGGGCAAATTAGACAAGTATAAATGTTCAAGTTATTTTCTGACAGTTCCTTAGTTCAAGGAGGAGAGAGTTGTTTATGATAGGATAGTGCGGGTGAGTTTTCATCTGTGAATTTTTTGCAAGAGGGCGGTGAATTTTTGGCCTGCCCGAATACATATATTTCTACAAAGAAAAAAAGGAGGATATATACATACTATGAATATTATTCAGGCTATTATACTTGGAATTGTTCAGGGACTTACGGAGTTTCTTCCGGTGAGCAGCAGCGGTCACTTGACTATTTTTCAACACATTATGGGCGTTGATATGGAGGGCAACCTCTTCTTTAACGTAATGCTTCATGTCGGAACTCTCGTTGCGGTTTGTGTGGTTTACTACAAACTTATTTTCAGACTTATAAAAGCGTTCGCCGGCTTGATTAAGGATATCTTTACGGGCAGCTTCAAATGGAGTCAAATGGACGGCGACAAAAATTTGCTCGTTATGCTTGTCATCGGACTTTTTCCGCTGTTTCTTCTCTTTGTTCCGATTCCCGGTGCAGGCGGAATAAACGGCAAGGATATCGCAGGTATCTGGCAGGGCAATACTGGTTACTTCATAATCACAGGCTTTGCTCTCCTCGCTACAAGCATTATGCTTTGGGTTGGTATTAAGGCTATGGACAATGCCGC
This sequence comes from uncultured Ruminococcus sp., assembly GCA_902763835.1. Lineage (GTDB taxonomy): Bacteria > Bacillota > Clostridia > Oscillospirales > Acutalibacteraceae > RUG592. The sequence goes on along the minus strand of CACWTQ010000036.1, from coordinate 16,640 downwards.
AAATAAAACGGCTCACGGCGGCAGCGTTAAAGCTCCCGGCAGAAGAAGACTTAATACTTTGGATGCGATTTGTATAGGTGTTACACAGTGTATGGCAGCGGTTTTTCCGGGTCTTTCACGTTCGGGTTCAACTCTTGCAATGGGTGAACTCAGAGGTGTTAATAAGCAGGTAGCTCTTGACTATACTTTCGTTCTCGGTATTCCCTCAATTCTTGCCGCCGCACTCCTGGAGGGCAAGGAAGCTCTGGAAGCTCAGGGGACACAGGACACTTTGCAGGTAAGCACACCTGCAATGATTGCCGGTATGATTGCCGCTATGATTGTCGGATTTTTCGCAATTAAACTTTTCAAGTGGATGCTTGCCAAAGACAGAACAAATGTGTTTGTAGTGTACACTGCGTTAATGGGGATTGCTATAATCGTTGTCGGTGTTATCGAGCTTTCTTCGGGCAACAATATTTTCAGCGGTCAGCCGCTCACATTTGGTTAAAATTCAATTTTGAAAAATTAAATTTTAAATGAAGTTCGCAAAGCGAATGAAGGTTTGCTTACGCAAAATGAAGTTATACTCAAAATCTAAAAGAATTAGCATTTTAAAGTTTGGTCAAGCTTTTCAAAGTTTGCGGGCGACGGAACACCCCAAGAAGCCGAGCCGTAGGCGAAAGCTGATTGGCAGGTGTTCCTAGTGGTCTTGCACCGGCAGGGACAGAGTCCTGCTCGCTGACAAAAGGAGCATGAAAAGAAAAGCAAACTACCCTCAGCGAGATCAAATAAACTTATTTCCAAACAGTTCCTAACGTGCGAAGCATACTTCACGTTGCGACAGCAACACAACAAGGGGGTTGATATGTATTGTTTTTTGGAAAAAAAGAGAATAAAAATAGTAAAAAGAAGAAACCCAAAAAGTCTTCCGCTAAAAAGAATACGAACAAAAAAAAGAATGCCAAAAAGGATTTGAAAAGCGACAAGGAGCTTGCTGCCGCAAGACAGGGGCGGTCGCTTATTATGTTTTTGTCGGGTGTTCTGCTGGCGGCGATTATTTGTATTCCCGGCGATATGATTTGGCTCTGGACGCATAATGCCGTAAGAGGTGTGTTCAGTTTTCTTTCGCTGTTCTGGGCGGCATTGCTCATATTCTTAGCGGTTGTGACTATGATTGATAAGCAAATTCCAAAGCTTTGGTTCAGAACGGGATTTACTGCCGGATTTGTTGCAGCCTTTAATGCCTGCGTTTATATCTTTTTGTATAACGGAGAAATCGACATCAAGCGGACGTTTGAACTAGGCACGCAGTATAAGGACGGCGGTGTTCTCGGATTTATACTCGGCATTCCGTTTGTAAAGCTTTTCGGCAGAGTACCGGCAAGAATACTTATTATACTGGTAATGCTTGTGTTACTTATTTTTATGTTTGATATATCCGTCAAGGAATGGTATTCGATTATATTCAATAAAGTTTCTGAAGCAGTCGGTAAGGCCGTAGAACAAATGAAATCCAAAAAAGAACAAAAAACTCCCGTTCAGGTCGGCGATGATGCTTACTTTGACAGCGACGATGACTTTGAAGAATTCGATATAAACGAGGGTGAGCTTGATTCCGACTCTATTGAGAATAAAGATGATGACTTCGATTTTAACGACATTCAGGTTAAAGAGAATGGGGAGCTTCCGCAGTCGCCTACATTTGCCGATGAAGATTATGATATAGAAGATGTTGACGATTTCTTTGAAAATATCAGCTTTGACGAAGACGAATTTAATGACGATATCTCAAACGATGACGACGGCTACAGTATTGATATTGATATCGATTCGCCTATGGAAGATGCAAGACGTAAAAACTTCGCCAATAAAAATAATCCTCCTAAAACGGAAAACGAGGTAAGTCTTGTAAAGGCGGAAGAAAATATCCCCGACGGCCTTTCCGACGATGAAATATTTGACGAACTCTTTGACGAGGAGTTTATGGATACTATGGAAAGCGAGCATACAGCCGTCACTAAAGTTGCGGAGGATATTTCGAGGAGCAAGAACAACCCGAGAAAATCCGAGCTGGAACAAAAGCAGTACGACCCTCAGACAATGCCCGTGGAGCAGAATTTGGGAGCTGCACTCCGCAGCAAAAAGTCCTATCAATATCCGCCGACCGAGCTTTTGAACGAGGGCAAGAAAAGCAGTATAAACCACGAAACGGAGCTTAAAGAGAACGCAAAGAAGCTTATAGAAACTCTTGAAAGTTTCTCGGTACGTGCGAAGATAGTCGGCTACTCACGAGGCTCTTCTATTACACGATACGAAATTCAGCCTGCCCCGGGAGTTAAGATTTCCAAGATTACAAATCTCTCCGATGATATTGCATTGAACCTTGCGGCGGACGGCGTAAGAATGGAAGCTCCCATTCCCGGCAAGCCTGCTATCGGTATTGAAATTCCGAATAAGAATATTACAGCAGTGTCTATCCGTGAACTTCTCGAGTCGGACGAGTTCAACAAGAACAAGAAAACCAAAAAGCTTGAATGTGTTCTCGGTAAGGACGTTGCCGGAAAAATTATTATTACCGATCTTGCAAAAATGCCGCACTTGCTTATCGCAGGTACTACCGGTTCGGGTAAGTCGGTCTGCGTGAACTCCATTCTTATGAGTATACTTTTCAGGGCTTCACCCGATGAAGTCAAGATGATTTTGATTGACCCAAAGCTTGTTGAATTTTCAAAGTACAAGGGTATTCCGCATTTGCTTATTCCCGTTGTTTCCGATGCCAAAAAGGCGGCAGGTGCGTTGAACTGGGCAGTAAACGAAATGGAGGAGAGATACAAAGAATTCTCTCTTTACAACGTTAAGGATATCGACAGCTACAATAAAATGGTTGACAAAAACCTTGCCACTATGACGGAAGAAGAGCTTGAAGAAGAGGGTAACGGGGAGGTTGTAAACGGTGAGTTTATTCCGCCCAAAGCTAAAAAGAAAATGCCGAAAATAGTTATCGCTATTGATGAGTTGGCGGACTTGATGATGGTTGCCCCGGGAGAGGTTGAAGAGTCGATTTGCCGACTTGCACAAAAGGCAAGAGCCGCAGGTATGCACCTTGTTATCGCTACTCAAAGACCCTCTGTAAACGTAATCACGGGTGTCATTAAGGCAAATATCCCGAGCCGAATTTCCCTTAAGGTTGCGTCTTATGTCGATTCAAAAACCATACTCGATACGGGCGGCGGCGAAAAGCTTATCGGTCGCGGAGATATGCTTTACAGTCCTGTCGGTGTCCCGAAGCCTATTCGTGTTCAGGGCGGCTACTCTTCCGATGATGATATAGAAGCCGTGACGGACTTTATCAAGGGTCACAGCACCTCCGATTATAACGAGGAAGTTACCGAACAGATTGAGCAAATCAGCGAAACACTCGGCACTAAAGGCGGCAAGGATAAGGATACTCCCGATAATAACGATATTGATGATTCAGACCCGATGCTTGAAGAGGCAATCAAGCTTGTTGTCGAGGCAGAGCAGGCATCAACTTCACTTTTGCAAAGACGTTTAAGACTGGGCTATGCAAGAGCAGGCAGACTTATAGATACCATGGAGCAAATGGGAATTGTAGGTCCGCATGAGGGAAGCAAGTCCAGAAAGGTTCTTATGTCGCAGCAGCAGTGGATGGAACGTCAGGTAACAGGTTCGGTTGAATGATTATGAAAATAAGACGATTAAAAATTTTAGAACTGAGATTTGAAAAATTCGTAAAGCCGTATATCAGACCTTTTAATTATACCGATGAAGAAAGTCCGTATGACTATTACGAATTCCGAAAACGCAGAAAAAGATTTAATCAGCTTGTATCGGTGGCGGTGGTTGCTTTGGCAATCTCCGCCATAGTTTCAATACCTTGGGACTGGGAAAAAATTGCGGAAAATAATAATTTAATTTCCGTGTACACTGAAAGCGAAAGATATCCGATATCGCTGTATATTCTGGATTCGGGGAGTGCAAATTGTGTTCTTGCTCACAGTGAGGAGGTAAATATTCTAGTTGACTGCGGAAAGGAAAAGGCAGATAAAAATGTTCTCGATACGCTTGATATTCTAGGTATAGATACTCTCAATCTTGCGATACTTACTCACCCTGACAAAGACCATATCGGAAATCTCGAGCAGGTTACCGACAGCGTTGCCGTTGAAAGGTTTGTTACGTGCGAGAACGGAGATTATGAATTATCCGAAATTTATAACAGTCTTGTATCAAAGCTGCGTGAGAATGACATTACCGTTGAAACCGTAAAATCGGGTGATAAAATATCTTTCGGGGAGTTGACACTTGACGTTGTTTCGCCTATAATGGTTTATGATACATCAAATAATAATTCGGTTGCGGTTAAGCTTCGCTATAAGAATTTCACGGCACTTCTCACGGGAGATATTGGGAAGAAAGCTGAGGAAGATATCGTTGAGAGCGGTGCGGATATTTCGGCGAATGTTCTTTTAGTTCCGCACCACGGAAGCGGAAGTTCGACCACGGAGGAGTTTTTGAAAGCAGTAAATCCCAAATATGCAATTATTTCCGTTGAACAGAGTGAATATCTCCCGAATGACGGCACTTTGACAAGGCTGATAAATTTCGGCTGTGAGATTTACAGAACAGATGTTTCGGGAAATATTATTGTTGTAAGTGACGGAGAAGCTTGCAGCGTTATGACAGAGTATGATAAAATAAGCAGGAGTGAATAATAATGATGAAGTTAAAGGTTGACCGCATAGACGGTACACTGGTAATTTGTACGGATAAGGAAAAGAAATTTTTTGCGATTGAGAAAGCGGAAATTCCCAAAGAAGTAAAACAGGGGGATTTTATCGAAATTGACGACAGCGGAAAACTTACGGTCAGTGAGGGAACACGCAATCGTAGATAATTAAGCATTAAAAAACTCCGGTTGGTTACCGTAAAAAGTAACCGACCGGAATTTATATTATAATTATTACAAAAATCAAACTATTTTGCCTATGTTTTTGTTCTCCCTAAATCCTACACTGTAACGAAGAACAGCGAGAGAATCACTTGAAGTAATCTTGCCGTCCCCGTCAACATCGGCAATTTTGAGGTTTTTAGGCTTTTCTTCAAGAGAAACGGACGTTCTCAAAATTCTGAGTGCATCAACCGAAGTTATTTTACCGTCATTGTCGGCATCGCCTGCCATAGTACCCCAAACGGTCGTAACCGTGGTTGTAATCGAGGTGATAATCTCATAGGGGACTTTTCTTGATTTTGCGTATGATTCAGCTTTTGAATCCTTAAAGCAATAGATTTTTACATTGTTTGTATTTTGAAGAATATCATATGTGCCGGAAGAAATGTGTGTTACACTCGGGGGAATAATCAGCTTTTTAAGGTTAGGACAATTTGCAAAAGACCAATTCCATACAAACGTAACCTTGCTCGGAATGGTAACTTCTGTCAATGAAGAACAACCGTTGAAAAGGTTGGAATCAATCTCTTCAAGATTCTTTGACAGATAAACCGTTTTAAGCTTTTTACAATTCATAAATCCCTTGAAATTTAATTGGGTTACGCTGTCGGGAATGAATATTTCCTCCAAAGACGAACAGTTTTCAAAGGCGGAAAAGCCTATTGTTGTTACGGAGCTGGGAATGGAAATTTCGGAAAGCTTCGTGCAGTCCTTGAAAGTGCAGGAAGCAATAGTTTTTACGGAGCTTGGAATAGTAACGCTCGTAAGAGCCGTGCAGCCTTCAAATGTATTGTTAATTGTTGTAACAGTATTTGGAATGGTTACAGTTCTTACTTTTGTATTATTTACAAATGTATAATAAAGCTCTGTAACTTTCTTTCCGTCTACCGTGGAGGGAATTTTAACGTTTGTTGAAGTACCCTTGTATTTGGTAAGCGTGATTGTTCCGTTGCTGTTGGTTGTGTAGTTGTACGTTGCAGATGCTTCGCTTGATTCGATATCAATGTCAGCACCGGTTTCCTCAGCGTCAATCACGGCAGCGGCAGCTTCTTCAGCCAAAGCGGTTTGTGCTTCTTCCTCGGCAAGCTTTGCGGCGGAGGTTTCCTCATCAAACACAGCGGCAGCGGCTTCATCTGTCAATGCTGCTTCTGTTTCCTCGTTGGTGAGTTCGTATGCGTTTGCGGAAACAGATATCGCCGCAAGCATAGCAACGGAGAGCATTAGGGATAAAATTCTTTTCATTGCTTTCAATCTCCTTTTTTGTAATCGGTAAAAATCAATACCCAATTATATTATAGGTGTTTTGAATTTTGTTGTCAAGTAGGAGATGATTATATCGTAAACATTGTATAAAATTTCGCTCAAGCCTTTAAAAAGACCCGAGCGAAACTTTAAGTTATACTCGAAAGCGTTAAGATTTAGCACTTTTCTTTCTTAGACCGGCAATTCGCTACGCTGTTGCCTTTGTTGTTTTGTACGGATAGATACGTTTTTGTATATGCTTTTATTTTTATGCTCTAAGAATAGTTTATTTAGTTTCGCTGAGGGTAGTTTATTTTCTAAGCTGATTTGTTTCGTCAGCGAGCAGGGCTCTGCCCCTGCACCCCGCAAGCTTTGAAAAGCTTGACCAAACTTTAAATGATAAATCTTTTCAACTTCGAGTATAACTGTGAATTAAATATAATTTTTAAATCCGATATCGCTAAACTCCAATCCCATATAATTACGAATAATTATTTGTGCACCGGTCAAAGTAATATCACGATAGGAGTTTGCAATACTTTGTGCGTCATCGGTATGACCGTTTATTCCGTAAGTATTGCTGAGTGTGTATGTCAATGACTGCTCCTTTTTGATTTCGGCAGCTTTAAAATTTGCCTTTGCCAAAAATCCGAACTGATCTCTTGCAATAACAACTGTTTCCTGTGATACATTACCGTTTTTGTAATCGTATACTATCTGTGTTCCGTCGTCAACGTCTATTCCGTAAACATTATTATTGTCTAAACTGCTGTAAAATACAATGTTGTCGTTATTGTGGTCGTAAAGAACATTTACAGTAACACCGTCCACAATGTCCATAGTTATGCCTTTATAGCCTTTTTCGCTTGTAAGGGTGTAGTTTGAATTGATATAACTAATAAGTCTGCGGCAATTTTCGGTTTCCGAGGGTTTGTTTACAGTCACCCTGCATAAAGCTGTCTTTCCGTTTGAAGTATATGCCGCAATTATTGCAGTACCTTGGTTTACCCCCGTTACAGTGCCGCCCGAAACGGTAGCAACGTTTGTGTTGTTTGATGTCCATACAACTGTTTTGTAGGTGGTGTCGAACGGAGAAAGGGTTGCTTTAAGAGTTACGCTGTTTCCTGCGTCTAATGTTAAAGCTGTTTGACTGAGAGAAATACTTGTCGGCTCTATTATGTCTACATCAACCATAATTCCGATACGGTCGGAATCCTTAAAGCCTACACTTTGACGAAGAACAATGAGCGAATCCAAAGAGTTGATTTTACCATCGCTGTCAATATCGCCGATTTCTTTGGGAATATTGTCAAGACCGACAGATGTTCTCAAAATCATAAGTGCGTCGCTTGATGTGATTTTAGTGTCGCCGTCGGCATCGCCTATTGCAATTGATTTTCTTGCGGCGGCAGGCTCTGTATCGATAACTGCCCCCGACGGTTCGTACACGTTTGATTTTGCGTCGGGTTCGTTTTCCAAAGCCGACATTGCTTCATTGATTGCAAGTTTGTCCGACAATGCTTTATCGGATAAAGATGCTCCGATTGCCTCTTGCTTCAAAGCTGCTCCTGTTTCCTCGTCCGTAATTTCGTATGCGTTTGCGGAAATGGGTATCGCTGCAAACATAACCACGGAAAGAACTGCGGATAGAAATTTTTTCATACCTGTTTTTGCACTCCTTTTTTACATTTTGTGTAAATTTCTTAATGAGTATATTATACAAGTTTCGGATATGATTGTCAATATGATTATGAAAAAATCCCTTTATTACACAGCGAAAAAATTCTGTTGTTTTTTGTGCAGAATTTTACAAGTTTGCTATGGTAAAATTAACTAAAATCCATTTATCGAATTGTTAAATACTAACAAACTTATAAAATAAAATCAATTTTTTAATAATTTGAAGCTGTTTGTAACAATTTCGTAACAAATTCAAACCAAATTGCTGTTATAATAGGGAATGAATTATATTATACCATAAGGAAAGGAATATAATAATGGGAGTATACGAGGAGTTACAGGCAAGAGGACTTATTGCACAGGTAACGGACGAAGACGAAATCAAAGAATTGGTAAATGAGGGTAAGGCTACCTTTTATATAGGCTTTGACCCAACGGCAGACAGTCTGCACGTTGGTCACTTTATGGCACTATGCCTTATGAAAAGACTTCAAATGGCAGGCAACAAGCCGATTGTGCTTGTAGGCGGCGGTACTGCTATGATTGGTGACCCATCGGGCAGAACGGATATGCGTCAGATGATGACAAGAGAAACTATTGACCACAACTGCGAATGCTTCAGAAAACAGATGAGCAAGTTTATAGATTTCTCCGAGGGCAAGGCTCTTATGGTCAACAATGCCGATTGGCTTCTTGACCTAAATTACGTTGAGCTTCTGCGTGAGGTCGGTGCTCATTTCAGCGTGAATCGTATGCTTACGGCTGAGTGCTATAAGCAGAGAATGGAAAGGGGCTTAAGCTTTCTGGAGTTCAACTATATGATTATGCAGAGTTACGACTTCTATGTTCTCTATCAAAAGCACGGCTGTAATATGCAGTTTGGCGGCGATGACCAGTGGAGCAATATGCTCGGCGGCACGGAGCTTATCCGCCGCAAACTCGGCAAGGACGCTTATGCTATGACAATTAATCTTCTTCTAACCTCGGAGGGCAAGAAAATGGGCAAGACTCAAAAGGGTGCTTTGTGGCTCGACCCCGAAAAGACAAGTCCCTACGAGTTCTATCAGTACTGGAGAAACGTTGACGATGCAGACGTTATCAAGTGTATTAAGATGATTACTTTCCTGCCGCTTGAAGAGATTGCGGAGCTTGAAAAGCTTGAGGGTGCGGAGCTTAACAAGGCTAAGGAAGTTCTCGCTTTTGAAACAACAAAGCTTATCCACGGCGAGGAAGAGGCTTTGAAAGCACAGCAGGCTGCAAGGTCGCTTTTTGCAGGCGGTGCAGATTCGGCTGACATTCCCACTACGGAGCTTTCCGAAAACGATTTCACCGACGGAAAGATTAATATTCTCGATTTGCTTGTAAAGGCAGGACTTGCACCGTCAAAGAGCGAAGCAAGGAGAAACGTTCAGCAGGGCGGTGTTTCCGTTGACGGTGAAAAGATTGCAGACGTGAATGCGGAGTTTACGGCGGATTATATCCGTGAAAAGGGCAGCATTGTTGTCAAGCGTGGCAAGAAAGCATTCAGGAGGATTAAGTTTTAACCCCGAAAGGAGGTTATTTTGTGAGAAGAAAAAGTAAAATATCTGTTCCAAACGGTTTTTTGGCTGCAATAGTTATGCTGATATTTGTATTGGGTATCGCAACAATGCTTGTATCAGGGCATAAATTGAGTGAAATAACACAGAACAAAAATGTTGCCGAACCCTTAAACACTTCATCGGGAAATACTCTAGAGGGCATAAATTCAAGAGCCATATCTCCGAATGCTTTTGAAGAGGAAAGCAATCTTCCGAACGGATATCGTTTTGTATCTGTGCTTAACGAGGAGATTTACAAAGGCTCTCTCGTTCTTGTAAACTATCAGCACGAATCGAGAATTGACGGCGAAAATCTCGTTAATATATATGAGAATATTTCAAGTTCGGTAGGCGTTAAGGAAGACAATATGATGATTAACAGTGTTGTTCTCGATAATATGAACGTATTTTTCGATGCGTTCAAGGAAGCAAAAGGAAAAACTTCTATTTTGATTTCCAGCTCCTACAGAAGCAAGAACGACCAGCAGAAAATTTACGATGATTCAGTTAAGGAAACAGGCAAAAAGTCAACGGCTTATTATGTTGCTGTTCCGGGATTCAGCGAACATCAGACAGGCTACTGCTTTGATACGGCGGCTATAAATAAAGATAACGAAATGGTCGAGCTTGACGGCGAGGGCGATTTCAGCTGGCTTTCTGAGAACTGCAATGACTACGGCTTTATCCTGAGATATCCGAATGACAAAACTAACATCACGGGAATAGGCTATGAATCGTGGCATTTCCGTTATGTAGGCAAGGCTCATTCACTTTTTATGACAAAGCATAATCTATGTCTTGAAGAGTATATCACGGGTATTCAAAAGTATACCTTTGATAACGGCGGTCTGCTGATTGATGAGGGCAGCAAGGGAAAATGGTTTGTGTACTATGTTCCGAAGCTGGTTGCATTTAACAATACCGAAATTCCGGTGCCGGCTGATTCGGAGAAGTTTCCTTATAATGTTTCGGGAGATAATATCGGCGGCTTTATTGTGACGGTTGATGTGTCGAAGGATTCTTCTGCGATTCCCAACAACGCAACCTCCGAATGGAGTTTTGACAACTCCGACCTTATAATTAAGGATTTTGTTGATTACGACCCATACAATGATACGGAGCGTGACTCAGACCGTTCGGGAAAGAAGTCCAATAACGACGATTGGGAGAATGATTCGTTCTGGAACGATGAAGACGACGGCGAAAGCAGTGACAAGGATCGTAATGGCAGCGAACTTGAATATGTAGACTACTATGATGACTACGATGAAAACTACAAAACCGATGACGGAAACGATTACTCCGACAATGGTGATGACGGCGAATACTACGAAGAGTGAGTATCAGTACGTAACTCGTAATGCGTAATTGCGGCGGAGTTCGGGTTTGTTTTTCTAGTGTTAGTAATCGAAATTTTTAATAAAAAGGAGAGCAGTTAAATAACTGCTCTTTTTTCGTTTTTTTAACACGTGAAGATAGTCCTTTGTAGAATGCTTCACAAACACGACCAATTACCGCCGTGGGCATTCTCGCCGTTGTCTGTTCTGACTTCCGTGTCCTCGTTTCCGAAATTGCCTGTTAAGTACATAATAACCGAAAGTGCCGCCAGCGGTGCTGTTTCGGCTCTGAGAATCCTGTTGCCCAATGTTGCCGCCGAACCTCCGTTATTAATAATCTCCTCAATCTCCGAACTCTCAAATCCGCCCTCGCTTCCGATAAAAATCGACAGTTCCGTCCTGCGTGTTTCCGTAAGCTCCCCGAGGGGTCTGCCGCCCAGCTCATAGCAGACTACAGCAGTACCGCCTGCCTGCTTTGCGGCATCGTTAAGCTTCATCAGCGGCTTTACAATCGGTATAATCCCCCTGCGTGACTGCATAGCCGCTTGCAGTGCGATTTTGTTCCAGCGTTCGATTTTCTTTTTCATCGACTTTTCATCGGGGCGTGAAACACATCTTGCAGTAAGTATGGGTACAATCTCCGTTACACCCAGTTCAACGGATTTCTGAATGATAAAGTCCATTTTGTCGCCCTTTGTAAGTGCCTGATACAGTGTGACCTTAGTGTGCGGTTCGTTCTTGCAGGGGTATGAATTAATCACGGTTACATCAACATTTCCGCTGTTAATGCTTTCTATTTTGCAGTCGTATTGAATTTTGCTGCCGTCGCAGATTGAAAGCTCCTCGCCGATTTTCATTCTCAGTGATTTAATAATATGCTGTGCGTTTTCGCCCGTTATGGTGTGAACGGGGGTTGTCACAATATCTGAAAAAAACCAAGCCATAATGTTACCTCAAAAATTATCCAAATCGTATTTATCGGGATTGTTCTCTTCAATATAATCGAGAATCTGACGTTCCTTTCGTTTCTTTACACATTCGTTGAGCAGGAAAAATCTTACGTACCTGTTTGCTAATATAAATGGAATATTTATTATTACAGCAATTACTCCTATAATAAATCCCAGATACGGGATATTCATTGTTATTGCAAACAGAAAATATAAACAATTTACAATGTTACAGAACTCACTTCTGCAAGTGTACGTAAGATAGGTCTTTAACTTCGGTATATCTGCCTCAGAAATTTTTTTGGAGTTTAATCCCAGTAGGTTGTACTTGATAGGCAGAAACTTATACCATTTTTCAATGTCGAAATTCTCAGTATAGAATTTTCCTTTTTGTTCGTACTTATATGCACGATAGGGGAATTTCCTGTAGTTTACATGTTTCTGACCGATGTTTCGGGAGAGAATATAGGAGAGAAAGTCCCATAAGCATATTATAATTATGTTAATAATTATTGTCATTCCCAAACTAATGTTTTTTAGCAACTTTCTCACCTCTTTTCGATAAATCGTGTCTATATAAAATATACCAAAAATTCACGTACTTTTCAACTTCAAAATTGTAACCTTTTTAATTAATACGTAATTATGGGTTGAGTACAGATATAAATTTTTTGGATTGATTTTATGTATTTTTTGATGTATTATTATAGTAGGTTAGTAGGTCTATTATGCGTCAAATATACATTTTCAGTGTTCATCAGTATAATAAAAAGGAGTTTAAAAAGTATGAACGTTCAGGAAAATTTAGTAGAAGTATTACGTGAGAAAAATTTAAAAATCGCAACTGCCGAAAGCTGTACGGGCGGACTTCTCTCCGAAATGATAACGGACGTTTCGGGAGCAAGCAATGTGTTTGAATGCGGTGTCTGCTCATATTCGAACGAGATTAAAATTTCGGTGTTGGGTGTTAAAAAGGAAACTATCGATAAGTACACCGAGGTCAGCACTCAGACCGCCGAAGAAATGGCAGAGGGTGTGCGTAAAATCTCAAATGCAGACATAGCCGTAAGTACTACGGGAGTTGCCGGACCTACAGGCGGAACGGAGGAAAATCCCGTGGGTACTGTTTGCATTGGATTTGCGACAAGGAGCGGAGTTTTCTCCGAAAAGAAAAATTTCAATCTTGACGGCTGTAACGATAGGGGAGAGATTCGCCGTCGCTGTGCGGAGTACTGCCTGAAAAAAGCAGCAGAGTTTGCAGATAGCTTTAACGAACATTAAGGAACTGTCAGAAAATAAGAACATTTATACTTGTCTAATTTGCCCTGTGTGTCGTTACAACACCTTGAAATACGTCAGTATTCCTGCGGTGTTGTGCCTAACACAGAACAAATTATCTTGCGTATAAATTGTTCAACTTATTTCCCAACAGTTCCTAAGATTTACCACTTTTCTTTCTTAGACCGGCAATTCGCTGTGCTGTTGCCTTTGTTGTTCTGTACGGATAGATACGTTTTTGTATATGCTTTATTTTTATTATGTAAGAATAGTTCCTTAGTTTCGCTGAGGGTAACTTATTTTTCTACGATAATTTGTTCCGTCAGCGAGCAGGGCTCTGCCCCTGCACCCCGCAAGCTTTAAAAAGCTTGACCAAACTTTAAAATGGTAAATCTTTTAGACAGTGAGTATAAAAAGCACTTCCCCGAAGAATTCGGAGAGGTGCTTTTTTAAAAATAAAAATCAAATATCAGTGGATAGTACCGTTAAACTACTCTTACGCTGTAAGCCAAAACATTAATTTCGCCCTTATCATTTTCAGCCGAGCAAATCATAAGAACTGAACCGTCGTTCATAGAAAATACATCATTTATCCATACAGGATTCTCCGTGCCGAAAAGAACTGCCGTTTCACTGCTCTTTGTTTGACCGATTTCCGTGCCGTCATTCTGCCAAAGGGAAAGATTACTTCCCGTGGATATGATAATTGCGTTGTCTGTTTCCGTCATTGAAACAATGTTGTCACCCGAAATTTTATTGTCGGTAAGTGCTGTCTGATTGCCGTCATAGTCGAACACGGCGGCTCTCAGGGTGTCCTTTCCGTCATTGAAGCTGCCGCCTATAAGAATGTGATTTCCCGAAAATTCAATGTCACTTATTTTTGTAAATCGTGGCTGATCTTCCGTGTCCTTATCGGTGTCGGTTTGGGTGTCGGTATCTTCTTCGGCGGCTGTGTCCGTGTCTGTGCCGTCAAGAAGCCACTCTTCAATTTCGCCGTCAACATATTTGCGGATAATATCTTTGCCGTTGCTGTTCAGACCGAAATTCATAACTTTTGACATAGCAAGCTTACCTGTAAGGTCAAGCTCCGTTACAGTGCCGTCATCGTTGAGCAAAGCCGCATTGAACTTGCTGTCGCTGAGATAAATATTTCCGAAAGCATCGGCATCTACTCTCTCATATTTGTTGTCAAGCTTGATGTCGTTTTCTTTGATAATAGAGCTGTCGGTAATGGTGTAGGTGCGGAGATTTTTCTTTTCGAGAATGTAAAGTGTATCTCCGAAAATTGTGCAGTCGATGTCTTCCATATCAGATATCTTTAGTGCTTTATCAAATGGAATAGGCTCGGATTCAAAAGTTATTCCGCCTATATCAATACTAGACGGCGATAGGGTGTTTTCCGTGTCGGTGTCCTTTTCGGCGGCTGTATCGGTGTCTGAAATCTCTTTGATGTCCTCGGAGCTTATCAATTCGGATTTATCGATTACTGTATCGGTGTCCGTATTTAAACCGTTTGGCTGTTTAGTTTCCGTGTCGGTGTGAATCTCTGTGTTTGAAGCGGTCGGAGCGGTATTTTCAACCATTGGTGAGGTCTTGCAGCCTGCAAACGAAGCACTTAGAGAAAGTGCCAATATAAAAACAAGAATTTTTCTGTTCATATTCTGAACTCCTCCTGTGAGTTTGATAATATTATTAATTTCCTTTAGTGAGAAATTTATACATAAAAAGGACGTACCATTGTAAAAATGGTACGTCCAAATTTTAGAAATTGTTATTTTAAGGAACTGTTGGGAAATAAGTTGAACAATTTCGCAGGAATACTGACGTATTTCAAGGTGTTGTAACGACACACAGGGCAAATTAGACAAGTATAAATGTTCAAGTTATTTTCTGACAGTTCCTAAATCATTTTAAACTTATTATTTGCATTAATCAAAAATAATTACGCATTACGAACTACGCATTAAATTAAATGAACATTTTATTAAAATCTCCGCAGTGCTTGAAGATTTCTCCGTTTTGTGGTATTATATAATGTGAGATTATGAAGCGTTACATATTTGTAATTTTTCTGATAATAAATGACATATTAATGAATATAAATTTAAGGAGTGTGGCACTTGGCTGGCAATATTACATATAAGGAATTCAGCGACGAAAAAAATTACACTGCAATGTCAGCGGACGTTATGTCTGTTCGTGCAAGGGGAGATGTTCCATTAGCCTGTATCAGAACCTACGGCTGTCAGCAGAACGTGGCGGACAGCGAAAAAATCAAGGGTATGCTCTCCGATATGGGCTTTGACTTTACCGAGAAAACGGAAGATGCCGACTTTATCCTTTTCAATACCTGTGCCGTGAGAGAACACGCAGAAGACAGAGTTTTCGGAAATGTCGGTGCTTTGAAAAACATTAAGAGAAAACACCCCTCTGTGCTGATTGGGCTTTGCGGCTGTATGATGGAGCAGAAGCACGTCACCGACAGACTGTACAAGAGCTTTCCGTTTGTTGGTCTAGTGTTCGGCACACACTCACTTCATAAGTTCCCCGAGCTTTTCTACAATGCCGTAACGGTCGGAAAGAGAGTTTACGAAACAGGTGTTGACGATAAAACGGTTTACGAGGGAATCCCGACAAGACGTGACGGAACGTTTAAAGGCTGGCTGCCGATTATGTACGGCTGCAATAATTTTTGTACATACTGCATTGTTCCGTATACCAGAGGACGTGAGCGAAGCCGTAAATTCGAGGACGTTGTGAACGAAGCAAGAGAAATGATAAACGCAGGTTACAAGGATATTACACTTCTCGGTCAGAATGTTAATTCCTACGGAAAAACTCTTGACGAAAAAAAATCGTTTGCAGAGCTGCTTGCGGAGATTGACAAAATTGAGGGTGATTATTGGCTCAGGTTTATGACATCGCACCCAAAAGACTGTTCAAAGGAGCTTATTGACGTTATCGCAGACAGCAAGCATATTTCGACGCATCTTCATCTGCCGTTCCAGTCGGGTAACGACAGAGTTTTAAAGGCTATGAACCGTCACTATGACAGAGCGAAATATCTCGATATCATTAATTACGCCAAGGAAAGAATCCCCAATTTAAGTCTTACCTCAGATGTTATAGTAGGCTTCCCCGGGGAAACATACGAGGAGTTCCTTGACACTGTTTCGCTTGTGAAAGAGGTTGAGTTTACATCACTATTTACGTTTATATATTCTCCAAGAGAGGGTACTCCTGCGGCGACAATGCCCGACCCCTGCACTCATAAGCAGAAAACGGAATGGTTTGCGGAACTTTTAAAAGTTCAGGAGGAGATTGCCGCAAAACGCTGTGCGTCTATGCTTGACAGAACAGTTAGAGTTCTTGTTGAGGGCAAAACTGACAAGGACGGAATCCTTACGGCAAGAACGAGCGGTAATATTATAGTTGATTTTCCGGGAGATGAAAGTCTTATCGGTCGGTTTGTGAACGTTAGGATTACCAAAGCAAGAAACTGGATTTTGAACGGTGAGCTTGCGTAAGGAACTGTCAGAAAATAACTTGAACATTTATACTTGTCTAATTTGCCCTGTGTGTCGTTACAACACCTTGAAATACGTCAGTATTCCTGCGG
>CACWTQ010000035.1 GCA_902763835.1 uncultured Ruminococcus sp. | reverse complement strand
CCGCAGGAATACTGACGTATTTCAAGGTGTTGTAACGACACACAGGGCAAATTAGACAAGTATAAATGTTCAAGTTATTTTCTGACAGTTCCTTATGTACAACTCCTGCCTTAACCTGTAAATTCAGTGACCAATCTTCCATTCTGCGAGTGATTTCCCAAACCTTTTTTATCCACAGGTCTTTAATTGTCACAATGCCGTCATCATTCATATCATATCCGAAAATCAAATAATCTACGTTAAGCATATACGGCTTATTGATTATTTCCTCTTCATACATTCTGAAATCCGCTATATCAAATCCCGGACTTGCATTTCTGTTAAAAGCCTTAACCTCCAACAAATCAGCCGTTTTATTATCCGGATTAAGAAAAAAATCGGGCGGCATCTGTGTATTTTCCGACGGTGCATACTCAATTCCTCGTTTATCAAGCCAACCTTGCAGCCATTCCTGAATTATATTACCTACAACATCTTTCTGCTTTACAATAATATCCACATCTCCAAACTGAAATTTTATTTGCCCCTGCAAATTCAGAATCTTATCATCGTTTATAAGCTTATCATAAACCTGCTGTGCAGTTAATTTCATACAAAATCACCCTCTTTTTTATAAACCTGCAACAATCTGTGAGATACCTCTGCAATAACAGGCACAACAACAGTATTACCCAACAAATCATATCCTAAATTTTTTTCTATATCAAATTTATAGTCCTCAGGATAACCAAACAGCCTTAATCCCTCTCTTAACGACAATGTTCTCAATCCATTACCGTCCACAACAAAAATATGCCCCATATCCATTGCCACCAGCGTGGGAGCCAAACCATTCGGGTCTAAAATTTTGTTAATTTCAAAAGACATTTTTCCTGCAACAATATTGTATCCTTTAGGTAAAGTAGGGTCTTGAACTCGTTTGTTATTAACCTTACGTTTTGGATATTCCTCTTTTAGATACGATTTATCAACTAAATCTTTCAGCATATCCTCAAGGTTTTCGGAATCATAAAAAGTTTTTATCTGATTTATTGTCAAGGGCATTCCGTCCATCCAGTCTATTCCGTACTCCTCAGCCCATTTTTTCTTTCTGCGTTCTTTCAGCATTAAATTAAGAAGCTTTTTTTGTTCCTCTGATACTGCCCCTCTGTATTCTATATCCCAGCTGTGTATATTATTATCTCCGCCACGTTTGTCCTTTATCGATTTACCATATAAATTTTCAATTGAATAATGAGAAAGAACCAAATCCACAAAATCACTTTTAACATTAAGCAATCCCGATTGTAAAACATCTTTTAAAACAGCAGTTTTCTTTTCAAAACAATCCATATTAGGAATATCGGTTTTTGTTCCTATAATGTAAATTCTTTTACGTTCCTGCGGAACCCCGAAATCCTTTGCATTAAGAACCCGCCAATTTATCTTATATCCTAAATTCAATAATATCTCCAGAATAGTAGATAACGTTCTTCCTATTTTATCTTTAGAATTTGCTCTGTCGTGAGTAACAAGTCCCTCCACATTTTCCAGAACAAAACCGAAAGGCTTTTTTTCTTCTAAAATTCTTGCAACTTCAAAAAAAAGTATACCACGAGAGTCCGAAAAGCCCAGCCTTTTTCCTGCGGAAGAAAATGCCTGGCAAGGAAACCCGGCAAGCAAAAAATCAAAATCGGGAATATCCGAAGCATTAATTTCCGTAATATCTCCATTAACAGTTTCATTTGGGTGATTTTGATTAAGAACAGCTATAGCATGCGGTTTAATCTCAGATGTAAAAACACATTTGGAATTAAAATTATTTTTTTCGCAAGCAATTTCAAAGCCTTTTCTTATTCCGCCTATTCCTGCAAACAAGTCAATAAATCGAATTGTTTTTTTCATTCTGTCACCTCTTTCCCAAAGTCCATAAATCAACAATTTTATTATACCAGATTTAAAAAAAGTGTCAATAGCTATTATTTTAATAGCCTGTTTAAAATCAATTGCAAAAAAGACAAGGCACAAAGCCTTGTCTTTTAAATATCCAATAAAAAAACAATATCAAATTTTCATCAACGTCGGGTCTGCCCCCAAAAACGTTTCCCCGAAACTCAGTCTGTCAGGGATTTTCCACGCAACCCCGAAAACAAATCTATCCGTTTTGGTATTCTCCGAAATCAAAACAGCAGCATACCCGTTCTCTGAATAATCAAACCCATAATCATATATCTCAACAGGATTTCCGTCAAAGTCATAATCAAACTCATACTCAACCGCAATTGAAATTTTACCTCCATACCCGACACCGTACCAATCCTCGGGAACAAAATGTTCAGAATACAACGCAACAGACGAAACATTCTCACCGCATTCCAAACAGTCAAATTCCGATACAATATGATTTTCAAGCCGACATTCAATTCTGTGTTTCCTGCCGTCGGGTTTAAAATCGACAATCAACGCAAACCGACCGTCCAAATTCGGAAAAAGCTTTTTGTCATTATTAAGCTTTTTAACTTCATAATCATCGGTAATTATTCCGTCAATATAAATATTAATGCCCCCGAACGGTGTATTCAGCAAAACGATTCACTCCTAAACCACCAACAAATCTAAAAACGCAAATCTCCGATTTGCCGCCGCATTTATTCATTATTCATTATTCTCTGTTCTTTATTCTTTTTGCCGACTTAAGTCGGCGAAGCTCCTCTTTATCTTCTTTAGATATCCTGTACGAATCGATACATTTCTGTACAGTCATATTAAATGTCTTATCGTCAAACTTCGCCGTGCGAATAAAATTCATTGTCTTGTCACGGAACTTTGCCGCTGCCGTTGCGATAAGCCACGCTTTACCCATTTGAACATAATATTTATCGCTTTGAATATTTTCAGCACGTTCCAAAACTCTGTCAATATATTCGTCCGTAAGATAATAATTCATCATAAGCACAAGACCCACACGAACCGCCCACGGATTTTCGCTTTTCAAATACGTTTCGATATGCTCAAAAAATTCACCGGGAAAATTCTTAATGATTTTGAACGTACTGCAAAAAGTATCATTCACCGCCCAATTGTCAATCCACGGAACAAAATCGTCAACACGCTTTTTCACGTCCTCAAAATCGCCTTTAACACTTGCCGTCACAAGACCTCTTAACATAACCTCTTCATAGTACGTTTTACCGCTGTTTTCAAGAAAACCCTCGTAGTCGCCTTTAAGAATTTCCTTTGCAATTTTACGAAGCTCGGGCAGACGAACACCCAAAATTTCGCTGTCGGTGTCCTTTACGATACCCGAATGAAACTTTTTGTACTTTTCATCGGATATACTTTTTAAATAGTTTATAATATCATTATAACCATACTTATCTATTTTATTATAATCCATAAAAGCTACTCCTAGTTACGAATTATCATCATTTCCATAAGTTAATACTATCGAAAGCACCTTATCATCATCATTATCATAATAAACAGTAGCATAATGGTTATAATCGTCCTCTTTGTCATTTCTGTAGGCCTTGTAGTTGTCCTTGTTATCATTGTTTTTCATAACCTTTTGAAGGTCGGCAGCCTTAGACTTCATAGAAATCCCGCCCGGAAGTACAATTTCAAGGTCCTTAACTTTGGAAGTATAGGTGTAAATATATGTAACTTGACAATACTCTGTCGGCAAAGCCAAATCGGTATCATTCTCAACCTTAACCTCAATCTCATAGCCCTGCTTCAAAAGGTAAATGCTTTCATAGTCGTTTGAATCGACAGACTCATACTCGCCTTCTTCGTCATCAACTTTCCAGCCGTCATCAATGAAAGCCTTAAGCGGACACGGCAGCTGATAAATAACCTTATCAACCTGAATCTTTCCCGACACAACATCATTGCCCAGTTCGGTCGGAGCTTTGTAGCTGTCAATATAATCGGGAGCAACATCGCTCACAGGAGCTTGTACAAAATTCTCGGGTACTTCAACCCTGTTTGTAACATCAAATCCTATCATAACATTATCGGCATTAAAGTTGAATGTATAGCTTGTATAAAAACTATCGTTAAACTTATAATTAAAAGTAGTGCTGTTACTGTTTGTATCATAAGTAGTTGGGTCGCCGTAAGCAGATTTCACATCATCGGTTTTTGATTTCTGCACCTCTATCCCCTTTGCGAATTTCACCGCAGCACGGTCTTCCGAAGTGCCGTAGGTTGGATAACTGAAACCCGTAATGTAACAATCATCAAGTTTCATTTTGCGATTGGAATAATTAATAACCTCAACACGAACGAGCTTGCCGTCCTTATTCGCAAAATCCGCACCGAGCAGGAGGTAGGAATTTGAGTCCAAAGACGCCTCTTCTCCGTCATCGACCTCGTATGACCAGCCGTCAGCCATAAAATCATTCATAGTCATCGGCAGCTGATATACTTTACCTGCAATGTGAACTACCCATTGTCTAAAGCCAATGGGCTTCCTGCTTCATCGTCCTCGTAACCTACTAACTCCACAGGGAACCGTCCCTACTGTTGTTAGTATAACACAAAGCTACGCTTTTGTCAACCTTAACCCACCGTCTAAAGCCGGTGGGATTGCGGTTGACATTTTTCAAACAAAATTACAGAAATAAAATTATTTTACCTCGTCTTCCTACGCTCGGCAATTTGCTCCGCTCTTGCCTGTTTTTATTTTTTGTTATTTCGTTTTTGATAGTTTATTTAATTTCGCTGAGGGCAGTTTATCTTTCTTTGCAAATTTGTTGCGTCAGCGACAGGGCTCTGCCCTTGACCCGCAAGCTTTAAAAAGCTTGACCAAACTTTAAATGGTACTCTTTACTACTTTTTTTTATTTCTATTCAATTGTATTTTTTCTAACATCATATTTAACTCTGCGAATAGCCGCTTTTCCCCTTTTCGTTGGGTGTTTCATTTTCCACGGCACAAAATCCAGAATACCAAGTATCGTGCCTATTCCGTAAGCAAAATGCAAAATCGGAAACATCAAAAAAAGCCGCAGTTTTTTCTTACTGTAACCGTTATAATTCAAAGCACTAACGGATATCGCAATGTCAAAAATCAAATATCCCAACAGCAATGCCCAAAATATTACGGATATCCCCCTAGCCATAAGCACCGCTGTAACAATTAAACCCATAACCAAACAAAACGGAGCAAAATGCAATATAGAAAGACACCCCGGACACATAAAAAGCGTCAAACCAATCCAAAAGCCGTTGGAAAATTTCTGCCGAACCATTCCCCAAAACGTACCCCTGATGTACTGATTTGAGCTGATATTCGGGCAGCACGCAAATTTGTAGCCTGCCTTTCTCATACGGTAGTGAAGTTCGTTATCCTCAGTCCGCCCGAGATTCTCGTTAAAACCGCCTACTTTCGCAAAGACCTCACGCCTGTAAGCTGCGTGAAAAAGCGACGAAAGGTACTCTTTTTTCTCGTGTTTCCTCCGATAGCTCATAATCGAGCTGCCGAAAAGACATTCCTCCGCCGCAAGCAGTGTATTGTCCCAGTCTGAATTCTGCTGAGTTATGCACGGTCTGCCGCCACCGACAATATTTTCGCCGTTTTCAATTTCCTTAACACATTCTTCAATGTAATTATGCGGAATTCTGCCGTGTGCGTCAATTCTGATTATTATATCGCCCATAGCATTACTCAAAGCCGTATTCCAGCCTTTAGCTTGATTCGACCTCTCCTGATTCCGAATGCACACCCTCAGAAAATCCGAATTGATATTCGCAAACGACAAAAACAAATCCTCTGTTGTATCAGTTGAACCATTATTTACAAATACAATTTCGGTCAAATTATGGGGATAAGTCTGTTTTGAGATATCATCGAGCAATCCACGAATAAGCCCCTCTTCGTTGTAAGCAATCACGCAAAGCGAAACCGTCATAAGCTATCGACCGCCCCATCTTTTTCAAGCGAAATTGAAGTATTCTTTTGGGAAAAATTTTCCAAATTGTATTCGGGCTTGTCCAAAACGTCTGTATCTGATGTGGTTTTTTTCATTGTTTCTTCAACAGTGGAATCACTCACGTTTGGAAAATGACTTACCCTCGACCTATCCTCAGTTATCGGAGGAATTTGTGTGACTGTAACTCTCGTTTTATCGGCTTGCGGAATATTTGTCATTCCCAAATCAAGCTTATAATTTTGGTCTGCATAGCTGTTTGCGATATCCCCGAACTGTTCTCTATATTGTTCTATAATATATTTAGCAGATACAAAATACGAACAAGTCATATAAGGATAAACATAAATAGACGGAACTACAAAAAAAGTGAACAAAAGCCACGGAATAAATGATGCCGTCAGATTGATAAGCTTCTGGGTATTTCCTTTTGCCACTTTAGCACCGAACGACACCGCATTTTCCGAATCATAATCATAATACGAAAACAGCATAACAGAAAAAGCAAAACGATGTATAATCAAAAATGCTGTAATAGTTCCTATAATCAAAAAAGCAATACCAAAACCAGCCGATATATTTTCGGTCGTATCTGTACCCGACATAGAAGCAAGCACAATTCCAACTATATTGCACAAAACAGTAATGCCAAACGATTTCATAATTAGACCTGTCATAAACTTAACAGCGTTTTTATATCTTGATTTATTATCAAAGAAATAGAATAATTCGTTTGGGTCAATATTTTTACCGTCCGCTATACCCGAAAAAATCCTCACAAATCCGGTATATGCAGGCGAAAGCAGAATCAACGCAAGCACTGCGGCAATGTGCAGCACAACAAACAACGCTATATTCACAGGCGAACCCGACAGGTTTTCGATAAGTCCCTTATCTTCATTATCAAAAATCGAATAAGCAATAAAAATAATAAACAGAGAAATTATCGGTACAAACAGCAATTCCATAGTTGACAAAATCGCCATTACCCAGTTTGCCGACAGCATTTTTTTAGCTTGATTCTTGACGAATTTCTCAGCATTCATTAACTTTTCACTCCTTTTCTTTGCAATATGTCATCATTCTGTACATCGCCTCAAGGCATATTCTGAAATGTTTAAAGAACTTTTCCTCGTCAAGCGACTCATCACTGTTATGTATGCGAGAGTCGTCATCTTCAAAAACGGGACCGAACGCAACGCCCCTGCCGCCGAGCATTCTTGCATAAGTGCCGCCGCCGGTAGTATAAAGTTCAGGTTTTTCACCCATAACGGTACTGTAAGCTGTTTTCAGAATCTTAACAATGTCGGTGTTTTCGTCAAGAAAGAGAGGCTTTTCGCTGTCGAGAACTTTCACAACAAGACCCTCTCTCGCAGCAACTTTCTTAATCTGATAAAGCACAACCTCCTCCAGAAACGACACGGGATAACGCACGTCAATCACAGCCTTAGCCTCGTTTTCAACAACCGAAACACGGCTCAAAGTCAGCGTAAGTTCGCCCGAAGCAGCGTCACGCATTTTAATGCCCATAGACCGACCGTTCGTTTCCATACCGATACAGAAATCGATAAACGAACACAAATCCCCCACCGCATCGTAACCGAAAGCGGCACAAATCAAGCCGACAAGAGCCGTTGCCGCATTGAAGCCTTTTTCGGGTTCGCAGGCGTGAGCCGCCTTGCCCCTTGATGTAATTTTCAAACCGTCAATGGTAAAAGTAAGGTCAAAATTACCCTCTCTGCCGTCGGCAAGCCTTTGAAGAAGATGTTCCTCATATTCATTGCAATCGACCAAAGCATAAGCCGTATCAGGCACAACATTATTTGCCACTCCTGCCTCAAACTGGGTAAGCGTGATATTATTGGCAATAGGCGAACTAATTTCGAGGTGCATAATACCCTTTTCGGCTTTGCAAATTCCATATTCGGAATCGGGGGTAAAACTCATATCGGGAACGGGTTCATTGTCGAAATAAGTCACCATATCCTGCATACCGATTTCCTCGGACGTACCGAAAATCACACGTACACGATTGCCCTCCACACCCGATTCTTTCAAGGCACGCAGACAGTAAAGAGCTGCCAACGCAGGACCTTTGTCGTCCGCAAGACCTCTGCCGTAAAGTCTGCCGTTTTTGCGTGTAAGACAAAACGGTTCACAAGACCAATCGGCTCTCTCCGCCGGCACAACGTCAAGATGTGTAAGAACACCGCAAATTTTCTCACCCTCACCATATTCGGCGTGAGCGGCGATGTTGTCTATATTTTTAGTTTTCAAACCGAAACTCTCCGCCTTGTCAAGAATCCATTTTAGAGCCTGCTCGGGAATTTCGCTGCCGTTTGCGGATACGGACTCAATGCTAAGAAGTTCGTTTAAATCGTTTAGAAATTCGTCTTTATAAGATAAAATCAATTCATCAAAATTTTTCATATTTTTCACCAACTCTGTTTTTTAAAATATATTATTCGTATGAGTTAATTATATTTTAAATTTCCAAAAATATACCTCAACTTTATAAAATTACTCAAATTATATTATACCTCAAAAATTCCGTTTTGTAAATTTAAAAATTACAAAATTTACAAATATTACAAAATTTTTCTGTCCGCCAACCACTCCCCATCGCTGATAAAAAACAACTCATAATTACGAATTTACAATAAAAAACTCGGCAGTAATACAAACAAAAGTATTACTGCCATAACTCATTTATTTATCTTCATTATTAATATTCTTAAATATATCTTTACCCTTAGCGTCGGTCACCTTCCGCCCAATATTTCCTATAATAATACCGTCAACCATTTCGTCCGTTTCGCTGTCATTGTCCTTAATCATATCGGCATAAACCTCGTCCTCCGAAGCCTCGGCAGCGTTCTCCTCCGCCGTATTCTCGGAAACAGAATTGTCACCGTTTTCGGCAGCATTGTCAGCCGTGTTTTCGGGTTCGGCAATAACCGTATTTTCTGCGATACTCTCCGTGCTGTTGTCCTCGGCAGAACTGTTTTCTTCCGAAACATTCACGTCAGTTTCAACAACAGGCTCAACTTTTTCAAGAGTAATCTTATTGGGAACAATATCATTGTCACCCAAACCGTCAACCGATTCGGTATCAATATTATTTTTGAAAGTAGGCTTCCTCTTCATCGGATTTTTGCGAAGAACAAGATTTTTATATCTCTCGCCCAACTCGTCGGCAGAACCGAAAGCCGCAACCTTGTACTGCTTTTTCATTTTCGGGAGCGGTTTAATCTTATTTTTCTTAGCAGATATCACCATATAGACAATATATAAAATAATCGAAACAGACGTAACTGCCGCACCCTCAAAGATTCCCGGTGTATGATAAGTGAACTTAATGTCACTAGTTTCACCACCCGAAACTCTTACCGCCATAAAGCCTATGTCAACCTTTTCAATTTCAACCTCTTCTCCGTTTACCGTGGCACTCCAGCCTTTCTCATACGGAACGCTGAAAAATACAAGTCTGTCCTGACCCTTTGGGCAGGTAATCTGAGCCTTGAAAGATGAGTTTCCGTACTCAAAACTTGAGCAGGTGTGCGTCTGCAAAATTTTACAGTCCTTTGAATAAGTGCCGGAATCGAAATTCAGGGTGTCAGTGTCGTAAATACGACGCATTATGCCGCCGTATTTGTCAGCTTGTTCGTCTGTGAGAACCATAGCCTTAAGTAAAAGCAAATGGCGATTATCCTCGGGAACTTCATAATACTGGTCTTTGGTAATATAAGAATCAAAATAAAAACCGTACGGAATATAATTTTTATTCTCATAAATCTTGAAATCATTCTGAGTACCAATATATTTATAAGCAGGCATCCTTGTTTGACCCTCGTCATTTTGAAAGCTTTCGTTGTCAAACTCGTAATCGAAAACATATTTTACAGATAAAAGTGCTCTTAATCCGTAATATTTCGGCTCGGGACGTGAACCTACATCTCTTGTAACACCAACGCTCGGATAGAAATCGTAAATCGACCCCGGAACAATACTCTGAAATGCCTGAATATTAGGAATCTGCCAAAACATACCCACATTATCCATAGTATCGAAGAAATCGGAACGAACATTTTGTAAATCATCGTCAAGCTGAATCTCTTCTTTTTGTTCAATAACATTAGGAATAACGAAATTGTGAATGTCATAGCTGTGAGTTTTGCCCAAACCAATAACATAAGCCGAGTAGCTAACCGCAATAAGTCCGACACAAATAATAGCTTTTGGGTAGAAAGTTTTCCTGTTGCGTTTCAGAGCGTGGATAAGAAGAGCCGTCAACGCAATTGAAATCATAGAAAACGCCGTATAAATCCAGAATCTGTCGGAATAATTCTCAAGACCTACCGTATCAAAGATACTTTCGGCTTCACCTTGGAAATCGTTCGGCATAAATCCGATACCGACAGTAACAGCCATTGTAATGACTGTTGTGAGATTTATTGCCTTTTTCCAATCTGTTCTTGTATTCTCAATTGCAAGCACCGTTGCCAAACTCATCATCAAAGTGAGCATATAGAACCATCTTGCATAATAAGACATTACAAACATTTGGAAAATTGAGTTAAGTATTGGCACTGCGGTACACACAAACAAGAACGGCAGCAGCTTTTTGAGCCAGTTTTTGCTGTTCGATTGTAAGAAAGCTATAACTCCCGTCATACTAAAGAGCGGCAGCCAAGCGGCAATCGACGACCATTTCGAGTTGGAATCGGGTGTAAAATTAGGTCTTGCAGGGATATCAGGTGGGAAGAAGAACGATGATAAAATGTGAAGATATCGCTGTTCCGAGTTGTAGAGCAGTGCCCCGTAACCTCTCGGGAAATCGTCTATTCGAGGATTTTGTGAAACAAACAGAACCGTTGGAACAAGAATTATTGCAGTAGCCGCAAATCCCAGAACAATCTCAATGACAAGCGGAACGAAGTCACGGAAGCCAAATTTCCACGTATTCAAATACATTCGCAAAAACCAATATATTATAACAAATGCAACCATTCCAACGAAGAAGTAATAATTTATAAAGCAAGCTGCAAAAACAGCAAGTGCCACAACCCCTCGCCTTTTTCGATCCATATACTCATCTATCGCCGCCAGCAATAGCGGAAAGACGACAATTGCCTCATGAAAGTGGTTAAAAAACACATTATAAACAGAATAACCCGAAAAAGCGTATAACAATCCGCCTATAACGGCATTATTTTTATTACGTGTATAGCGACTGATGTAAATGTAACCTGTCAGCGATGCAATACCGAACTTAAGAATCAGCAACGGTCCCATCAGGTATGGAACGAAGTCGCTTGGAAACGGCAAAGTAAGCCAAAAGAACGGACTTCCGAGAAGGTAGAACGTGTACGAACCGATAAGGCTGGAGCCGAGGTCGGTTGTTGTAGACCACTGCCAGTTGCCGCTTCTTATAGCATCATGCACCAATTTGTAAAAAGGAACCTGCTGAACGTTAAAATCGCCGTAATAAAGGAAATAACCTTCACCCAAAACCATATAAGGTATAAAGAATGCGGCGGAAAAAAACAGACCTAAAAGCAGAGCTTTGTACCAATAGTGCTGTTGCCGAGGATTTACTCTTTTCCCCATTCAAACAAAACCTCCATATATCAAAATCTGGCGGGCAATGCCCGCTTAAAACACGTCAAGCAGCTTTTTTGAAAATGTTTGCTTATATACCCGACCTATAATTTATTATGTAAATAAAATATTAATTAACCGAGAATATAACTTTCGGTCGGGTTCTTAAAACAAAAAACAGAAAGACTATCTTCACGTGTTTTCCGTCGGCACTGCCGACTTGTACAGGGTTTATTATAACATATTTTGGGAATAATTTCATTATCTTTAACAAAAATTTACAGATTTGTGATTGGTGAAATTAGGTAAGTAATTGAAAGAAATTTTGTTTATTTTAACAAAAGAGCTTTATCACATCAACTTTTTAGCGGTGCGAATTTTTCCAAAAAAATCGGCAATACTTATATCATAAAAATATAAGTTACTGAGGAGGAATTAAATTTGCAATATAACAAAGTTGAAATTTGCGGAGTGAACACCTCCAAAATCAAGGTTCTTAAAGAAAGCGAAAAGCGTGAGCTTCTGAAAATTATGAAAACAGGCACTCCCAGCGAGCGAGCCCAAGCCAGAGAAGACCTCATCAACGGCAATCTCCGTCTTGTACTTAGTGTTATCCAAAAGTTTACAAATCGTGGAGAAAATCCCGATGACCTTTTTCAGGTCGGCTGTATCGGACTTATCAAGGCTATTGACAATTTCGACGACACAATGGACGTGCGTTTTTCAACCTACGGTGTGCCTATGATAATCGGGGAAGTCCGCCGCTATCTCCGTGACAGCAACTATATCAGGGTCAGCCGCTCCATTCGTGACACCGCCTACAAGGCTATGCAGGTCAAAGAGGAACTTCAGAATAAACTCAACCGTGAGCCTACCATTGACGAAATCGCAAAAACTCTCGACATTCCACGAGAGAACGTTGTACTTGCACTAGAAGCGATTGTTGAACCTGTTTCACTTTATGAACCTGTTTTTTCCGACGGCAGCGATACCGTTTACGTTATGGATCAGATAAGCGATAAAAATAACGATACGAATTGGCTGGAGGAATTGTCTATAAAGGAAGCTATAAATAATCTTTCCGAGCGTGAGAAAAAAATTCTCTCACTTCGTTTTTATATTGGAAAAACGCAAATGGAAGTTGCGAAAGAAATAGGAATTTCTCAGGCACAGGTTAGTAGGATTGAAAAGGGAGCATTGGAACAGATTAAGAAGAGTTGCAGGTAAACTTTGGGCTGTGCGAAGCCTGTTAAAAGTTTGGTCAAGTTTTTTAAAGCTTGCGGGCGACGGAAGATCCCAAAAAGTCAAGCCGTTAGGCGTAGACTGATTGGGCGGTATTCCTAGTTGTCTTGTACCAGCAAGGGCAGCGTCCCGCTCGCTGACGAAACCAACTATCAAAGAAAATCAAACTACTCTCAGCGAAACTAAATAAAATTTTCACAGAAACACTAAGGAACTGTCAGAAAATAAATTGAACATTTATACTTGTCTAATTTGTTCAACTTATTTCCCAACAGTTCCTAAAAAATAAAAACAGGACCAGTGCAGGCACCGATCCCTCTAAAACTTTATAAGTTTTTATGCTACAATATATATTATACTCAAAATTTTATAAAAGTCAACTAAAAAAATCAAATTTGTAAAATCTCACAAAAATAATCAATGACCCTTTTAGTAAATTCATATGCCGAACAAATACAAGGATTTTTTTGATAATAACTTTTATACTTCACAACTCTTCCATTAAAAAAATCTCTCAAATCAGAAAATACATATCTTTGAACATTCTCAGGAACAACATTATGGTAAAGATAAAGCATTACGCAAAAATCATGTATAAGCGGTTTTGATAGCTGCGTATTTCTTGTTTTTTGCGGAATCTTTTTCGATAAAAAAGCCGATATTTGATGATTGAAATTAAAATCATCTTCACTAACATAAGGTAATCTTAAACTATTTATAAGACAATTACTATGTGCCGCAGCATTTCTTAATACCCTAACCGGATTTAAAAAATAATAATATTCACCTTTACTATTATTTTTTGAACAAAAACATTGATTCCTCGAATAAAAAAATTGATATAAATTACAAAAATCGCTAAAACTAATAACTTCAACAAAATTCCACATAGCAAAATTATTTTCATATTTCTGTACAATATTACTACAAGCTTTTTTGAATTTTTTTGAGAGTATCTCTTCTTTAAAATGTTCTTTATTGTTTGCTATGAAATCTTTAATAATTTGATATCCATCTTCATCGGATTTGTTTAAATCGTTTAGTAAAATTACTTTTAAATAATGTTCTATATCAATCGAAATTGAAAGAATTTTCTTTCTTAATAAGGAATCTATTATTGACAAATCTCTTAAATAAGCAAATTCTAAATTAATATATTGTCCAACTTTATCTGTTTTATCATATTTATCAAAAAGTTTTGCATATGCTTTTAACTTAAAATAATAGGTGTTGTTCTGTAAATAAGAAAGTGCAAATTTTTCATCATCAATTGTAAATTTGATTCCCTTGCTTTTCATATGTTCAATTTGATTTTCAGTGGATAATTTAATTTTAGACATATAATTCCTTCTCTTTTGATATTATATCATATTATTTGTTTCTCTCCGACCGGCAATTCGCTTCGTTCTTGCCTATTTGGTCGGTATGGAAAGATATTTTTTGTGAAGTATTTTTATTTTTGCGTTTCTGTAAAAAGTTTTTTATTTCACTGAGGGTAGTTTACTTTTCTTTGCAAATTTATTTCGTCAGCGATGGGACTCTGACCTAAATGGTGCAAGACCGCTAGGAACACCAGCCAATCAATCTACGCTTAGGCTTGATTTCTTGGGGTGTTCCGTCGCCCGCAAACTTTTAATGGCACTCTATCCAACTTTTACCAATCACTTAAAAACAACGGTTGCCCCAACCGCTTCAAGCTGCGACTTAATACTCTCCGCTTCCGCAATCGGAACTCCCGATTTAATCACACTGGGTGTTTTCGCAACAAAATGAGTTGCATCATCAAGACCCATTCCCGTTATATTTCTCACAACATCAATAACCATAATCTTATGCCTGCCCGAATGCTTCATCAAAACATCAACCTTATCACCAAGCTTTTTTTTCTTAAATAAGTTTTTCAACATAATATCAAACCTCCTAAAATTAATACAAATTCCCCTAATATGTAAATTATATCACATAACAATTAAAAATGCAACAAAAAAAAAGACTGTCAAACTGACAGTCTTTTGTGTAAAAAGTAAGTGAAAACTAAATTACTTAATCTCAACCTCAGCCTTAACCTCTTCGAGTTTAGCCTTGATTGACTCAGCGTCGTCCTTAGAAACAGCCTCTTTAAGAGTCTTCGGAGCACCGTCAACGATAGCCTTAGCTTCCTTAAGACCAAGACCTGTGATCTCACGAACAACCTTAATAACCTTAATCTTCTCAGGACCGACAGCCTTAAGAACAACGTCGAACTCTGTTTTCTCCTCTTCCTTAGCGTTACTATCACTTGTAGGAGCAACAGCAACAGCAGCAGCAGCGGAAACGCCGAACTCGTCCTCAACAGCGTGTACAAGCTCAGAAAGCTCGAGAACTGTAAGTGTCTTCAATTCTTCAATAATATTAGTAATCTTCTCAGATGCCATAATAGTAAACCTCCAATTTAGAAATGTAATAATTAAATTTAAAAATGACTAACGCTTAAATTAAGCTTCAGCTGCTTCGGCTGAACCCTCGGCTGCTTTCTTAGCCAAACTCTCCTCAACACCGCCGTTGTCAACGATAGCCTGTACGGCACGTGCAAAGCTTGCGATAGGAGCGTTGAATGCGTTGCAAACAGTAGCGAGAAGAACTTCTCTTGTCGGCAACTTAGCAAGGCTTGAAATAGTATCAAGACTGATAACCTCACCCTCAAGATAACCGCTCTTAATAGTGAAGTCCTTATTAGTGTCTGCGAACTTAGAAAGAATTCTGGCAGCAGCAGTATGATCCTCCGCACTAGTAGCGAGAGCTGTTGTACCCTCAAGAACTGCGTTAAGATCAGAAAGACCTGCCTCGTTAGCTGCACGACCTAGCAAGGTGTTCTTTACAACAGTGTACTTAACACCGGCCTCACGCAAATCCTTTCTCAATTTAGTATCATCAGCCACGTTAATACCCTTATAGTTTACAACAACACCGGCAACGGAATTCTGCAAACGTTCTGTAAGAGCAGCAACGACAGCTTTCTTTTCATCAAGAACCTTCTGACTTGGCAAAATCAATTCACCTCCGATAAAAATTCAAAACAAAAGAGCCTTTCCCACAGCACACACCGAGAGAAAGGCATAACAATACAAATTGAAACGCAATCCTCGGCAGGCAGGGAGAATCCCTTTATACATTAAATGCACCTGCTGTCTTTGGAACAGCTTAATAATTATATCACAAAGACTGAACTTTGTCAATAGCAAAATGCTATTTTTTATTTTTGGTTTAAAAACCGCCCTTATTTCAAAGAATTAAGCCTGGAACTTGCTGGGGTTAATTCTTACTGACGGACCCATTGTAGACGCAACGGCACAAGACTTAACATACTGACCCTTTGCAGCAGCCGGCTTTGCCTTAACAATAGCACCAAGTAATGTATCGAAATTCTCCTGAAGTTTCTCTACACCGAAT
Source organism: uncultured Ruminococcus sp. (assembly GCA_902763835.1). Classification (GTDB taxonomy): domain Bacteria; phylum Bacillota; class Clostridia; order Oscillospirales; family Acutalibacteraceae; genus RUG592. The sequence continues at coordinate 2,471 of CACWTQ010000035.1, read as the reverse complement.
GAAGCCTTACCAATGGGGCAGTGAATGATATTAGTTTTGTCAAGACGATACTCAATCTTACCTGCCTTAGCTTCCTTGATAGCCTTAGCGATATCAGGTGTTACAGTACCGGCTTTCGGGTTCGGCATCAAGCCACGGGGACCGAGGATTTTACCCAAACGACCTACAAGACCCATACAGTCGGGAGTTGTAATAAGAACGTCAAAGTCCATCCAACCCTCCTGCTGAATCTTCTGTGTAAACTCCTCAGCACCAACGTAATCAGCACCGGCTTCCTTAGCAAGAGCCTCGTTATCGCCCTTGCAGATTGCAAGAACTCTCACACTCTTACCTGTACCGTTCGGAAGAACGATAGCACCTCTAACCTGCTGGTCGGCATGTCTGCCGTCTACGCCGAGCTTTACGTGTACTTCTATAGTTTCATCAAACTTAGCTGTTGCAGTTTTGAGAACTGTTTCAAGAGCCTCGTTAGTTTCATAAAATTTTGTTTTGTCGATCTGCTTTGCACTATCAACATACTTCTTACCGTGTTTCATTAAATTTCCTCCCTATTGAGTGGTAATTGCGGATTCTGTCCTCCCACCCGGGTTTCAGTCAGTAAATTAGTCTACAACAACAACGCCCATGCTGCGTGCTGTTCCCGCTATCATGCTTTCGGCAGACTCAATGCTTGCTGCGTTCAAATCAGGCATTTTCTGCTCTGCAATCTTTCTGACCTGCTCACGGGTAATATTAGCGACCTTATTCTTATTCGGCACACCCGAACCGCTCTGAATGTTGCAAGCCTTCTTAATAAGAACGGCAGCAGGCGGAGTTTTGGTGATAAATGTGAAAGAACGGTCTGCATAAACTGTAATAACTACAGGAATGATCATACCAACGTCATTCTTTGTGCGTTCATTAAATTCCTTTGTGAACGCCATAATGTTGACACCGTGCTGACCTAAAGCAGGTCCTACAGGCGGTGCCGGTGTTGCCTTGCCGGCAGGTATCTGGAGCTTAATAAATCCTGTTACCTTTTGAGCCATTTTAATTGCACCTCCAAAAATAGTGGTAGAACGGAATGCTTTAAAAAATTTCATTCCTCCCACTTTGCAGCGTCCGGAACAGACGTTGCGACAAAGCCCATATTTTTTATTCTAACGGCTCAACCTGATTAAGTTCAAGGTCAGCCGGTGTTTCTCTACCGAACATGGAAACGATAACACGAACACTATTATTTGCAATGTCGATATTATCAACATTACCGACAAGATCCTCCAGCGGACCGTCGATAATTCTAACTGGATCTCCGACACTGTACGAAACCTCAACAGTACGGGTTTCAACGCCCATTTTCTCAGCCTCTTGATCCGTAAGCGGAACGGGCTTTGATTCAGGACCGACAAATCCTGTGCAGCCTCTTATATTCTTGACCACATACCAAGACTCGTCTGTGTACACCATTTTAATAAATACATATCCCGGGAAAAGCTTGCGTTCAACCTCTTTGGTTTTTCCGTCGGTAATCTCCTCCACAATCTCTGTGGGAACCTTGATATCATCAAACAAGTGATGAAGATTTCTGTTCTCAACGGTAGTTTGAAGATTTGACGCTACCTTATTTTCGTAACCAGAATAAGTATGAACGACATACCATTTGAAATCCTCCGGCACAGATATCATCCTTTCGGCATTTAACTCAGATTAGATGTCCATAACAAGCTTGAGCAATGCTAACAAGCCCGTATCAAGGCCGTAAATAAACAACCCGAGGACTAACAGAACTACAAGTACGATACCCATATTTCTGAAAGTAGCCTTTGGAGTCGGCCAAACGATTTTCTTAATTTCGCTCTTGCATTCCCTGAAGTACTTGGCTATTCCGGAAAAGAAAGACGGTTTTTTATCTTTCTTATCGGATTTTTTATCCGACTTTTTATCCGATGGCTTCTTATCAGACGATTTCTTGTCCGTTTTTGCCGAAGACTCGGACTTTTTAGCGGAGGACTTTTTCTCCTGCTGCTCGTCCGCACTCTTGTCGGCTTTTTTCTTCTGAGCCATATTGTAACCCTCCGTTACTTACTTCGTTTCCTTATGCAGAGTGTGCTTTCTGCAAAATCTACAGTACTTGTTAAATTCAAGTCTGTCGGGATCGTTCTTCTTGTTTTTCATGGTGTTGTAGTTTCGCTGTTTGCACTCCGTGCAGGCTAGTGTAATTTTCACTCTCATAGTAGCGGCACCTCCGTTTTTGCGGTAATTTATAGCCTCCCTCAAAAAGGCACAAAAATAAAACCCCTTTCGAGGTATATCTATTTTACCACGATTTAAAAATTTTGTCAATATCAAATTTTAAATTTTTCAAAAAATTTTGCCGGCAACGGCGGCAGGAAACAAGGAACTGTTGGGAAATAAGTTGAACAATTTAGACGCAGGATAATTTGTTCTGTGTTAGGCACAACACCGCAGGAATACTGACGTATTTCAAGGTG
>CACWTQ010000034.1 GCA_902763835.1 uncultured Ruminococcus sp. | reverse complement strand
CCTTGAAATACGTCAGTATTCCTGCGGTGTTGTGCCTAACACAGAACAAATTATCCTGCGTCTAAATTGTTCAACTTATTTCCCAACAGTTCCTAATTCAAAACGTTACAGTTTAAACAAGGTTATTTACTACAGCAAGAGTGATGAACTTCCATCTCGGCTCACAAAGGTAATCTCGGAACTGGAACTTCTTTTGAATGCAATGGAAGAAAAAGAATGGGCAGTTTTTTCCGAATATCAAATGCTGTGTCGAGTTAAAGAAGAGCAGTGCAGCCAAGATTAAAGTTTTGCCTTCAATTCCTCTCTAACCTTTTCCAAATCGCTGCACGTCAGGATAGGAATCAGCTCATTGATTTCTGTGATGCTTTTATCCCACCATTTGAAGCGAAGCATAAGATCGATCAATTCTTCATCAAATCGTTTTCTTATGACCTTTGCCGGATTTCCTGCCACTATGGTATAGGGAGCAATATTACTGCCGACAACACTGTTAGCTCCAATGATTGCTCCGTCCCCGATGTTTACTCCGGGAAGAATCACTGCATTCTGCCCGATCCACACATCGTTGCCAATTACGGTATTACCCTTGAACGGCATATCCGATGCTGAAGGCGCTTCCATATCCCAGCCATCCAGCGTATAAAACGGGAATGTGGATACAGCGCTCATCTGGTGATTGGCGTCATTCATGATGAACTCAACGCCCATTGCAATCTGACAGAACTTCCCGATGCTCAGTTTATCCTTGCTCCATGGATAAAAGTTCGTCACATGACTCTCAAATTCCGAATCGGCAATATAGGTAAAGTCTCCGACAGTGATATTCGGATTCTGAATTGTGGGCTTTACATAGATTTCTTTATCATATCCTGCAATCGGATGGATCGTATTCGGATCGGGTGTTTTCCCATGTTTCATCTTATCTCCTCCTCTGACATCTATCTCACAGCCACAACTCCCCAACATCTAACTCGGCAACTCAACATATTGACATCTATCGTGGCAACTCAACTCTCACACTTTTTGACCTGATTTGCCCTTGGATAAGTTACCGCAGACGATTACCTGCTCCACCCGCTTGAAGCTGTTGAAAGCCGAAAAGTGCCTGAAATCAAGTGCTTTCGCGGCTATTTACCTTCCACCCGTGACATCAATACTACCGTCTCGACGTGCTGAGTTCTCGGGAACATATCAACCGGAGTAACTTTGCCGACCTTAAATCCTCTTTCCTCAAATACCGCCAAATCCCGTGCAAGAGTTTCAGGGTCGCAGGAAACATAAACAACCCTTTTTGGTGACATCTTGCATATCGATTCTATAACTACACTGTCACAGCCTTTTCTCGGAGGGTCAACAACCACAACATCGGGTGAGGTCTTGTTTTTGGAAAGCTCCTCCGCAGCCTTTGCCGCATCGGAACATATAAATTCCGCATTGGTAATGCCGTTAATACGAACGTTCTCTTTAGCGTTTTCAATCGCTTGCGGAATAATCTCAATACCCAAAACTTTTTTTGCCTTGTCCGCCATAGAAAGTCCTATAGTACCCGTGCCGCAGTATAGGTCAATCAAAAACTCCTCGCCGTTAAGCTGTGCATACTCGGCAGCAACAGAGTACAGCCGTTCTGTCTGATTTCTGTTTATCTGATAGAACGAAAGGGGAGAGATGTTGAATTTCAGTCCGCACAGTTCGTCCGTGATAAAGTCACTTCCATAAATAGTGACGCATTTTTTGCCCAACACAACATTTGTTTTTTCCTTGTTAATATTCAGAATTACGCTGTGAACTCTGTCTGAATAATCCGTGAGCATTTTGATAAGCTCCCGACTGTGCGGCAGATTGTTTCCGTTTATCACGGGACAGACCATAATTTGACCGCTCTTTTCTGCATTTCTTAAATATAAGTGCCTGAGTAAGCCACGGTGAGAAATCTCATCATAAATATCGATTTTATATTTGTCAATCCATTTTTTGAAAATCCCGACAATATCGTCAAACTCTTTCGGGTGCAGACTGCATTCACCATTGCCGACAATTCTGTGACTGTGATTTCCGTAAAATCCCATTACGACTTTGTTATCCTTATCTCTGCCAATCGGAATTTGCGATTTGTTTCTGTAGCCGTTCGGTTCTTCGCAGCCGATTATGTCATTCATATGAAAACCGTCGATTTTACCTATTCTTGTAAGTGCGTCAAAAACTCTTTGATGTTTGATTTTCAGTTCCTCTTCGTAGGAAATGTGCCTGAACACACAGCCGCCGCATTTCGAATAGCATTCGCAGTCGGGGACAATCCTGCTTTCCGAGGAAACAATGATACTTTCGATTTTCGCAAAAGCATAATTTTTCTTGACCTTTAAAATCCGTGCGGAAATTTTATCCCCGATTGCCGTCATAGGTACAAATATCGCCATACCATCATATTTTCCGATTCCGCTTCCCTGACCTGTCATTTCCGTAATTTCAAGCTCGATAATGTCGTTCTTTTTAATCTGCAATTTAATCACCCTTTATAAAAAAACTTTCGTTATTTCGTCTGTCACAATTACGCATTATATATATGATATCATTTTTTAATGCTCAATTCAACAAAAATTTTTTTGTTAAACCACAGCTTTATATGTTAATATTTCTGTTGCTATTTTGAAGAAATTGATATATAATGTTATGTAGACAATTAATAAAAAGTTTAGTAGAAAAGTAAGAGGTGCTTTTACATTGTACGTTGATAAATTTTGCGATAAAACTTACGACAACATTCTCGATACTATAAAGAGAGTTCATTTTGTGGGAATAGGCGGCTCGGGTATGTGTCCGCTTGCGGAAATTCTTATTTCCGAGGGTTACAAGGTAAGCGGCTCGGATACAAGCGACGGCGATACCCTCAGACGTATCAAGGGCTACGGTATTCCCGTTTTTATGGGTCACGATAAATCTAACGTAAACGGTGCGGAACTTGTTGTTTATACGGCTGCCGTCAAGCAGGATAACCCGGAGCTTGTTTCCGCAAGAGAACAAGGTATTCCTACTATCGAAAGGTCGGTTATGCTCGGTATTGTTTCAAGACATTACAAGAACTCCGTTGCCGTTTCGGGTACTCACGGAAAAACCACAACTACGGCTATGATTTCCCAAGTGCTTATCGGCAGCAAATTTGAACCTACGGCAATTATCGGAGGCACACTTCCGCTTATCGGCGGCAACAGTTATGTCGGAACTTCCGATATTATCGTTTGCGAGGCTTGCGAGTATGTCGATTCGTTCCTGCAAATCACTCCTGCCGTGTCGGTTATTCTGAATGTAGACGCAGACCATCTCGACTATTTTGAGAATCTCGACAACATTAAAAAATCGTTTGGTAAATTCGTGAACCAGACTTCAAATGCTGTCATCGTGAACGGCGACGACCAAAATGCTCTTGACAGTGTGAAAGATTCTCCTGTTAGGGTTGTAACGTTCGGCTTCGGCGAGAACAACGAATATCGTGCGGTTATGACATCTCCTCAAAGTACCGTTTACGATTCCTTTGATTTCTTCCATAACGGCGAAAAGCTTTGTAACATCACTCTTTCTGTGCCGGGCAAGCATAACGTTTACAATGCCCTTGCAGCGGCTTCTGCGGCTCATTATCTCGGTGTGAAGCCCGAGGATATAGCGGAAAATCTTCACAAGTTCACGGGTGTTCACAGACGTTTCGAGATTCTCGGCAAGCATAACGGAATTACCGTTGCGGACGACTTCGCTCACCACCCGACCGAAATTAAGGCAACACTTTCCGCCGCTATGCAAATGGGTTTCCGCAAGGTGTGGAACGTTTTCCAGCCGCATACATATTCAAGAACGGCTGTACTTCTCGACGATTTTGCGAACGCATTGTCTATCGTTGACGAAGCGGTTATCCTTGAAATTCTCCCCGTAAGAGAAACAAACACTTACAACATATACAACACCGACCTCGGCAATAAGGTCAGCGGTTCGAAGTGCATAGACACATTTGAAGATGCCGCAAAGTACGTTTGCGAAAATGCACAGCCGGGCGACCTTATTTTGACAATGGGCGGCGGTAACGTTTATATGTGTGCTAACCTTATAAATGATATGCTTGCTGAAAAGGAAAATAAACAGTCTTAAAGTAATACTATTTCTTTATTTTAAGTGCAGTTTTTAAAAGTTTTGAGGAGAACTGTTGATGACAGATAAAGAGCTTAAGAAAATCGAGGTGCGGTGCAGCAAGGCAACTCCGGGACCTTGGGTGTCATATATTGAGGGCAGAGATCACGAGAGCGGCTGCGATTTTATAATGACTTCCGGAGAAGATATCGAGCTTACGGGAGCTACTCACGACGATCAGGATTTTATCGCAAATGCCTGACAGGATATTCCTGCTCTTATAAATGAAATTTAAAATCGGAAATATGCAAACTGAAACAATAATTGGAAATCGATAGAATTTACAGTGCTGTTACATTACAAAGAAGTAGATTTTTTCTACTTCTTTAGCCGTTTTTATGTCTATATCGGAAAATTAAAAAAAATCGGATTTTAAATATTGTTTTATCTGTTAAAGTGTGATATTATAGTAATTGTTTGTGACAATTTTAATTTTTTAAAATACGGAGTAATATAATATGAGTGAAAATTCTACAGTCGCAGTCGGTGACTCTCAAAAGAAAAGCTTTATCGGCAAATGGTTCAATTCGCTGTTTGTTGCGGAAACAAACAATACATTTATACAGTTCTTCAGAAGTGTGTTTGTGGGCGGTGTCGCTACGGTTGCCGATATTGGAGTTCTGATATTGTTCAGAGAGCTTTTTCATATGTCGGAATCAATCGCAACCGTTTTCGGCTTCATTGCCGGTTTGACGGTGAATTATGTGATATCAACTTTTTGGGTTTTCTCAAAGGCTAAGGTTAAGAACAGAGTTTTTGACTTTATTGCTTTTGCGGTAATAGGAATAATAGGTCTTGGTTTAACTCAGCTGATTATTGCTCCGTTTGCAATGGAGGGAATTTTCGGCGAGGGTTTCTTTGTGAAAAAACAGATTTTCGGCTTGATTATTCCTGTAGATAAATACTATATAATAGGAAAACTTGTATCTACCGTATTGGTATATATATGGAATTTCTGTGCAAGGAAATTCATTCTTTACCGCAACTGCGAGGAGTAATTTTTTATATATTAATATTTCGGAGGAATAGAAATGAAGAAAGTTGTAATTATCGGTGCGGGTCCTGCTGGACTTACCGCTGCTTACGAATTGCTCAAAGACGGCGGCAATAAGGAATATAAGGTTGAAATTCTTGAAGAGTCGCACGTAATCGGTGGTATCTCTCAAACTGTACGATACAATGGCAACAGAATGGATATCGGCGGTCACCGATTTTTCTCTAAGGACGACAGCGTTATGAATTGGTGGAAGTCTATGATGCCGATTCAGGGTGTGAACAGCTTTGACGATGAAAAGCTCGGACGTGAAAAGCCGCTTGAAAAGGGCGGTCCCGACCCGAACAAGGAAGACAGAGTAATGCTCATCAGACGACGCATTTCAAGAATTTACTTCAACAAGCATTTCTTCGACTATCCTATTTCGATGAAATGGTCAACCATTAAGAATATGGGTTTTGTTACCACAATGCAGGCAGGCTTCAGCTATCTGAAAGCGGCAATGTTCAAAAAGCCCGAAACAAGCCTCGGTAATTTCTATATAAACCGTTTCGGTAAAAAGCTTTACAGTATGTTCTTTGAGGGCTACACAGAAAAGCTGTGGGGTCGTCACCCGAGCGAGATTTCCGCAGACTGGGGTGCGCAGCGTGTAAAGGGTCTTTCTATCCGTGCCCTTTTAAAGGATATGTTCGGCAAAGCCTTCGGCGGCAAGAAGAACAACAAGGAAGTTGAAACCTCTCTTATCGAGGAGTTCTGGTATCCGAAGTACGGTCCCGGTCAATTGTGGGAAACCGTAGCCGATGAGGTTAAAAAGCTCGGAGGTACAATCAAAATGGGTTACAGCGTTAAGAATATTGTTCTTAATAAAAACAAGGTAACTCAGGTTGTATGCGAAACAGAAAATGGCAGTGTTACGGTTGAAGGTGATTTGTTCGTTTCGACAATGCCTGTAAAGGATCTTGTTGTAGGTATGACAGGCGACAAGCCGAGTGAAGATATTGTTGCCATTGCAAAAGGTTTGCCTTACAGAGATTTCGTTACAGTAGGCTTGCTTGTTGACAAGCTTAACCTTAAAAACGAAACGGATATTAAAACTCTCGGAAATATTGTTCCCGACTGTTGGATTTATGTTCAGGATACTAATGTTAAGCTCGGAAGAATTCAGATTTTCAATAACTGGAGTCCGTACCTTGTCAAAGATCCCGAGAAGACTGTATGGATTGGTCTTGAGTACTTCTGTGAGGAGGGCGACAGCTTCTGGAATATGACTGACGAGGAGTGCATAAAGCTTGCTTCAAAGGAGCTTGAAACTATGGGTATCATCACAACAGACCAAGTTATCGATTCCCACCGTGAACGTATCAAAAAAGCTTACCCTGCTTACTTTGACACATACGCTCAGATTGATACCCTTATTGCCCAGCTTAACAAGTACGGCAATCTCTTCTGTATCGGACGTAACGGTCAGCACCGCTACAATAATATGGATCATTCAATGGTAACGGCATTTAAGGCCGTTGAAGCTATCAAGTCAAATTCCACAGATAAAACGGAGATTTGGAACGTCAACACGGAAAAGTCCTATCACGAAACAAAAGACGAGAATAAGGGCTGATAAAAAATGAGTAGAACAAAAAATAAAAAAAATTTAGTAAAACCCGATAATGCCATAGGAAGCGAATCCGATGTTGATGTGTTCGTTCTGAAAATAGTTATTGCCGTTTCGGCAGTATTTTCGGTTTTGGCAACGGTTTTGTTTGATAAGACAAACCAACTGAACGGCATTGCATTTGCGATATTCGGATTTTCTGTGGTCATTGCCGTGGCGGTATATCTCGGAATCAATAAAAAATTAACTACTCAGAATATTATTATTCTTCTTTTTGCGGCAGGGTTTGTAATACGTTTAAATTACATTTTGGGTACGTATCTCACAAACACGAGAAGAGTGAGGCAGCACGACCTATACAAATTCGGAGGGGAAAAGGGTCATTCGGCATATATAGAGCATTTTTACAACAACGGATTTACAATGCCTGATTTCGACCCCACTACAAAAGCACAGTTCTATCATCCTCCGCTTCATCATTTTTTGTCGGCATTGTGGATGAGATTGCTCACAACATTTAATATGAGCTACGATAGAGCAATTTCCAGCCTGCAATTTTTGACATTGTTCTATTCAATGTGTTTCCTTGTAGTTGCGGAAAGAACACTTGACAAGCTAAAGCTCAGAGGTCTGGGGAAAATTATTCCCCTTGCAATTATTACGTTCCACCCGACATTCATTATCTTTTCGGGAAGCGTGAACAATGATAATCTGTCAACGCTTTTTACACTGCTTGCGTTCTATGCGGCACTTGCTTGGGAAAAAGAGCCTATAATGAAAAATATTATGCTGATAGCTGTTTCCGTGGGATTGGGAATGTCAACAAAGCTTTCGGTTGCATTGATAACTCCTGCCATTGCAATAATATTTTTGGATAAAGTTATCTATAACGGAAAGAATTTTGTAAGTTACTTTAAGCAGTTTGTTGCGTTTGCCTTTGTGTGCCTGCCGCTGGGATTGTGGTTTTACGTGCGAAACTCGGTTAAGTTTGATGTTCCCATAACATATGTGCCGAGATTATCCGAAACTTCGGATCAATATGTAGGATATCATACTACATACGAAAGATTGTTTGATTTTTCATATCACCCGTTTAAAAATATTTTTATGAACAGAGTAGTAAACGGTGAGGGAGAGTATTTTGAATATAATCCTTTTGTGTCTATAATAAAATCCTCTGTTTTCGGTGAATATAATTTCAGCGAAACAGTCGCAGGAATAGTGCCGTTTTGCAGAATACTTCTTATATTGAATGTTATTCTTATAGCGATTTCGATTGCCGCAGCGGTGTACTGCACGGTAAGAAAGAGCAGCTTTATGAATACCGTTCAAAGGATATTTATTGTATTTTACTATATACTCAGTTTTGTATTCTATGTGAAATTTGCATTCCAATATCCTCACACCTGCTCAATGGATTACAGATATATTCCGATGACTTGTGTAATAGGTTCAATATTTATTGGAATGGCTTTTGAAGAAATTAAATTTGATTTCCCGGAAAAGGATAACATAATAAATCCGATAAGACATTCCGTTATCGGCATTACTTCATTGTTCTGTATAACATCGGTATTGGTGTGTGTGATTTTGTGTTCTTAAGCTTTAAAGATATCTCTTGATTCTTTGAATTCAAGAGATATCTTTTTTTATGTAAAGTGTAACATCTTTGTAATCTTGTTTATAAATATCACTATTGACATTATACCTAAAAATGTTTTATAATTATATATAGGTATTCGTTTTTTTTATCGAATTTCGTAAATTATTTAATAAGGAGTTAATAGCATATTATGGATAATAAAACAATATACTATCGTCCGCTTCCGCCAAAACCGGCAACATTGTTAATTCTTGAAAGAGGAAAACCCGTTCGTATTGTTTCTCTTTCCGGAAGTATGAATATCGGACGAGAGTCGAATGATTTTATGAATGACATCTCACTGAAATCGGGTATTGTTTCCAGAAATCATGGAGAATTCGTTTATGATGATAACGGAGGAAATTATTACTACAGGGATAATAACAGCCTGAACGGAACCTTCTACAATGGTGTTAAGCTTGAAAAGCTTAACGAAAGAGGTTCAAAGGCTATAAAGCTTAATGACGGAGATATTCTTAGAATTGACTGTGACAATTTGGTGAATCCACGCTCGGATGCTGTAGTGCTTTTATACAGTACTAAGTTCGCAATGGGCGAAACGTGGCATCGCTATTCGCTCTATGACAAGACTCAGGTAAATATCGGACGTAATATCGAAAACGGTATTTCATTGACAGACTTTATGGCATCAAGGCAACACGCTGTTCTCGAACGTTACCAAAATATGTGGTACATCACCGACAGCGGAAGTGTAAACGGTCTTGCTGTGAACAAAAATGTCATTCAGGGAAGATGTCCGCTTAATATTTTCGATGTAATCAATATTGCAAATACCACCTTGATTTACCTTGGAAATGAGATAATTTATAACGAGGTGCATCTTAATATTCAGAAGCAGGATTACTCAAACCGCTCTGTTGTTATGGGTGTTAATATTGATGAAGTCAAATTCGGAAACAAAAGGCTTCTCAGCGACATTAACCTTGATATCGAATCGGGCGACTTTATCCTTATTCTCGGCGGTTCGGGTGCAGGTAAAACAACCTTTATCAAAGCTGTAATGGGTGAAATCAGAGCCAACACTACAGGTCAGGTTATGTTTGAGAATCTCGATCTGTATAAAAACTTTAAAATGCTTAAGCATAAAATCGGCTTTGTTCCGCAGTTCCCGACGACCAGAGTAAACGATACCGTTTACGATACGATTATGGACGCTGCATATGTTAAGCTTGCGGGCGAATATTCAAAGAAAGAAATCAAGGAGCGTGTTGAGGGAGTTATCCAGCGAATGATGCTCACAAGTTTGAAAAAGAATCTTGTCGGCACATTGAGCGGCGGTCAGTTCAAACGTCTTGAAGTAGCATTGCAGGCTATCGGTGACCAGAAAGTATTTATTCTCGATGAGCCTGATTCGGGTATGGACTACGCAACACGTGTTGATCTTATGGGCAACCTTAAATCCTGTACCGAAACAGGTGACGTTGTAATGGTTATTACACATGCACCGGACGATGCGGCAACCTTGTTCACAAAGGTAATTGTTCTTGCAAAAAGTAAAACTGATGAAGTCGGACATCTTGCTTATTACGGTGATGTTCAGAATGCTTACAAATTCTTCGGAGTTAGTAAGCTGAGTGAGATTGTTTTTGAAATCAACTACGAGGGCGGTAAAGGACGTGCTGATGAATTCATTGAAAAATATGAGAGAACCAGGAGGGGTTAATTGTGCATAAGACATCAAGATTTACGCAGACTATTGTTTATGTTAAGAAAAATGCACGTTTGTTTAAAAATCAGAAAGACTGGAAATTTATTGCAATTGCAGCTGTTATTTCCTTATTGGTTTGTGCTATTGTAGGCGATGATATGTTTGATACATACGATTCCACAAACTCGGGCTTTTTTGCAATTGTTTCCGCTGCAATCTGGATTGGTATATTTAACTCTATTCAGCGTATCTGTAAGGAACACAATACTATACGCAGCGAGTATCGTTCGGGTTTGCATATAAGCTCGTATGTAATGTCGCATGTAATATTCGATTTCGCTTTGTGCTTGTCGCAGGCTTTGATTCTGCTTGTTGTTTGCTGTATTTTCATTGACTTCCCGTCGGAGGGTGTTATTTTAGGCAGTGCGATAGTTGAATATTTTATAACATTTTTCTTGATTATTTGGTGTTCCGATATTATGGGCATTATGATATCTTCAGTTTCCGGTAACCCGAATGTTGCAATGACTGCAATGCCGTTTGTACTTATTCTCCAGCTTGTAATGAGCGGTGTTTTGTTTAAACTCAGCGGATTGTCTGAGAAGGTTGCAAATATTACATACAGTAAATGGGGTATGTCAGCACTGGGAAGTATTGGTGACATTGCTAACCTTGAACTTAAGATAATAGACAAAAATCCACAGCTTGCTGATTATATAGATCGTGATATGGTATTAGGCTCGGAAACGATAGCCTCATACGAACATACATCTGAAAACTTGCTTAAGGCTTGGGGCTGTATTCTTATTATTGGTATAGCTTGTGTTTTGATTAGTGGAATAAGTCTTAAAATTCGCAACAGAGATTCATAAGAGGTAAAAAATATGGACGGTCTTTTGAGATACTTAAAGAAACCCTCTGACACAACAGAGATTAACGAAGTAAATAAGGAAATACTTACGGCTAAAGTATTTGTAGCTACACAAGTTGGCTGTGTCAGAGAACATAATGAGGATAACTATTATGTGGACGAACTTGGAATACGTACCGATGAAAACGAAATGTTGACGGGTGAATTGCTGCTTGACAAAAGAAGAGTTTTCGCTGTCTGCGACGGAATGGGCGGTGAAGAGTTCGGTGAGGTAGCTTCCTTGATATCCGTGAACATACTCGGCTTGTATACGGAAAGTATAAGAGCGGCAGTGCAGAACGAGATTAACGAAACAGTAAATCGTTATGCCTCTGCCGCAAATAATGAAATATGCGAAATGGTTCGTCAGCGTCATGCTCATCAGAGCGGAAGTACTCTTGCTATGATTTGTATGGATAACAATGATGTGAATGTTTACAACATTGGTGACAGCCGTGTTTACATCCTGCAAAACGGAGCATTGTTTCAGATAACGGAGGATCAGACTTTGGCTCTTAAAAAGCTTCGTGCTAATATTTACACAGAAGAAGAAGCAAAAAACAGTCCCGATACTCATACAATTACATCTTTCCTCGGTGTTGATAACAGAGGAATAGGACCTAAAGCCGTTCCGTCGGGATATTTTCCGACAACTCATATGACTATGATGATTTGCAGCGACGGTTTGACAGATATGTGTGAAGACGATGAAATTCAAGAGATTCTCAACGAAGATAACGAAAATCCTGCTAATGCTCTTGTTGAAAGGGCACTTGAACACGGTGGTGTTGACAATACCACTTGTATTGTAATTCGAGTTTAACTCAGGGGTTGTTGATAATGAACACGAATGATATTATAGAGGAAATATTAAAGCAAATAAAACAACCGCTTTGGGAAAATTGGCATATCAAGCAGAAAATCGGCTCGGGTGCATTCAGTGCAGTCTATAAGGTCGAAGCAAAAAGGTCTGCAAACCGTACAATGGTTTCCGCACTGAAAATCGAGCCTATAACCGCCGAGGGTACACATTTTTTTGATGAAGAGCGTAAGAGAAAGTACATCGAAAATAAAAAGCGTTCAGCGGAAACGGAAGCGGAAATTATGTACAGTCTTAGAAGATGTCCGTACATAGTTTCATATGAGGAAGAGGATACCAAGGAACTTTATATTAACGGAGTATTTGAGGGTTACTATTATCTTATCCGTATGGAATACTTGACTGCCATTGCAACCCTCATTCAAACAAAGCAGTTTGATTTTTCCGAAAAAAATGTTATCGAATTGGCTACCAATATCGGTAAAGGTATTCAAGCCGCCCACAAAATGGGAATCATTCACAGAGATATAAAGCTTGACAACTTTTTCGTTGATGACTGGGGAACTTATAAGCTGGGTGACTTTAACATATCAAAGAAAACAGGTGCAGCAAGAACTTTTGCCGGTACACCGGGGTATCTTGCCCCCGAGATATATCGTGCAAAATCGAATATTGACGAGGTGTATACAAGTCAGGCAGATATATATTCGTTTGGAATATGCTTGTATCAGCTGGCTAACGAACTTCTTTTTCCTTTTGAAGAAGAAATGAATCTTGAAGATGCTATCGATAAAAGAATGAGCGGTGTGGAGCTTCCTCCGCCTAAAAAGGTTTCTCCCGAATTTTCTGAGGTCATCCTCAAAGCCTGCGAATTCAGTACGGAAAAACGTTATAAAACGGTTGACGAGATGCTTGATGACATTGCAGATATTCCTGTCAAAAGAGCAGTAGCAAAAGCCGCTAAAACCGAGCCTGCGAAAAACAAGTCTGTATCAGAACCGAATAACGATAACTTAGGTGCTGACAATCTGAACCAATGTTTAGAAGCAAATGTTCAGCTGCAAAACGAATTTGAAAACATTTCGGCAGAAACTATGCCTGCTATTTTGAATGAGGACATAAGGCGAAATAAAGAAGTCGAAAGTATGCAGTATGACCTGAAGTCAAACGGTGAATTTGTTGAATTCGGAAGCTATCATGTGGCTGTGAATAATCCTAAAATGCCGCTTAGATGGAGAATTCTCGCTATAGAGGAAGATAAAGCTTTAATTATTACCTTTATGGGAATTGATGTCAGAAATTTCAGCGACACAAAGGGTAATTCAAATTGGGAAAAGTCGTCAATGAGAAAATGGCTCAACACTGAATTTTACAACGAAGCTTTCACTGAATCTGAAAAACATCTTATTATTGAATCGGAATTGATGAATTACAAAAATGTAACATATAGAACCGATAACGGTGGAAAAACTAAGGATAATGTATTTCTGCTCAGTATCGAAGAAGTAGAAAGATATTTTCCGACCAGTAATGAAAGAATTGTAAAGCCTACAGCATATGCACGCAATAAAGGTGTGTTTATTGCACCAAACGGAAATGTGTGGTGGTGGCTGCGTTCTTCGGGAAACACAGAAGAGTATGCGGCAGATGTCGATTACGGCGGAGATGTCGATAAATACGGAAGCGAACGTTTTTACGGTGTGAATTGCGTTAGACCTGCCGTTTGGATTTCGCTTGCATTCTTAAACGAAAACAGACGTAAATCCTTTAAGGAAAGCTTTAAACAATCTCACGACAATTCGTTTAATTCGCAAAATAATTCCGCCATAAATCAATTGCCTCGAAAGATAACATTCGGAAATTATTTTTATAACGACGGATATTCAAAATATCCGATTGAATGGCAGGTAGTAAAAGCAGAGAATGACAGAGCTTTAATTATTACAACTAACGGTATTGATTGTATGCCTTATAATAATAATCCGACTTTTACCACATGGGAAAACAGTCAAATGAGAAAATGGCTTAATAACGATTTTATTTCGGCTGCATTTAACGATAAAGAGAAAAATCTTATTAAAGAGGTAACATTTAATAATCCCGATAATCCGTTTTTTAATACTAAGGGCGGAAGACCCTCTACGGATAAAGTATTTCTTTTAAATATCAGTGAAGTTGCGGAATATTTGAAATCTAATGAAGATAAAATGATTGAAGCAACTCCGTTTGCAAAAAGTAAAGGCTTGTTTGTTGCTGAAAACGGCTGTTCGTGGTGGTGGCTGCGTTCTCCGGGAAATGTTCAGAATTATGTGGCTGATGTTGATTATGGGGGAGATGTTGATTTTTACGGCAGCTCGGCGATTGTTGGTATGAATGCCGTACGTCCTGCAATGTGGGTTGACATTAAAATAATTCGTAATTCGTAATTATGATTTAATATTTTAACAATATATTTTTATACAGAAGAAAAACCGTCCGTAAATACGAACGGCTTTCCTCTTTTGGGGTATATATGCTAAGGAACTGTCAGAAAATAACTTGAACATTTATACTTGTCTAATTTGCCCTGTGTGTCGTTACAACATGAAATACGTCAGTATTCCTGCGGTGTTGTGCCTAACACAGAACAAATTATCCTGCGTCTAAATTGTTCAACTTATTTCCCAACAGTTCCTAAATAAAAGTAGTACGCAAATATTATTTTTTCAGTATGCGGAAATCACCGAAGCCCATTGCGGCGTTAATGTACAGCGACTCGTCACCGTATCTTAAAATATCCTTGTAATCATATTCATTTTCTTCCGCTGCATTTTCAAATTCGCTGAAATGTCCGACACTTCCGTGAAGCTGCGAAAAGTCCAGTATAGCAAGATATCCGGGAATGTCTTTCGGAAGACGAACATTTATATTTCCGTCATACAAAGTCAAATCGACATTTTTAGAGGAAGTGTCCAAAGTGCAGTCGATAGCTCCTCTGTGTACGTCAACCGAAATGCTGTTTGACGTACAATTTGTATAAAAACTGCCCTCGTCTGCGGTATAATTCAGATTGTAAATCTTTCCGTTATTAACAATTAGATTTCCTGTTTTGTTTGCTGCCGTAAGCTCGTCTATTGTCACATCACGAACAAGTATATCGGATTTTACTGTGTTGGTCTTTATTTTGAATTTACCTTTTTCTTTTTCGGGCAGGTTAATCGTAAGCTTTTTTCCGCTGTCGGAAGTCGAATAGGGCATATATTCTTCCATATATCTTATTTCCAATGTATTATTAATAATCCTGTAACGAAGCTTGTATGAATCCGAATTATGTCCGTTATCCTCGTTAATGCTTATTGCTGTATCATCGGTTTCAAGTATATCAATGTTGCCGTTTATCCAGTCAATGTAAATATCGGTTATACTTTTGCTGTCGATTGTACCTCCGCCGATTATGTACGGTTCATCGGGGCTGGAGGTATAGTAGCTGTCATTAACGTATTCGTAAGCCCCATTGTATGGAACAGAGTAACCATAATAATCGGAAGATGTTTCAAGGGAACTTCCGTTGTTGAGCATTCCTATCATCATTCCCACCAAAAGAAAAAGCACTAAGAAAAGAGAAGTAAGCTTAATAATAATCCACTTCTTCATAAAAAACACACTCCCTTATTTCTTTAAAACCTTAGCAAGCTCAAAAAACTGCCTGATAATACGAGTGATTACAAACGCAATCAAAAAGTTTATGGATAAAACAATCCACTCATTTGTTTTAATTCCTCCGATAACATAAATAAATGCAGCTGCCAAAAATACAATCACATCAAAAATCCTGATAAAACCGCTGACCTTGTTTTTAATTCTGTTCCAAGTTTTGAAATCCTCAACCATATCGGACGAAGAAAAACGTCTTATATCAAGCTTGTTTACCTTGTAAAACATTTCGGCAGCCACCGCAGTACAAAATATAATTGCCGTAATTATTGCAATAACATTTCCGTTAATCATAACAGTGCCTGCACCCGGCTGTGACTTTTCATGCAGATACGCAGAAAAGAAAAACGGAACAGGGGAGATGATAAACAGCGAAATTCCCACGGATAATACAATGTTATTAAACCTCCTTTTCTTTTCAAAATCCTCAACGGAGTACTCTTCTCCGTTATCTGTTTTTTTGGAATCGATAACCCTTGAAAAGGTTTCGGGGTCGATTTTAAGATTAATGCTGTAAATACAAAGTCCCGACGCAATAGCAATGCCGAAAATCGAAATTATTATCGCAAACATTACATTTGTTCCATATAATGCAATAGGGATAAGTGCGGAGAGTATGTAAATCACGCTTGCGGTAATTAACAGTGTGTTACGCTTTTTGTTATTTTCGTTAAGTGTTTCCTCGGAATAATAATTATTTCTGTCTGTATCAATGTTGCAAAGTGAAATAAGCTCCTCGATGTTGCCTATTCTTGCCACTGCCTGTGTAAAGCTTGCGTCTTTGCTTTTTCCCTGTGAAAGCAAATCGTTGTATCTGTCGAGTGTGTTAAGGAAAATTTCTTCTTTCAGCTCGCTCATTTCCTTTGTGTCGGGTGCGTCCTCAAACAGCGAGTCAAAATATTGTTTCAGTCGTTCGTTCATAAATTTGCTCCTTTCTCGTCTGTAACGATATTAACTAATTTGTCGATTATTTCCTTTGAGGTGTTCCATTCTTCAAGCATTCGTGCGTGAGCCTGTCTGCCGAGAGGAGTAATTGTATAATATTTTCTCCTTGCACCTGTTGTTTCATCGCCCCAGTAGGAGGATATGTAACCTGCCTCTTCAAGCCGCTTGAAAGCCGTGTAGAGCGTAGCCTCTTTAAGCTCGTAAAGTCCGCCCAAGATGTTTGAAATTGACTTGTTGATTTCATAGCCGTAGCTGTCGTGAACAAGAAGCTGACCCAGAATAATTGTATCAGTATTGCCTCTTATTAAATCGGAAGTCACTGACATAAAAATCATCTCCTTTATCTTTGTTGATACCATTATAACATTATATACCTCACCTGTCAAGGTATATTTTTAAATTATGTAAAAAAATTCTTGATATTCCTCGAAAATTGAGATAAATAAATTATTATGCAACATATTGACTTTAACGACAATAACATTTATAATAATATTGAGAAGGAATTTTCCTGTTTTCTGATATGTTTAATATGATTAAAGAAAAAGGTGTGAATTAAAATGTGTTCTGAAAAAGGCATAAGCGAAAACAATAATCAAAATGTTCCGAAGCTTGTCGAAATGCTTCTTGAAAGCTATAATAAAGATGAACTGACTTGCAGAATAGATAAGGACAATATTGTAAATAAAGAAATCCTCATTAACGTTGTTGAAGAGTTGAGAAGACTTCTTTTCCCCGGCTTTTTTGATAATAACAAGGTTCGCAGTGAGTACGCGAGATACCTTGCAGGAGAAAGACTGGAATTTATTCAGTATCATTTGAAAAAGCAAATAGCTAAGGCTCTTGATAATATTGAAACAGATGTTCAATATTCTAAAGACGAGATTTTCCAAAAAGCCGATGAAATAACTTA
>CACWTQ010000033.1 GCA_902763835.1 uncultured Ruminococcus sp. | reverse complement strand
ACACTGCTTTTAAAAGTTCCAAGACCGGATGCTTCCAGTGAAAGAACCGCTTGATCGCGAAACGACCTATAATTCTTAAAGCTGAACTCAATTAGCATTTCAAACACCTCCATATATAGTATAACACCTAATCACAAGAAATTCAATAAGAATTATTTGATTTTCTGATATTTTTCGTTTTATTTCAAAGAATACACCTAAATTATAAAAAAAGCAATTTTCAAGTTGATCAAACCTGTATTTCTTTCAGAATTCTCTACGTCAATTATTGATTCTGTCTATACCGCTGTTACCACTCTATATCGTCAGGATATTCCATGCCATTCAATTCTATCTCATAATACGGTACCCCTTCTTCTTTTGCAAATCCGAAGACAGCATCTTCCATTGCATCATAATCCAGGTTGTCAAACATGATCTTCTCTGCTATGGTTGCAAGATAGGATTTCCTTTTCTCAGGCGCACGTTTAAGATACTTTACATTCTGAATATCTACCCACTGAGGACAGAAACGCATGAAATAACGCCTCGTTCGAGCATATGAATAGCTGTAATCATTCTCATAATCCGACATGATTTTCTTAAACCGATTTGGGGCGATCGTTCTCTGAAAAGCGTTTTTGATAAGGTTTTGAAAATAACGCACATATGCGATATCGTCAGGCAGGCGTTCCAAGAGCGCGTCCTTTGTTTCGGGATGATAAAACAGCTTCTCTGCGCCTTCCTGCTTCAAATAGCATCGGCTGCCTTCCGAAAGTCTGTTGAATTCATCAAGCACCGCAAAAATGAAAATCATCTCGGGCCAGAGATATTCGAACGAGAATATCTCTTCGCCGTATTCGTTTTTTCCTCTGTTTCTGTCGCCCTGATAAGCGTGGCGAATATCATAGCACAGACCAAGCACACGAATTCTGCATGCTTCAAGCTCGGGATAAGATTCTTCCTCACCCGTAACGTTTGACAGCGCATCATACAATGCGTTCAATTCTCCATATGTTCCGCTGACGGTTACACCCGTCAGCTTTTCCGTTGTCTTAATTGCCAGCATAATAAATCTCCAGTCAGCTTTTCTTTATTGTTTTTGCAACATTTTGCTTCATACCGTCTTATATTCCTGCTTTGAGCTTCGTGGTTTTTCCGGATAACGGAGTTCAATCCTTCCCTGTGCCACCAACGGGTTGACAAAATAACTCATCAAATAGGATGACGTTAAGTGGCTGAACCGTTCCCTCAATTCCGCTCTTGTTCTCCAAACGGAACAATATTCCAAAATCTGATTCGTTAACGGATTCCCATCCGTTTTTTCAGTTGATTCCTGATGGTTGAATAACGTCACTTTAAATACGCCGCGCCTGCTTTCAAACAACGGCTCCGGCAGATGATACTCCTTCATTAACCTTCTGATTATGGGAATTCCGCTGAAACGGTTTTCAGTCTTTCCTATTACTTCCATTGCCTTTGCAATAAATGGATTACGCGTGTCCGCTATTGTTTTCCCCAGCTCGTCTATCGTCATTCTGCCATATAAACCGCCGGGATTCTCCACTTCTATTCTGTTTTTGAAAATGCGAATTGTAATAGGCGATAAATCCGTATGAATACTGTAATCTCTGTGAATCAGTGCGTTGAGAATAACTTCTCTTAATGCTACAATCGGATATTCCGGCTTATCCTCGCGCTTGCCTGTCGTAGGGTCAATAATGGTTCTGACTTTGATATTGCGTCGGATAAAGCTCAATGCTTCCTCAAGCATCTGCGGAATTGTTCCTTCAATCCGTTCATTATCATCAAAGCGCTGCGATAAATCTCCCAAATCGCCGATCTCATATCCTTGCACGGAAACCGCGGTGATACACAGCTGCGGATAAAATGCTTGCGGATAATCAGCAAACATCATAACGCCTGCCAAAGTAGGCTTCTGACCGTCCGAAAAGCCCTGTAGCTTCATCACCTTTTCCGTTGCAAGATTTCCTTGCTGCGGCTTTGTTCGGCGGAGATTGTATAAGTATAACGCAAAGCTATCCGTATCAATATCTTCTATTTCAGCCCTGGACTCCACACGAATCTCATCTTGTATTTTTTTGCGAAACGCCTCATAGCTATAAATCTCATATTCCGTCATATGCTCATCGCTGTCACCAACGCGGATATAGGAACCTTTCAGCCTGCCTGCTCCTGTATAAAAGCAAGGCTTCTCAAACATATCTATCTCTTGAATTTCAGCACTGACAAACACCTTTTCATCTATCGTCGCGACAGTACACACAGGACGGACAACCGGCGTCATCTGTTTGCACATTGATACAATATTCTTCTGTAAATCATCAGCATCATAAACGCCGCATAAATCAAAATCATTATCTTGATCAATGCCAAAAATGATAACGCCGCCTCCGGATTGATTGGAAAAGCTGGAGAGTGTGTCATAAATCTTCGGACATCCTCCGGCAGCTTTTTTTATCTCAATCCGATTATCCTCAGAACCGTTTTTTTGAATTTGTTGTATTAATTCTATCAAATCTTTCGAAAGCATTTTTATCACCCGCTCTTATTATATCTATTATTTTCGAATAAGTCAACAGTTATTCGAATTAATCTCAGTTTATTCGAATAATTAATTCGAGTAAAATTGAGATTTGTTTGTGTATCCGTAAGGGGTGTTTTGAGAAAAAACAGCAGGCTCGGTGAAAAATACACCGAGCCTGTTCCCGTTTATGATTCTAAGTTTTTGCAATACGTTTGAACCCAGAGGCTTGTAGATTCCCGAAGCTCCTCGCTGAAATCCTGCAAATCATCTACTGAAATAACGTGTTCGATGATCAAGCCGGTCAGAATGTTCTGCAGTTTTGAGCGCCTTTCTTCGATAACACGGACACCTAAGCTCCTTCTGTCCGCACGAATACGCTTGTCAAGCGCCCAGAATTTTTCGGACGCCGCTTTATCTCCGTTGAGCAGCTCGACGTATTCTTTTATCAGCCGCTCCATATACGCTTCCTGCCATTCGGGCAGCTTTTCGCGATACAGCTTCCAATCTTTTTCCTCTGACTGATACATAAATAACTCCTCCTTATATCTATATTACCACATATACTTTTAAATTGAATTGATTCTCTCTTCAATCAGCAAAATCAATCTTTCCTTTAATTCATCTGCCAAATATGATTCTTCCATTTTCCAGATCAATTCGCTTTTATATTCCTTTAGTCTGTCGATGATTTCCCACGCAAATGTTATTTCCATCGAACGGGTATCAGCGATTTTCAAGAAGTCGTTGCGGTGCAAATTACGTTTCTTGCCGTTCAGGGTCATCACTGTCTGCTCAGTATCTGCCGGGTTAACGGTATTGATCGGGATCATATCATAAGCGTCAAAAAAAAGTAGGCACCGCTACTTTCGTCAGTTTCAATCAATGAAAAGTTATTAAGGTGCACATCTGAGTTCCATCCAAACTGTTCTATGTAAGCGACGACATCTTTTTTCGGCACTCAATATATCCCAGCAAATTGTGTCCACATACTAAAACTCTTCTAAAAGCTCTATCTGAACAGCGTCCATCAATTATGCGCTTCTCCTTGACTTTTTGCATTTTTGTCTCTTGTTTTTTTACTGTATTAGGCTTATCTAACAACTAAACCGTTTGAAGCTTTCCTA
Organism: uncultured Ruminococcus sp.; assembly: GCA_902763835.1. Taxonomy (GTDB): domain Bacteria; phylum Bacillota; class Clostridia; order Oscillospirales; family Acutalibacteraceae; genus RUG592. Next base: position 10,871 of record CACWTQ010000033.1, on the reverse strand, counting down.
CCCAAAACAATTTTTAACCCCGAAGGATTTCATCACGGTGAGCCCCAAAAAAGCACCTTTCTGACAGCACCGGCACTCTTCACATAGCTTTGCGTTGACGCTAGTAATTCAGCCACCTCAGCTGACATATTACAGGATGGACTTAGTCCCGGTTGCACTACCACCACTTCACCTACAAATCTTTTTTCGTCGGATTTGATTAACTTTAAAAGGTCGCTAAATGCTCCTTTTTTCATGACAAAATGTCGATTATTTTGTCGATTTTTCATTTTTTTGATAAATTCACTTTTTGGCATGAACCACTTAATTGATTTAACAGCTTGACCGATTACTTCATATACTTCTGTAACACTATGATTATATGCTTTTCGTTTATGCCCTTTTACATGGTATAATCGAGTTATCATTTCATTCTCAGTTTCTGAAAAAGTTAAATAATCCGCCATTTCTCCATTAGAATGGTCAAAAACAATATAATCGTTTTCCGGTTTACTCTGTAATAAATCAAAAAGCGCTTCTTGGATTGATTTTTTTCCATTTCGCGGTCCTCTCTTTGTCCGTAACTCATACTTTACATTGGTGTTATACTGCGCCCAATCAATCGGTACAATATCCTCTTGATTGAAAACTTTATTATCAAACTTCGGCTTAACAATTTCACTGCCAATTATCATATCGTATTTTACAGTGAAAAAGGTGAGCGGATTCTCTGTCAAATATTGCGACATCAACATATCCATTCCCAAAACCGTTAATTCATCTCCTAATGCAGTATATACCCCCTGAACATCACATTTATATGAAAATTCATCATCTGCATAGCACAACGAAAAACAAACGCTACGCTTATCTGCTGCAGTGTTTAGTATTTTTATCTCAAAATCAACTAAGAATATGCTGAGCTCGCCTAATCGGACACTTGGATTGACGGAATAAGTATCTTTCGAAAACTCTGCGCAAAAGATCTTTTCAGGATATGACACAAGTTGAGTAGGCACAGGTAAATAATCATAATTAGAATTTGTCTTCATGCGAATATCGCGATTGTTTATCTTTTTGCCCAGTTCATCACACCAATTAATATATTCAAATAAGGAACGATATTCGCTGCTCCAAACTTTTGAATCACGACTAAATCCAATTGAAATATCCCTTGTGTTCTGCCCGTCAACAACCGTCGCTTTGCAAAACATATGTCCTGCAGCATATAATCTTCCTGCATTCATTTCTATCACATTACTGACATTAGCACCTGTCAATACGCGATATGCCTCCCCCGAGTTGCTCTGCATATTCGTTAATCCTGCACTGAAAATCTCAAAATTATTCATCTCCCCCAGCACTCTTTGTGCAATTGAACTTGCCAAAGATTTCGGGTTAGTACAAAACGACTTGGCCAGTTTATCACATAATACCTTGGAATGATTCTGCGAATAAATGTGCAGCAATTCTTCTTCTCTTTGAAAGTGGATAACATATAGCTGGTAAGTTCGATTGATTTTATTATCTCCGCTGAGCCACTTTGGATTAGTGTGATTAACCCCAACACCTACGACTGTTTCATCATCCTCGTTTCTTGTTATCAGATAATGTATATTTAACTCTTTCGGAAAATCGGCATGTACATTAAAATCATCCGCTCGATAGATTTTTGTATGGCATGCAAAATTCAACATCTCCAGATGGAAAGAATCGGCGGAAGCGATTTCTGTTTCTTCAAATTTGTTAATAAATGCCTGCTCCTCTATTTTGCCCGCAACGACCGCATCTCCAAGTCCGATAATTATCTCGTTCCAAATCGCGTCTTCCGTATACAAATTTCTTTTTTCTATTTTGAGGTTTTCATTATTAACTGCTATAAAACAAGCAACGCTTTCAGCTGCTTCAGTAGGTCTAACAAATCTTCCGATGAACTGCAGTGTTCCCATCAATGTCTTTTTAGGAGCGTGGATAGCCGCTATTTTAAAACTCGGAAAATCAAAGCCCTCTCCAAGCATATTTACACAAATAATACCGTCCAACTCTTGACGATACAGTTTTTCTATGCACTTTTTATTCGTGGAAAACGTATTAGAGCTATCGATCACCTCTAACCTCAAAGAAGTATGTGCATTATATATATCAAGCAATTCCTTTGCAGAAGATTGCGTATCGGTTCTCACCAGAACAGATTCACTGCGTCCTTCCGAACGGTGATTTATTATTATTTCTTCCGCCTTTTTTGCGATAGAAACATCTTCGTTCTCTCCGGGTTCAACAGGAATATATTCTACCTTGCTGAATACGCCATCCCCGTATGCTTGCCGCATAGAATAGAAAAATATGATATCAGCAGGTATTCGTTTTTTGTCATTCCGCAGTGGGGTTGCCGTAAACAAAATCTTCTTTGCAACACTTAATCGCTCTATAATATCCATCCACGTTTTTGCAGGAGTGTGATGTGCCTCGTCAACAATAAGTAAATCTATATTCTCCTTTGCCCAATCAAATTTGCATAACGCCTGTGCGCAAACATGTGTCGAAATAATAATATCAGCGTTTTCTAGGTCCGAAACTATCTCGGATGGAATGCATTTTAATTCGTAGATATTTGCTGATGTGTGATAAAGAAGTAGTAGAAGTGTAAAAAATTTTGCCGTTCCTATCCGGCGTTTGCGCATTGCGCCGGATAGGTCGGGCGGTCATTCGGGCAGGTCTACCTTGCCAACGAAAGAGTAATAAATATCAATGTCCTGTCTGCGTGTGCCGTTCTCGTCATAGCTGCACTCATGCACAACGATTTTCTCCACAAACTCACGCAAAAGGGTAGGGGTAAGTTCTTCAAAGCTGGTGTACTTGCGGACAACATTCATAAACTTTTCTGCGTTTACCGTGGCTTCCTGCGCTTTGGAAAGCTCTGCCCGGATAGCGGCGGCTCTCTCTTTCAGTTCTTTCTGCTCGGCTTCATAGTCTGCCGACAGCTCCGTGAAACGCTCGTCTGAAATGCGCCCGGTCACGCTGTCCTCATACAGCCGCTTGAAGATAGCGGATAACTCGCTGATACGCTTCTCGGCGGCTTCCAGCTCCTTTTTCCTTGCGGCGTTCCTGCGCTTGCCCCCGTCCTCGTTCTGCTCGATCAGCAGCTTCATAAACCGGGCTTCGTGCTTCGCTGCATAGCTGGTGACTTTCCGCAGATTGTCGGTCACTCCGGCGGTCAACAGGTCGGTGCGGATAAAGTGCGCCGTACAGTCACGGGTACGCTTCTTGTAGCTCCCGCAGATATAACAATCCTGCTTGCGGGTGGCGTTCTGGTAACGCTGCTGGTAAAGGACGCTGCCGCAGTCGGCACAAAAGAGTATGCCGGAGAATAAGCCCACTTCATCATAGCGGTTCGGGCGTTTGCGCTGCTTGCGTAACTCCTGCACACGCTCCCACATCTGGGTGTCAATGATAGGCTCATGGTGGTTCTCGAAAATCGCCTGTTTCTCAATGGGGTTCTCTACGCTGTGCTTGGTCTTGTAGGACGGCTTCTCCGTCTTGAAGTTTACCAGACAGCCCGTGTACTCCCTGTTTTCAAGGATATGTACCACGGTATTGGTCGCCCACTTGCACTCATAGCCGGGGTGGTAGCGGCGGGTGCTTCCCGTCCGACGGTATTCCAGCGTTCCCGGCGTGGGGATCTCCTGCTCTGTGAGCATACGGGCTATCTTGGTCGGCCCGTTCCCGGCAAGGCACAAGCTGTAAATCTGCCGCACAACAGGGGCGGCTTCCCCGTCAATGATAAAATTTTCGTCCTCGTCCATAAAGTAGCCGTATACGGGTTTGCTCGTGACGGGCTTCCCGCTCATACCCTTAGACCGTTTTACTGCTTTGATTTTCTTGCTCGTATCTCTCACCAGCCATTCGTTAAAAATGTTCCGCAGAGGGGCAAAATCATTGTCGCCCTGTGCGCTGTCCACTCCGTCATTGATAGCGATAAAGCGGACGCCTTTCTGTGGGAAAATCATTTCCGTATACATTCCCACTTGCAGATAGTTTCGCCCTAACCGTGACATATCCTTGACGATAACGGTGCCGACTTTTCCGGCTTCAATGTCCGCAAGCATGGCTTGAAAACCGGGTCTTTGGAAGTTCGCCCCAGAATAACCGTCATCTGTGTACCATTGCAGATTGGAAAAGCCGTTCTGCTTCGCATAGGTTTCAAGAATACGCTTCTGGTTTGAAATAGAATTGCTCTCACCTTGCAGCTCGTCCTCGTGGGATAATCTCGGATAAAGGGCGGTAATAAGGTTTCGGGTGGTCTGTCTTAACATAGTGTCCTCCATTTCCGACAGCCAGCCCCACTATTCCGTATGACTATCATACCACACGCCGGGGCTGGCTGTACAGTCCTTTCTGCTTCTTTACGTCCCGTCAAATTGCCGATTTTTGTGTAGCAGCTTCCGCTTCCAGCACTTTCAGCATTTTATCGGCGGCGGTGGCGGTGGTGTCCTGCTTGAAATAGCCGGAAACGACAAGGACAGAATTACCTATGCGGATTTCCGTCACGCAATCCGGGCGGCGGGTGCTGCGGTCATTCTTTGGGGTGTTGGTCATAGGCGGCTCTCCTTTCTGTTCATCAGCTTTTTCAGTTGTCCCATTTTCTCCTGCGCCGTGGCTTTTCGGAAGTTGCTCCCGGTAAAGCGGACAGGAGAACACATTTCAATCAGACGGTCATAAATGCGGGCGTGGGCGGTGTCCTCCGGGTGCTGCAAGTCCTCCAGCGTGAGATTAGTCGTGACGATCAGCGGCCTGCCGCTGCGGTAACGGCTGTCAATCACGTTGTAGACCTGCTCTAAGCCGTATTCCGTTCCCCGTTCCATTCCAAAATCGTCAAGGATAAGCAGCGGGAAGCTGCAAAGTCGGGAGATATATTCATTCCTGCCCTCAAAGCTGGCGGCAAGGTCACCCAATATCAATGCAAAGTTTGTCATGCACACGGGGATTTCACGCTCCATAAGGGCATTTGCGATACAGCCCGCAAAATAGCTCTTGCCTGTGCCAACGCCGCCCCATAGCAGATAGCCAATGTTGCGCTCTTTCATGGTTTCCCAGTTCTCCACATAGAAATGGGCGTGTTCCATTTGCGGGCACTTGCCGTTGTCGTTCTCAAACGTCCAGCCCTGCATAGCCGGGTCTGTAAAGCCCCGCCGCTTCAACCGCTCGACAGTTTCAAGGTGACTGCGCTGTTTCTCTGCGGCTTCCCGTTCCTCACGCTCTGCCCGCTGGCAGTCACATTCTGCCGGGTGGCGGTCACGCCCCAGCCATGCGGCGGTTTCTTTGGGGAAATAGCCCTCTTTGGGCTTGTGGCACTTCCCGCAGTATAAAAGCCCGTCCTCGCCGGTGTAGTCCTCCGGCTCCGGCGTGGTGTCGGTCATATTCAAAATCATTTCATCAAATCCATTCGTCATAAGCTCTCGCCCTCCTTACAGGTATAATCGGGTATGCCCTTTTTCGGGGCTTTCTTGGCTGCGTCCTCCTGCGCCCACTTGAAAATCGTGGCTGCATGGCTCTTGTATTTCCTCCCGCTGGAAGCGATATGGCAGGATAGGCGGTCAATGTAATACTCCCACTTGCCGGGAAGCTCTGTTTTCAGCCCGTCAAGCTCCGTATCGGAAAGAATGACATTGTGGTATCTGCCATAGGCGGCGGGGGCGGGGTGTCCCGTTTCTAACTCTCTCTCTTTTTCTATTTCTATATCTATCTCTTTCTCTATCTCTATCTCTGGTGGACAAATGTCCGCTCGATATGGTGGACATTTGTCCGCCCCTGTCTGCGGCAGGGCTTTTTGTTCCTGCAAAGCCAGCCGCGCCCTGCGCTTGCGCTCCCCCTCGGTAGAGGACTGGCCGATTAAAAGCTCAATGTTGCTCATGTAGAGTGCGCCGCTTGGCAAAGGCTCCACAAGCCCCAGCTTCATAAAGATTTTCAAAGCTCTCTCTACGGTACCTACCTGCTGGCGGGTAATGGTCGCAATCATCTGGGCGGTGTAGGGGATATTCTCGTCAAGCTGCAATTTCCCGCCGTTTTTCAGCGATTTCAAGTACAGCTTCAAGAGAATGTTGGAATAGATAACGCCGTCCTGCATACTTTCCAGCAGAACGATTGCATCATCGTCAAAATAGCTCTCTTTCAGCTTGAGGTAGTAATATTTGCGGTTATCTGCCATAGGCTGCGTCCTCCTTTTTCCAGCGTTTGGAATAATAGCGAGGGCATAGTATGATAACCGCCCGGAAGCTCTGTTTGCAGTCACGGGTGCAGCCCCGGCATAGGTCGTTGTAAGTGATACGGTTGCGGTGGTTGAGGAAGAAAGACCATTCCAGCCGCCGCTTCTTGCTCATTCTCGGCAATGGTAAGCTCCTTTCTGCCGTTCCTATCGGTGTAGCGGGATAGGGGGCATTTTCTGTATGTTCTCGGTATCATTTTCGGGCTTTTTCTGCCCTGTAAGCCCCGTTTGGAAGTCGGGGAGTATTGCGGTAAGGGTTCATATCATACCTGTATTTTTGTAGGGTTTCGGTATCATTTCGGGGCGGTCTTTAACGCTCCTGTTCACGCTTTTTCTGCTGGCTCGGTGCGCCCCTTAAAATCTGGTCGATATTGCGTCTGACTGTCTGAAGCTCCTGCGCCCGCTGGCGTTTCTCCCGGTAGTCGTTATATCCGGCGTTCTTCTGGACGGTAAGCTGCTCAATCTCCCTTTGCAGGGCTTTGCTGGCTGGCAGCTTGGTTATTCCATGCTCCCGGAAATAACGGGCGGCTGTGTCCGCTATGATAAAATCGCTTTCGTGCTGTTCCCGGTAGGCTCTCCGGGCTTTCTCCGATTTCTGCGCTTTCAGACCGTCACGGGCGGGCTTCGTGCCGATATAGCCCAAAAGGTTGCGCTGCAATTCCTTTTTCTCCCGGATAGCGGCTTCCAGCCCTTTCAGTCCGGCAAGGCTCTCCTGCGTGGCGGTGTTGGCTGCGGAAATGGCAGCGTCCAGCTCGTCCGGGGAAGAAAAGCCATACTGCTGGTAGAGCATGAGGGTAGCCGACATCTGTTTGAGGTTGTGCATGGTCGCCCACTTCTCATAGCCCCGTCCTTTCCCCTCGGCTCGCTTGGCGGCTATGTCTACCATGCGCTGTACAGCGTCATTGTTCGGGGCGTTTTTCGCTTCTTTTTTCGTCCGTAAGCGGTCTTTGATACTGCCGGGGTATTCCGCTATGGCTGCGGGTTTTTCGGCGGCTCTGGCGGCGTTCTGCTCCAAAACGGAGAGGACAGCAGCCCGGTCAAAATCGTCCCCCAGCTTCCGGGCGGTAATTGGCTTCGTCCTGTCCGGCGTGAGGTAACTTAGCCGCCCCCGGCTCTCCTTGACGGTCACACCATGCCGGAGAAGCAGGGCGGCAAACTCATCAAAGCCGGAAGCAGCGGCAAGGGCTTCCCGGATAGTCCGGCGCAGCTTCGCCTTATCCGTTTCAAACTTGGTCTGCCGGGGCGCGATACCGTCCGCAGCAATAGGGGCGTTGGCTCTGTCAAGGGCAGCCTGTCCTTTCTTCTGCGCCCAATACTCACGCTCGGTAATGCGTTCTTTGCTGCCGTTCAAAAGGTCTATCTGGTAAAGCCCCTCGCTGTGGCACATCTCCATGACTTCGGCTTTCAGATAGTTCATAGCTGCGTCCGTACAGCGGTGCTTGCAGCCTGCTTTCCTGTCCGCTGGCCTGTCCATGTGGGGCAGCATGGGAACCTCCGCAATCCGCAGACTGTTAATGACGATATGCACATGGATATTTTCGGTGTGGCTGTGTCCGTCCGGGTGGGTGCAGACAAGGGCCTGGTGTCCGGGGAAATGCTCGGCGCAGAACTTCTCGCCCAGCTCCTGCGCCCGATCAACGGTCAAGCCGTTGTCCGGGCCGTCCCGTGGGTCAAAGCTGATGATGTAGTGGTGGCTCTTTACGTCCTCCCGTTTCTGGTTCTTGCCGTAGCGGAGATTGGAGCGCATACAGGCAACGGCAAAATCCTCCCCGCCACAATTCAGAGAGGATATGCGGTAGTCTACCCTCGGTATGAGCCGCCCGTCTGCGTCAAGGGTGGGCTTCATGGTAAACTCGTCATGCTCGAATGTGAGGTATTTTTCAGCGTCCCCGTAGTTGGCATTTTTAGAGCTGATATGTTTGAGTATCGCCAACGGCTTCACCTACTTTCTGCAAGACTTCAAACTTCAAGGCGGCAAGGTCGGCGGCGGCTCCCCGCACTTCCTTTTCCAGCCCCCGGTAGGGGCTTCCGTATTCGTTCAGGCTCCGGGCAATCTGGTTTAAGTTGCCGCCGATTTTCCCGTACTCTGCCGTGAGCTTGGAGAGGGCGGCAAGCAGCCCGTCATTGACCGGGGAAACGGTGACAATGGGGCGTATGGTCGCTTTCCGTATGGCTTGCCGGATAAACTCGGACTGGCTGATTTCATAAGCCGCCAGCCGCCCGGTGAAGTCGGCGTATTCTTCATCGGTCATGCGGGTCTTTACCACATGACGGCGGTGGGGCGTATTGTATTTCTTTCGCATGGTCTGTGACCTCCTTTCTCGCCCGACAGGGCGCATAGCAGGGTTTGGGGAAGGCACTCCCCAACAAGATTCCCGCAGGGGCAAAAATAAGCGGAGAGCGAATTTTGGCACCTCGGTAGAATCTTGCTCTGAAAAACTCCGGCGTTCCCCGGCTCCCGTCCTTTCCGCTAACAAAACGTTTCAAAAGGGCTTTGCTACCCGCTATTCCGGCTTATCTTGAAAATTTTCCTTTCACTACCTACAACACCACGCAAAGCAAAATGGACGGAGATTTTTAGAATTTCCCCTCTATTCCCTACAACACCACGCAAGCCGGAATAGGCGGACAATGGCAGTATTTTTTTCTTTGATACCCTCTACGGATAAGTAAGGGATTTTGCCAACTGCGGCGGCTATTTTCCCTTTTGTTTTTTCATACTGGGGATTTTCAAAAATGCCAAACAGGAACGAAAAAAAGCAGCAAATCTGTTGAATAGATTTACTGCTTTCTGGTTGCCGGCGAAGCGGCGGTTATTCAGTTGTAGGCGGTAGGGCTATCTCCCAAAGCGGAACTTGAAAATAGCTGTGAGAAGCGTCTGGGTGATGTAGTCCTCTGTATCTTGGTCTACCCGTCCATTCACACGGGCGGCACATTGTATGCGGCGGCGGTAATACTGCAATACAGTTCCCACCGCTTCTGGCTCCCCGCTGGCGGCTTGGACGATTGTTTCATAGGGGAGAAGCCTATTATTTCTCATATGCCATTCCCTCCATTTCCGCTTGGAGCTGCCGTAGGGCTTTTCGGATATGGTAGCCCGCTGTGCTGCGGCTGCGCCCGTACTGTCTGCCAATTTCGTGCTGTGGAATACGCTTGAAAAAGGACAGGTAAATCATTTCCCGCTCCCGTTCGTCCAGCCGTGACAGGGCTTCCGCAAGTAAACCGCTGCTGAAAATGACCGTATCGCCGCAAAGGGTAAGTATGTATTCCTCGTCCGGCTCCGGGGCTTGGAAATATTCATCTGTCGTGCCTAAAGGGTAGTGCTTTTCGTCTGTGAGGTATTCAAGGGATATTTCTCTTTTGTGCTTCCTGCTCCGTGTCCTCGCTGCGTTGATCGTTGCATTTCGGATAACGACTTTGCAAAAGGCATGGAAAGTGTACTCGATATGTTCCCGATATTCTTCTGTACAGGTCATGGAAAATCCCCCTTTCCTCCCAAAAGGGCTGTGGCTGGTTAGTAGTTGCTTTTTATGATAGTAAGGGGCGGCAGCACTTTAGGCTGTCGCTCCTTGACTGCCTAACTGCAAAACCGGGCGGGGCTGTCAACGGCGGGCGAAGCCCGTTCATCTTGACCGTTGACTGGCTCGGCCGGGTTTGCTATTTATCCGGCAAACTTGAATTTATTTTAAGCTATCACGTTTTACCTTTTTAAGCCTTACTATCATTACCATAGGAATTTCTTTATTGTTTTTGAAACATTCTTCATAAAATCCATCAATGACAAATCCAGCTCTGAAACAAAGGTTAAAAATATCTTGTATGGAACGATGATAATAAATCTGCTCCTCCGGCTGCCCTTCGATCGCTATATCATAGTAACTGTGCGGTGTCATATATTTTTCAGTCAATGTGATAAAACAAGGGTGCTGCGTTGCAAAGACAAAAATCCCGTTTTCCTCCAATAGTTCATAAACAGCCATAAAAAGCGGTTCAATATCCGTAATATCCATAATTGCCATATTAGAAACTGCTTTCGTAAAGGCTCGATTTCTTTTTAATCCTAATAAGCTTTCTCTATTGGTCGCATCCGCTACGCAAAACTCAATTTGTTTTGCATATTGTGATCGCCGTCTTTTAGCCAATTCTATCATTTTTTGCTGTAATCAAAAGCGACGACCGAAGCGCCTCTCTGTGCAAGATACGAAGAATAATTTCCATTGCCGCACGCAATATCCAAAATGTAATCCGAAGGATCAGGAGAGAGAAGTTCCGTTACTTTGGGACGTACTACCTCTCTGTGAAATTCATTGGATTCGTCACCCATTGCATCATCCCAAAATTGTGCGTTTTTCTCCCAGATCTTTTTGCTTTCCTCTGTTCCCATGTTCTCTCCCACTCCCAAAATTTGCCTTTTTGCTTCCATTAAATCTTCCTTACTATATTCCATTGTTACCCTCCATAACTTCTGATTGTTGCCGTCTTGACTATTATGTATCTTTTCTTTCCAAAATGGTATAGGCTTTTATTTTTATAATGCTGCAAAACTTTTCTTCTGTAAGGTATTCAAAGGATATTTCCCTTTGCCGCCGCTTGCATTAAGCCGCCGCTATTGGAAAGCCAAAAGCAGCGG
>CACWTQ010000032.1 GCA_902763835.1 uncultured Ruminococcus sp. | reverse complement strand
CTGCCGCAGGAATACTGACGTATTTCAAGGTAGTGTAACGACGCACAGGGCAAATTAGACAAGCTTAAATGTGCAAGTTATTTTGTGACAGTTCCTTAATCAGCTGCTCGCAACTCTTACGTCACGCTCGTGTTCGTCGGTATCTCTCACCAAAAGAGAAATGCACCAAATGGCACAAAGACCAACAAGTGTGTAAATGATTCGGCTTATCATACTTGTCTGACCGCCGCAAATCCATGCAACAATGTCAAACTGGAAGATACCAATTGAACCCCAGTTGATACCGCCGATAATCAGAAGTATCAAAGAAATTTTGTTAAGCATAAAAAACTTCCTTTCAAAAGTTGATTTGTATGTAATTCTATTTTTGACCGAATAATAGAAAATTATACGTTTTTTAAACACGTGAAGATAGTTTTTTTAGTCTTACTTAATGTACCCGACCAATATTTTATTTTAGGCGGTAGTTTTTTGACTGGTTTTATTTAGTCCAATAACAATAAATACCAAATAATTTTTATAGTAAACGATATTGAAAAATCACACAATGATTATATAGTTATACTCACAAGTATTAAGATTTAGCACTTTTCTTTCTCAGACCGGCAATTTGGCGGACAACGTCCGCAGGAAAGAGGATAAAATATGAATAAACATTTAAAAAGACTGATTACAGTCGTATTGATAATATTAATAATTGGAATTTTTGTAATTAAAATAAACAACCCAAACCGTGAAAGATATCCTGTTCGTGGAGTTGACGTATCTTCCTATCAAGGAAATATTGATTGGGAAATTTTGTCCTCCCAAAATATACAGTTTGCTTTCATCAAGGCAACGGAGGGTTCGTCATATGTTGACCCTTATTTTGAAAAAAATTACAGTTCCGCAATGAAAACCAATCTCAGAATCGGTGCGTATCATTTTTTCAGCTTTGAATCATCGGGAAAAACTCAGGCTGAAAATTTCTGCGGTGCAGTTTCATATGTTGACGGTATGCTTCCGCCTGTTCTCGATGTTGAGTATTACGGGAGCTATAGTTCTCTCTCCGGTGCGGAGCTTGAAAATGTGAGAAGTGAACTCAGGATATGTATTGATGAGATTGAAAAGAATTTTGGAATTACTCCTGTAATATATGCTACCCAAAAATCAAAAAATGAAATAATCGGTGATGAATTTTCTGACTGCGATTTGTGGATAAGAAGTGTATATTTGAAAGTTTCATCTGATTTGAACTGGAGTTTTTGGCAGTATTCGGACAGGCAGAGGCTTGACGGGTATAACGGAGAAGAAAAATATATTGATATGAATGTATTTAACGGCAGTTTGGAGGAATTTCGGCAGTATGGTGCGGAAAAATAACAAATTTGTAAGTTTTTGTAAATAGATATTGCTTGACTTTTTTTTGTTTTTTGGATATAATGAAAATGCTATGTGATATGATTTTTACGGAGTATCCATGCAAATATTTTTACTGACCACCCCTTTCGGGTTAAAGGCCATACGGACAGCCGGGTCAACTGCCGATTGGCGGATTTTTAAATTTCCGCCGTTATTGAAACTCACGTTTATAGGTTGGTTATTTTTAACCAAAGCGATTTTCGCATCAACTTGTAAAATGGTCAATAAGAGTAGTAAAAGTAGTATTTGCTATATAGGCTCTGTCGAAATTTCATATCTGTTTTGATATATCTTTAATATGTGATTTCGGAGATTTTACGGGCGATGCAGTGTTGGTTGCATCGTCTTTTTGTGTATATGCTATTTTTTGGTAAATAGGGGGAATTGTCATGGAGGAGAAACTTAAACTCTATGGTTTCAATAATCTTACAAAGGCTCTCAGCTTTAATATTTATGATGTGTGTTATGCTAAAACTGCTCGTGAACAGCGTGATTATATATCTTATATAGATGAACAATATAATTCCGAACGCTTGACAAATATTTTAACAACCCTTACGGATATGATTGGTGCTACCGTTCTGAATATTGCTAAACAGGATTACGACCCTCAGGGGGCTTCTGTTGCCGTGCTTATTGCGGAGGGTTCAATGAAGCCGTCGGGGCGTGTTCAGCTTGCACACCTCGATAAAAGTCACGTTACTGTGCATACTTATCCCGAGTATCACCCCGAAACCTGCCTTGCTACTTTCAGAGTTGATATCGACGTTGCTACCTGCGGTGAGATTACTCCGCTGTCAACTTTGGATTATCTTATCAGCTCCTTTGACTCGGATATCATTACTATGGATTACAGAGTTCGTGGCTTTACCCGTGATGTCAACGGCAAAAAGCTTTTTCTCGACCACAGGGTTACTTCTATTCAGGACTATATCTCACCCGATATTTTAATGAATTATGATGCGGTTGATATTAATGTTTACGACAGCAATATATTTCATACAAAAATGATGCTGAAAGAAATTGATTTGCAAAATTATCTGTTTAAAACAGATGTCTATGAACTTCCGCCGAAAAAACGTCTTGAAATTATGGATAATATCCGAAAGGAAATGATTGAAATTTACAGCGGAAAAAATATTTTTTAATGGGAGGGCTTGATTATGGCTTTATCTCAAGAGAATGCTCCTATATATGAAGCATTGGTTGAATTTGGTAAAAAACGTGTTGTTCCGTTTGATGTTCCGGGACATAAAAGAGGAAGAGGAAATCCCGAACTTACAGCTTTCCTCGGGGAAAAATGCGTTGGTATAGATGTAAATTCGATGAAACCGCTTGATTATCTTTGTCACCCCGTTTCCGTTATCAGAGATGCGGAAATTCTGGCGGCGGAGGCTTTCGGGGCGGCTCACGCATTTTTAATGGTAGGCGGCACTACTTCGTCCGTTCAAGCTATGGTGCTGTCAAGCGTTAAAAGAGGTGAGAAAATTATTCTCCCCCGAAATGTTCATAAAAGCGTTATGGGTGCTTTGGTGCTTTGCGGTGCTGTGCCTGTTTATGTCGATCCTCTTTGTGACGACAGACTGGGTATTCCTCTCGGTATGCGGATTTCGGACGTTGAAAGGGTTATGTTGGCGAATCCCGATGCAAAGGCTATTCTGGTCAATAATCCGACTTATTACGGTATTTGTTCCGATTTGAAATCGATTGTAGATTTGGCTCATAAAAATAATATGCTTTGCCTTGTGGACGAGGCTCACGGCACACATTTTTATTTTGGTGACAATATGCCTATTTCTGCAATGGCGGCAGGTGCCGATATGGCGGCGGCATCTATGCACAAATCGGGCGGAAGTCTTACACAGAGTTCGTTTTTGCTTATAGGCTCGGCAATGTCGGAGGGACACGTTCGTCAAATTATAAATCTTACACAGACTACAAGCGGTTCGTATCTACTGTTGTCAAGCCTTGACATTTCAAGAAGAAATCTTGCTTTACGTGGCAGAGAGGTTTACGGCAGAGTTGCCAAAATGGCACAATATGCACGCGACGAAATTAATACTATCGGCGGTTACTATGCTTTTTCAAAGGAGCTTATCAACGGTGAGAGTATTTTTGACTTTGACGTTACAAAGCTTTCGGTTAATACTTTAGATATCGGACTTGCAGGAATTGAGGTTTACAGTCTTTTGCGTGACGAGTATGATATTCAGATTGAGTTTGGTGATTTGGGCAATTTCCTTGCGTATATATCCGTAGGCGACAGACAGAGGGATATTGAAAGATTGGTAAGTGCATTGTCGGAAATTCGCAGACGTTACGGCAAAAGTGGCTCGGGAATGATGCACCAAGAGTATATTGAACCGATAGTAAAGGCAACTCCCCAGGAGGCTTTTTATGCGAAAAGCGAATCAATTCCGATTGAGCAAACGAAAAACAGAGTTTGCAGTGAATTTGTGATGTGCTATCCGCCGGGAATTCCGATTTTAACTCCCGGTGAGCTTATTACAGCGGAAATACTTGATTATATAAAGTATGCGAAAGAAAAGGGCTGTAGTTTGACAGGCTCGGAAGACCCTGATGTGAATAGGCTTAATGTTTTGGTGTAGGTTTTTATTTGTATACTCGGAGTCTAAAACATTGGGCAATTATATTTTTCTTACAATTGAACTGTCAAGCCTTCATAAAAATTGATTTTGCTATACACTTGCTCAATGTTTTCATTTTCGAGTATAATTTCAATATAGTAAAGCAACCCAAAACTAATTAATCAGACCGACTTTCGGTCGGGTTCGTGAAGTCAGAATAAAAATAAACTGTCTTCACGTGTTAAAATCAGACCGACTTTCGGTCGGGTTCGTGAAGTCAGAATAAAAATAAACTGTCTTCACGTGTTAAAAAAAGGAAGGACTTTAAAAAATGGAATTTTGGTTTTCGGAAAATCATACGCCAAACGTGCAGATTTCAATTCGTGTTGATAAACAACTGTACAGCGGCAAAAGTGAATTTCAAAGAATAGATGTTTTTGAATCGCCCGAGTTCGGAAGATTTCTCACCCTTGACGGATATATGATGCTTACCGAAAAGGACGAGTTTATTTATCACGAGATGATTACCCACGTGCCTATGGCGGTTCACCCGAATGTGAAAAAGGTGCTTGTTATAGGTGCAGGTGACGGCGGTGTTATAAGGGAACTTGTTCGTTATCCCGAAATTGAAAGTATTGATATGGTTGAAATCGACCCCCTTGTTGTGGAGGTCTGCAAGAAGTTCCTGCCCTTGACTGCCTGCCGCTTTGACGACCCAAGAGTGAAAATTCACTATGAAGACGGCTTGCGTTTTGTGCGTTTTAAAGAGAATGAGTACGATTTGATTATTGTTGATTCTACCGACCCGTTCGGTCCGGGTGAGGGTCTTTTCACAAAGGAGTTTTACGGCAATTGCTTCAAGGCTTTGAAAGAGGACGGCATTTTGATTAATCAGCACGAAAGTCCGTTCTATCCCGAGGACGCAGCGGCTTGTCAGAGGACTCATAAGAATATCGTTGAAACGTTTCCGCTTGCAAAGGTGTATCAGGCTCATATTCCCACTTATCCGTCGGGACATTGGCTTTTTGGCTTTGCCTCGAAAAAATATCACCCGTTGAAAGACTTGAATGAAACTCGCTGGAATATGCGTTCGCTTACCTGCCGTTACTATACAACGACGCTTCATAAGGGTGCATTTTATATTCCGGCTTATGTGGAGGATTTATTGAAAAATGTTGAATAAGAATATTGAAACGTTTATTGCCTGCGACAGCGATTATAAAAATGCAGATACAGTGATTTTCGGTGCCCCGTTTGATTCTACAACTTCGTTTCGTCCCGGCACAAGATTCGGTTCGAGTGCTATCAGAAGTGAATCCTACGGAATTGAAACGTACAGTCCGTATCAAAACAGGGATTTGGAGGACATAGCCGTTATGGACAGCGGCGATATTGAGCTTCGTATCGGTGACACCGAAGCCGTTCTTGCTCAGATTGAGGAAAGAACAAAGACTATTCTAAATGACGGCAAACTTCCGCTTATGATTGGCGGTGAACATCTTGTAACGCTGGGGGCATTCCGTGCGGTTGCGGAGAGATATCCCGATGTGCATATTATTCACTTTGACGCACATGCGGATTTGAGAGAGGATTACCTCGGTGTTAAAAATTCACACGCTTGTGTTTTAAGACGCTGTTGGGATATTATTGGTGACGATAGGATTCACCAGTTCGGAATACGTTCGGGCGAACGTGCGGAATTTGAGTTTGCAAAATCTCATACCGATATGCACCCGTTTAATCTGGAGGACGTGCCGAACATTGTAAAGGAACTTGCGATATCGAAAAAGCCCGTTTACTTTACTCTTGATTTAGACGTTTTAGACCCATCGATTTTCCCCGGTACAGGTACACCCGAAGCAGGCGGAGTTATGTTTGAGGAGTTAAGACGTGCCGTGACTTGCGTTTGTTCGGGATTGAATATAGTCGGTTGTGATGTGAACGAGCTTAGTCCGCATTATGACCACAGCGGAGTTTCAACGGCGGTTGCGTGTAAGATTGTGAGAGAGATTCTCTTAGCGTTGAATTGATATGATTTAAAATGCGAAACAAATACAGTACATTCAATCAAAAGCGATACGAGCGGTTTGTTCACACATTGGAGGAGTGCGGAACTTTCCTAATAAATGCGGACGATGATACAATTGAAAGATGTATATTTGAGAATTTTGATATTGACGTGAGATGTTTTTTATGTGACAGCGAATTGGAATTTTTTACGGACTGCTTTATGATTTACGAGGATATACGTATAAAATGCGTTGAACTCAGAAATAAAGCTGTCGAAGCTTTTGAAAACGATAATCTGAGAAGTATTAATGCCGTCAGGACATCATCTGAGTGGAGAGAGATTTTAAAGATTTCGGACGAGATTAAGAGTATGATATATTATTAAAATATTTTGTCACGCATTAACTTGATTTCTAAAGTAAAATATCCGTTTGTACGAAAAAAGGAGTTAATATATATGGAGAAAACAATTTGCAGCTATTGCGGAAACAATGTTTTCACCGAAATTCCCGGTGGAAGTATAGGGGGAGTTGTCGGAGGTGTTGTTCCGCTTTCAGGGAAGTTTACCGCAGGCGAACAGCTTTATTATTCCGTTTGTGTGAAGTGCGGAACGGTAAACAGAACTTACGTTAAAAATCCGAGCAGGCTTGTTGTTAAATCGGATAACAAGTTTATTTGACGAACAGCCGAGAGGGAAGTGTGAAAATTATGGAGAATAAAAAGAACAAAAATCCTGTTACAATTATGCTTGTTATTTCTCTAATTGTTATTGTTCTGGGGCTTACTTGCGGAGTTGCGGTTTATTACGAGCTTTCAAATCAGATAGCCGCACAGTCGGGCGGCGGTCTGTATATTGACGGTGCGGACTTTTCGGGGATTGTTGAGTTGGTGGGTCAGGCAGGTGCGTTTGTGCTTAGTGCATTGATAATTTTTGCAAGCTTTTTTGCGGTGGGTATTCAATGGATTACATATTTCATTATAAAGGCAATAAAGAATCACAGTGCAAAGAAAAATCAACAGCAGCAAATGTATATGCGTAACAATAATATGATGTAACGGGGTGTTATTATTTTAGGTGCGATAATCGGTGATGTAATAGGCTCAACTTACGAACGGCAGAATGTTTTAAGCGAAGACTTTCCGCTGTTTTCAAGATATACTCATTTTACGGACGATACGGTTATGACTGTAGCTGCCGCTCAGAAGCTTTTGAACGATAAAAAAGGATTTTCCGGAAAAT
This sequence comes from uncultured Ruminococcus sp., assembly GCA_902763835.1. Classification (GTDB taxonomy): domain Bacteria; phylum Bacillota; class Clostridia; order Oscillospirales; family Acutalibacteraceae; genus RUG592. Next base: position 9,915 of record CACWTQ010000032.1, on the reverse strand, counting down.
CCGAATTAAGCTATGCGATGTGGTACAAAATGTATTATAAGAGATATCCTAACGTCGGCTACGGTTCGGTGAGTACCCATTAGTGATGAATTTTTACGCAGGTGATAAAGTAACCTAACCAAAAAAAGTAGGAGTGCGATTTTCGTCCGGCGTTGCCGGTTGTATGTTCATAGAATGGGCAAAAAGCGAAGAACTCTATATTCAGAGCAGCTACGGCAACGGTGCGGCTATGAGAGTAGTTCCGATAGGCTATGCCTGCAACAGTATAAGGGATATCAAAAAGGAAGTCAAGGCAAGTTGTCACTATACGCATAATCACCCCGAAGCGACAGACTGTGCTTTTGCCGTGGCTCTGGCGGTGTACCTTGCAAGAAACGGCAGCAGCAAGGCTGAAATTAAGAGAGAAATAGAAAAGAGAACTTTTCTCAAGCTTAATTTTACTTTGGACGAGGTTCGTGGCAGCGGATTTTCTTCCCGTTCGAGGGAGAGTGTTCCTCATTCGATAGTGGCTTTTCTGGAGGGGAACGATTACGAAAGCACCGTAAGAAAAGCAATTTCAATAGGCGGCGACAGCGATACCATAGCTTGTATGGCAGGAGGTATTGCGGAGGCTTATTATAAAGATATTCCCGAGGAAATCGTAAAGGGCGCTTACAGATACCTTGATGGCACAATTAAAAATGTGATAAAAGAATTTGGTTTAATGCGGTGGGCAACACCCACGGCAAATTAACGAATTAGCAATTATTGGAACAGTATATATTTCTTGTGAGTATAAAATTACTTACGTTGAAACTCCCGAGTAAAATAAACTATCGGTCGGGTTCGTGAAGTAAGGATAAAAAAGAACTATCTTCACGTGTTAAAAAAGTCGGGTTCGTGAAGTAAGGATAAAAAAGAACTATCTTCACGTGTTAAAAAAAGGAGGATTTTATTATGAGTAAAGTATTGGTAATAGGCTGCGGCGGTGTTGCAAGCGTGGCAATTCAGAAGTGCTGTCAGCACAGCGACGTTTTTGAGGAGCTTTGTATTGCAAGCCGTACAAAGTCAAAATGCGACGCTCTCAAAGAAAACCTTGAGGGCAAAACAGCAACTAAAATTACTACCGCACAGGTCGATGCGGATAATGTTTCGGAGCTTGCCGCTCTTATCAAAAAGGTACAGCCTGATTTGGTAATGAATATCGCTCTTCCGTATCAGGATTTAACGATTATGGACGCTTGCCTTGAATGCGGTGTAAACTATATGGATACCGCAAACTACGAGCCGGAGGACATCACCGACCCCGAATGGAAAGCTGTTTACGACAAGAGATGTAAAGAGGAGGGTTTCTCCGCTTACTTCGACTACTCTTGGCAGTGGGCATATAAGGAGAATTTTGAAAAGGCAGGTTTGACGGCTCTTCTCGGTTCGGGCTTTGACCCCGGTGTAACTCAGGCTTACTGTGCATATGCTCAGAAGCATTTGTTTGACAGAATAGATACTATCGATATTCTCGACTGTAACGGCGGCGACCACGGCTACCCGTTCGCTACAAACTTTAACCCCGAAATCAACTTAAGAGAGGTTTCCGCTCCGGGTTCGTACTGGGAGAACGGTCACTGGGTTGAAATTCCTGCTATGAGTATTAAGAGAGAATATAACTTCGACCAAGTGGGTCAAAAGGATATGTATTTGCTGCACCACGAGGAGATTGAATCTTTGGCTAAGAATATTCCCGATGTGAAGCGTATACGTTTCTTTATGACTTTCGGACAGAGTTATCTTACACATATGAATTGTCTTGAAAATGTGGGTATGCTTTCAACCGAGCCTATCGAGTTTGAGGGTCACGAGATTGTTCCTATTCAGTTCTTGAAAGCGTTGCTTCCCGACCCTGCAACTTTGGGTCCTCGCACGGTAGGAAAGACAAATATCGGCTGTATCTTCACGGGCGTTAAAGACGGCAAGGAAAAGACTGCATACATTTACAATGTCTGCGACCATCAAGAATGTTACAGAGAAGTCGGTTCACAGGCTATTTCTTATACAACGGGTGTGCCTGCAATGATAGGTGCAATGATGCTTTTAACAGGCAAGTGGAACAAGCCGGGAGTTTACACGGTTGAGGAGTTCGACCCCGACCCGTATATGGAGCAGCTGAATAAGTGCGGTCTTCCGTGGCAGATTGACGAAAATCCTGTATTGGTGGATTGATTTGAAATGAACAGTATTATAAAAACACCCTATTTTTTGGTTGACGAAAAGCTCTTATTGAAAAATCTCGAAATCCTGAAATCTATTCAGAACGATACAGGCTGTAAAATTCTTCTTGCACAAAAAGCTTTTTCAATGTATTATGCTTATCCGCTTATTTCAAAACACCTAAGCGGTACAACGGCAAGCGGACTTTACGAAGCAAGATTGGGTGCTGAGAAGTTTGGCGGAGAAACTCACGTTTTTTCGCCTGCTTATCGGGCAGATGAATTTGAAGAGATTCTTAAATATGTGGACGATATAGTTTTCAATTCAGTAAATCAGGTGAGAAAGTACGGCGAACGTGCAAAGGAATGCGGAAAATCAATAGGTCTTAGAGTAAATCCCGAATGTTCCACACAGGACGGACACGCAATTTACGACCCCTGTGCGGTGGGGTCACGGCTCGGCTGTACGCTTTCTCAGCTTGACGAGAGTATAATACCTACGCTTGACGGTCTGCATTTTCACACGCTTTGTGAACAAAACTCTGACGATTTGGAAACTACAGCAAAAGCCTTTGAAGAGAAATTCGGAAAGTATCTTTATAATATGAAATGGGTGAACTTTGGCGGAGGTCATCATATTACACGTCAAGATTATGATATTGATAGATTAAAAAGAGTTATAACGCATTTTCGGGATAAATATAATGTTCGGGTGTACCTAGAACCGGGAGAGGCTGTCGTTCTGAACGCAGGATTTTTGAAAACAAGTGTTCTGGAAATTGTCCACAATGGAATGGATATTGCAATTCTCGACAGTTCCGCCGCTTGTCATATGCCCGATGTCATTGAAATGCCGTACCGTCCGCCGCTTGCAGGTTCAGGCAAACCTGATGAGAAAAAGTATACCTACCGTTTGGGAGGACCTACTTGTCTTGCAGGCGATGTTATTGGAGATTATTCTTTTGATAAACCGCTTTGTGAGGGTGATATTCTTACGTTTGAGGATATGGCTTTGTATACTATGGTTAAAACGAATACTTTCAACGGTATGAAGCTCCCCGATATTGTTTACAGAAATTCCGACGGTGAGGAGATTCTTGTAAAATCGTTCGGGTATGAGGAGTTTGTTGGTAGGTTGTCGTGATGAAAGCGAGGTTATTTGATGTATTTATCGGAAATTAAGATAGAGAATTTCAGGTGCTTTGAAAATATTGATATTACCTTTGATAGTCAAATGAATGTAATTGTGGGCAATAACGGAATGGGTAAATCTTCACTTCTTGATGCGGTTAAAATTGGAATAGGAAGTTTTTTTCTGGGGATTGAAAGTGTTAAGGCAACATCAATAAATAAAAAAGATGTGCGTTTTGTAACCTGTGAAGTTAATAATTCTCTTGACAGACAACCTCAGTTTCCCGTTAGTATTTCGTGTACCGGTTTCTTTAACGGCAATACCTTAAAATGGAGCAGACAGCTGAAAACAGAATCGGGAAGCACAACTTACGGAGAAGCTGTTTCAATAAAGAATGCAGCAAAGTCAATTCAAAATGCAATCAGACACGGTGATAACAATATAGATTTGCCGTTGCTTTCACATTACGGTACAGACAGATTGGTTGAAGAAAGTAGAAAATCTGATATTAATTCTGCGTTTACAAACAGATTTCAGGGATATACCTCGAAGCTTTCTTCTAAAATTGATAAAGGACAAATGTTAAGCTGGCTTAAGAAAATGACTTTTCAGGAGCTTCAGGACGGAAAGCAAATTCCCGAGCTTAAAGCAGTTCAACAGGCAATGGCAGAATGCTTTAAGGACAGCTGTTATACAGCTGATGATGTTAAAGTGAGATTTGGTATAAAGAGCGATGAAATTGAAATATCATATATTGACAGTGACGGCAAAAAAATAATACAGCTTTTCAGCGAACTCAGCGACGGTTTCAGAAGTGCCTTGAGTTTAACTGCGGATATTGCTTACAGAATGGCAATATTAAATCCGCAGTATCTTGAAGATGTAACAAAGAAAACAGCGGGTATTGTCCTAATAGATGAGATAGACCAGCATTTGCACCCGAGGTGGCAGAGAAATATTATTTCAAGCCTGATGTCTATTTTTCCTAAGATACAGTTTATTGTAACTACACATTCACCTAATGTTATTGCCTCCGTTAAAAGAGGAAAAATTATAATGCTTAACCGCAATGAATGGTACTGCTGCGATAATATTTACGGAAAGGATACAAATTCGGTGCTTTCCGAGGTTATGGACGTAAAGTCACGCCCCGATGAGGCTGCGGATTTATTTTCCGAATTTTACGATTATCTTAATGACGAGAATTATATCAAAGCAGAGGAATGTTTAAACAAATTGGCTGAAATTATTGGAGAATCCGACAGTGAATATGTAAGTGCAAGAGTTGCTCTGGACTTTGAAAAGGCGGCTGATGAATTTTGATTAAAATAAGCAAGGGGAATGTTCCGAAAGTTTTTCACGATACAAAATCAAAGCATAGTTCATATGATGAATTATCAGGTGAAGAAAAAGACCTCCTTAAAGAGTTTTTGATTAACGAACAGAATAAACGCTGTGTTTACTGTATGTGCAGGATTGATATGAAAAAATCAACTGTTGAACATTATGTTCCGAGGAACGGAGTACACGGCGATATAAGTAAATCGCTGGATTATAAAAATCTCTTTGCGGTTTGCACGGCTTCAAGAGGAGAGCCGCCCGATAAACAGACCTGTGATGTGAAAAAGGGCGATAAGCTTTTACATATCGACCCATTGAATGATAATCATATAAACACAATCTGCTATGATAAAAAGGGGAAAGTAGGCTCGAATAATTCCGAATATGATGATGATATCAATAATATTTTGAATCTGAATACCGTGTCTTTGATGAACCAAAGAAAAAGTGCGTTTGACGGTCTGCTTCAAAGAATGGCTTCCAAGAAAAACGGTGCTTGGAAAAAAGAATACATAGAAAGAGAGCTTAACCGATTTAAAGCCGCCGATAACAATACACCGTATGTCGGATATATAATATATCGGCTTGAGGAGCGGCTGAAAAAATTTTAATTCATCTTTCTACTACCGGCAATTCGCTTCGCTGTTGCCTGTTTTGGTTGGTATCGAAAGATATTTTTTTGATGTGTATTTTTTGTTGTTTTCTTGAACAGAGTTTATTTAATTTCGCTGAGGGAAGTTTATTTTTCTACAATAATTTGTTTCGTCAGCGAGCGGGGCTCTGCCCCTGCACCCCGCAAGCTTTAAAAAGCTTGACCAAACTTTAACAAGCTTCGCAATCGGATAGATATGAATTTTTTATGTAATTTAAAAAACTTCTTGACAACACTTGACATTTAATGTTATAATCAATATGCCGCTTATCATAGGTAACTAAAACAGAATGAAAAATGTCTGTGCCTACAAGGTCGTTTCCGAAAAGTACAAATCGGAAATTGATAGCTGATAGCGAGTCTTAAAGGAAAGTGCAGGTGTCTGCAAATGTACGCAATTATTGAAACAGGCGGTAAGCAGTACAAGGTTGAAGAGGGTAATGTTATCTTCGTTGAAAAGCTTAACGCTGAGGCTGAGGAAACAGTAAACTTTAATGTAGTGGCAGTAGCTACACAGGGCGAGTTCATCACAGGTACACCGTATGTTGATAAGGCTTCCGTAACAGGTAAGGTTCTCAAGAACGGCAAGGGCAAGAAAATCACAGTTTCTACTTACAAGCCGAAAAAGGGCGAGAAGAGAAAGCTCGGTCACAGACAGCCTTATACTAAGGTTGAGATTGTTACAGTAAACGTGGAGTAATGACTGAGGTTGATTTCTACACTGCAAAAAACGGTGATTTGCTCGGCTTTCACGTTCACGGTCACAGCGGTTATGCGAACGAGGGCGAGGATATAGTTTGTGCCGCAGTAAGTTCAGCTGTCTATATGGTTATAAATACCGTAACCGACATTATGCACATTGACGCAGATGTTGAAGTTGAAGACGGTGACGCAGTGTTCAGAATTTTATCGAAGCACGCAGCGGCTTGCAGAGATATTTTGCAGGGCTTGAAGCTGCATATGCTCTCTCTTGAAGAGCAGTACAGTAATTTTGTTATCGTAAAATATACGGAGGTGTAAAGATATGTTAAAGGTTAATATTCAGCTTTTTGCTCATAAAAAAGGTATGGGTTCTACAAAGAACGGTCGTGATTCAGAGTCTAAGCGTCTTGGTGTAAAGCGTGCAGACGGTCAGTTTGTTCTTGCAGGCAACATTCTTGTTAAGCAGCGTGGAACTCACATTCACCCGGGTGAGAATGTAGGTCGTGGCTCCGACGATACATTGTTCGCTAAGGCTGACGGCATTGTACGTTTTGAGCGTCTTGGTCGTGACCGTAAGAAGGTTTCTGTTTATCCTGAGCAGTAATCTTTGATTTTTTGATATTTAAAAAGCTTATACAAAGATGATTAGGGGCGGTATTTGTTATCGCTCCTTTTTGCTATAAGAATAATGTAATTTTTAAACAGTGTGATTTTTTTGGGGAGGTTGGTTTTATGGCAGTTCGCAAAAAGGGCAGACGTAAGATAGTTTGCAATGACAAAAATTACGTTTGGTATGTTGCTTTGGATTACGAAAGTCCGTATATGATTCTTCATATCATATCGGAGGATAAAAAGCTTATTCTTTGTTATCCTCTTGAAACAAATTATATCGTAAGTCTGGGACGTATCTTTCAAGGCAAAAATACCGATAGACAATATCATTATTATATGCTGCCGACCGAACCGCCCGAATATATAACTCCAAAATTTGTATCGGATATTATTGCTTGGGCGACAAGTGACAGCAATTCCGAATCGGCAGTAAATAACAGTAAACTCTATGCAAAATACGGTATAAATTATCAATCTGTGTGTTTATGAATATGAGATGTTTTTATGGCGGTTTGCAAAAAGGGAAAACGAAAGATAACGCAGGAATACTGACGTATTTCAAGGTGTTGTAACGACACACAGGGCAAATTAGACAAGTATAAATGTTCAAGTTATTTTCTGACAGTTCCTAAGGAGTTTGGCGAGTTATTTACGCTTTTAAGAATTTATTCGGAGGATAAGAAATTTAATCTTATCTATCCGGTGGGGGCAAATTAGACAAGTATAAATGTTCAAGTTATTTTCTGACAGTTTCTAAGTACCGAAATTATTTTTTACCGTGCGATATGACAGAGTGCATTACTCCGAAATTTGTATCCGATATTGTTCATTGGGCAAACGGTGAGAGTAAGGCGGTAAGACTTACAGACAGAAAACAGACTGAATTTCTAAACCCTAATCATATTATACATTATTTTTATTAAAAAAATAAAAGGAAGTGTTTGGTTGTGTTTGTAGATGTTGCAAAAATTAAAATTAAAGCCGGTGACGGCGGTGACGGAAGCGTCGCTTTTCACCGTGAAAAATATGTCGCTTCGGGAGGTCCGGACGGCGGCGACGGCGGTCGTGGCGGAAATATCGTCTTTAAAGCGGACGATAACCTCAGTACCCTAGCCGATTTCCGCTATAAAAGAAAGTATGCCGCTCCAAAAGGAGAGAACGGCAGAGGCGGCAGATGTAACGGCAAAAAAGCAGATGACCTTGTTATCCGTGTGCCGAGAGGTACTGTAATAAAAGATGCAGAAACAGGAAGAATCCTTGCCGATATCTCTTCAAACGAGCCTGTTGTTGTTGCACACGGCGGCAAGGGCGGCTGGGGAAATATTCATTTCGCTACCCCGACAAGACAAACTCCACGTTTCGCTAAACCCGGTATGCCGGGCGAACAGTTCGATGTTCAGCTTGAATTGAAATTGTTGGCGGACGTTGGTCTTGTAGGTTATCCGAATGTCGGTAAAAGTACGCTTGTTTCGGTAGTAAGTGAGGCAAAACCCGTTATCGCAAATTATCACTTCACTACAATTACACCTGTTCTCGGTGTGGTTCGTCTTGGTGAGGGCGAATCGTTTGTTATGGCGGATATCCCCGGTCTTATCGAGGGTGCTTGGGAGGGTGTCGGTCTGGGACATCAGTTTCTCCGTCACGTTGAACGTTGCAGAATGCTTGTTCATATTGTCGACATCGCAGGCAGTGAGGGCAGAAATCCCAAAGAGGATTTTAAAACCATTAACTCCGAGCTTGAAAAGTTCAATCCCGAACTTGCAAAACGTCCGATGATTGTTGCAGGTAATAAATGCGACCTTGCGACCGATGAACAGATTGAAGATTTTAAGAACTTCGTTGAAGAACAGGGTTATAAATTCTTCCCGATTATGGCGGCTATTCGCTATGACGTTGACCCTCTCTTGAATTGTATTCGTGAGGAGCTTTCAAAGCTTCCGCCTATTTCACGCTTTGAGGCAGAGCCTATGCCGATTGTTGAGGTTGACAAGTCTAAGAGAAACGAAGTTAAGATAACAAATCACGACGGTGTTTATTTTGTTGAGGGTGAGTGGCTTATCAGAATTATGAACTCTGTCAATTTTGATGATTATGAATCATTGCAGTATTTTCAGAGAGTGCTTCTTAATGCAGGAGTTATCGACGCACTTTATGATGCAGGAGTTCAAGAGGGCGATACGGTTTCGATTTATGATTTTGAGTTTGATTTTGTTGATTGATAAAGAGTGGGTGATACAATGCGTTTGCTTGACAGAGATGTGAATTTAAACGAGTTAAGTCCGCTGACGCTTGCCTTTATCGGTGACGGAGTTTACGATTTGCTTGTTCGGGAAAGATTGGTTTGTGAAGCGAATCGTCCTGTCGGTGCGTTGAATAATGAGAAAATAAAAACAGTTTGCTGTACCGCTCAGGCGAAAATCGCTAATGAAATTTTACCTATCCTCACCGAGGAGGAAACAAGCGTTTTTAAACGTGGCAAAAATGCTCACGCTATGACCGTTCCGAAAAACGCCAAACGGAAAGATTATCATACAGCCACGGGTCTTGAAGCTCTTTTCGGATATCTTTATCTGAAAGGCAGCACTAACAGATTGAGAGAACTGTTTGAATTGATTGAAAAAATCGATTTGAACAGCGATAACGAAGGAGATAACAATAAATGACAGAGTTTGAACAGTTCAGATATACTCTTGAACACAGAATACTTCCTCAATCGTATTATAACTCAAAAAGCGATATGCTTAATTCAATACTTGATAAAGAGGGAAAGTTTTTCAGTGATGTGTATTTGGTGTATTCGCCGACTACAGAGATTGTTTACAAAGAAGAGGATTTCACAATAACTCAAAAACGTGTTATGAATGATAATAAAATGCTTTATTTTGTTATTGTAAATATGCCCGAGCCGACCGCTCCCACGCTTTGTAAAAGAGTTTACTTTTGTTATGAGGTTGAATCGGGTATTGCAAAGTATTATACATCTGAATTAACCGCAGACGGCAAGCTTATGATGTGTTCGTGGAATAAGCACAACGAACACATCAATTACGGAGTTTCACCTATGGACGAAGAACTTGAATTCAGAAAAATAGGAAATATTTTTTTAAAGTATATATTGGCGAATTAAAAGAAACGGCGGCTTTTAAAGCCGTAGTTTTTGTGAGTTTAGGAACTGTTGGGAAATAAGTTGAACGATTTAGACGCAGGATAATTTGTTCTGTGTTAGGCACAACACCGCAGGAATACTGACGTATTTCAGAGCCTGTTTAAAATCTGAGATATGCGGATTTTTG
>CACWTQ010000031.1 GCA_902763835.1 uncultured Ruminococcus sp. | reverse complement strand
AAATGGTGTAATGGTGTAAAATCCTCAAAAAAGCTAGGAGGAATGCGGCTTTCAGCGAATTGCAAATGGTGTAAAAACCGTGTATAAAGGGTGTAAAAATGGTGTAACAAACGAACATTTGGTCTTCTCTTATTGAAAAAATTTTACGTAGAAAAGCCGACTAACCTCTACAACAATTACGCATTATATAAAAGATTATAGTTAATATCGTAAATCGCATTTTTTACATACCCGACAATCTCGTCAACCCTCCGCATATCCTCAACCACTATCACTATACCGTACATCGAATCCCACTGGATTACAAACTCATACGGCGAATTCGTGATTTTATACTGAAGCATTCCCAGACTTTCACGCTCGCCGCCTATAAGCCTTGAAAACCCTCTTATCAAGCCTTGCAGGCTGTCTGTTTCGTCTTCGGAGTATTCATTGTCCGCATATTCTATTATGATTCTGCCGGTGCTGTAGCTGATGTGTGATATTCCGTATTTTTCATTGAAAAGCATATTGTCACCTCACACAATTTTCAGTCGCCTCTTCCCTGTCATCTCGATAACAGTCAATTTGAAAACGGCTGTCCTCGGAACAACCTTTTCATTAAACGGAAATTCTTCCTTATGGTAATGCTTCATCAGAATTTTAAGAGCGGCGAATTTCTCCTCATCGGGAACAAACTCGATAATACCTCTGCCGATTACGCTTTCATAATTCATTGTACAGCTGCCGTGTTCCTCGTCCGTGACAAGCTTATGCTCGCAGTCTGCTTCAAATGAAGCTCTGTTGTCACGACGGATAAGGTCAAGCTTTGTACCCTCCAATGCACTGTGAAAGTACAACGTAATAATTCCGTTCTCGACTGTCATTCCGAAGTTCAGGGATACTATGTATGGGTAGTCCTTATCGTTGAGGGCAAGGCGGCACACATCGCACTTTTCAAGAATTTTTGCTATTTCGTTGAAGTTTTTAACTTCTCGGTCTGTTCTTCTCATATTGTAAGCCTCACTTTGTTTAATACGTAATTATGTTTTTTGGGGAGTTTATCTTTATTGGCAGGAAACCGATTGGATATCGAGGATTGATTTTTATTTCTACTTCTTTAAATGTCACTCTTGTCACCAACTTAATCTGTAACGTTCGATTTTTAGGGAGGTAAAGTCGATAAAAATGGCTTAACCATCGAAAAAACTTAAATTTTAACACACCCTAATACGGCTGATGTTTAGGGGTGCTATTTTTAAAACTTTTGGCTTTGTTATCGGAAAAATCAAGGATATACTCCCTAATTGATGAACGTTACAGCTTAATATTATTATATCAAGTAGTACATACTTCGTCAATATGCGTTGCGTATGTTTTCTCAGAACACTGCCCCCCCGCTCGGAAAAATATAGCTTGAAATCAGACTATAATTATGGTAAAATTGAATTATAGTTTTCAAAATTAAGAGGTAATACTTATGTTTAAAGAATTTGAAAAAATATATGAGATTGAAAACAAATAAAGTAATTATGGAGGACTGAAATGTCTAAATTCACTTTAAAAAAACAATGCGGTGCTGCCAGACGTGGTGAGTTTGAAACTGTTCACGGTACTGTTCAGACACCTGCTTTTATGAATGTTGCCACTTGCGGTGCTATTAAGGGTGCTGTTTCGGCACTTGATTTGAAAGAAATAAAATGTCAGGTTCAGCTGTGCAATACATATCATCTCCATCTGCGACCCGGTGACAAGAATGTCAAGGCTCTCGGCGGTATTCATAAGTTCACTCGCTGGGACGGTCCCATTCTTACTGACAGCGGCGGTTTTCAGGTGTTTTCGCTTGCAAAACTCAGAAACATCAAGGAAGAGGGCGTTACATTCGCATCGCATATTGACGGTCATAGAATCTTTATGGGTCCCGAAGAGAGTATGCAGATACAGTCAAACTTAGGCTCTACAATTGCTATGGCTTTTGACGAATGTATCGAGAACCCTGCCGAATACAAGTACACAAAGGACAGCTGCGACAGAACATACCGCTGGCTTGTCAGATGTAAAGCCGAAATGGCTCGCCTTAACTCCCTTGACGATACTATCAACCGTGAACAGCTGCTGTTCGGAATCAATCAGGGAAGCACCTACAAAGATTTGAGAATCAATCATATGAAACAGATAGCCGGGCTTGACCTCCCCGGCTACGCTATCGGCGGTCTTGCTGTAGGTGAAAGTACAGAGGATATGTACGACATTATCGAAACCGTTGAACCGTTTATGCCTAAGGACAGACCTCGTTACCTTATGGGTGTCGGAACTCCTGCGAATATTCTCGAAAGTGTGGCAAGGGGTATCGATATTTTCGATTGCGTTATGCCGTCGAGAAATGCACGTCACGCTCATGTATTTACTTGGGACGGCTGTCGTAATATGCTCAATTCAAAATATTCTCTTGACGAAAGTCCGATTGACCCGAAGTGCGGCTGCCCTGTTTGCAGGAACTTTACAAGAGCATATATCCGACATCTTTTCAAAAGCGGCGAAATGCTCGCAATGCGGCTTGCTGTTCTTCACAACCTCTATTTTTACAATAACCTGCTGGAGAAAATCCGTGAAGCTCTCGACAATGATACTTTTAATGAATTTTACCGTGAAAATATCGATTATCTTGGAAAAAGAATTTAAAATATCCGTTGCATTCTTTGGAAAATAATGTTATAATATTTTTTATGAAAGAAAAGAGAAAGGAAGTTGTAAAATGGATCAAGGCACAGGCTCAATGGTAAATCTTGTAATTACAACTGTAATTATTATGGTTGCGTTCTATTTCATTCTGATAAGACCGCAGTCGAAAAAACAAAAAGAAGAAGAGAATATGAGAAATAATCTCGAAATCGGTGACGAGATTATAACTATCGGCGGTATTGTCGGAAGAGTTGTCAGCATTAACGACGACACGGAATCTATGGTTATCGAAACAGGTGCGGACAGAACTAAGATTCGCATTAAGAAATGGGCACTCTCCTCTGTTGTTACCGAGAAAAAGGCAAACGACAAGAAAGATACCAAGGATAAGAAAGACAAAAAAGAAGATAAGAAAAAATAAATTTCTCCTACATATTTTAAAAATTCTCCCCTCGTGTAAAAGCCTTGGGAGGATTTTTATTTTTTAATAAAATCGGTTGACAAATTTACCAAAACATAGTATAATGATATTGTTGAATAATTGCTCAATTATAATTAGGAGGGGTTACTGATGGAAAAGCAACCTTCATGTGACTGTGAGGTTATCCACGAGGAGATTGTCAACAGTGCAAGCGAAAAAATGTTAAGCAAGGATATGTATATTGAGCTTGCCTCTTTGTTTAAGCTTTTCGGTGACGGTACAAGATTACAAATTATGCACGCTCTTGAACATAACGAACTTTGTGTGTGCGATATTGCCGCACTTCTCGGACTTACAAAATCGGCTGTTTCACATCAGCTTAAGGCTCTCAGGCTTGTTAATCTTGTGAAATTTAGACGTGAGGGGCAAACAGTCTACTATTCCCTCGCCGATTCACATGTTAAGACTATTATTGATATAGGACTTGAACATCTTATGGAAGAGCATACAATGTCAGAATAAATCACGTGAAGATAGTTCTTTGTTAGTCTTACTTCACGTACCCGACAAAAAAATTATTATAATATACTTTGCATATCCAACCTGAACCTTGGATATGCTGATATTCAACCAAAATAGTTGAATAGTTGAACAACTAATAATTAAAAAGGCTGTGATATTATGAAGAAAACATATATACTTGCAGGTCTTGATTGCCCTCATTGTTCCGCCGAAATCGAAAAGGACATTGGGAAAATCAAAGGTGTCACATATTCCAATGTTAATATGGTAAGTCAAACTTTGACGGTCGAGCTTGACAGCAGTTACAGCGGAGATATTTTCAAAGATGTAGAGAAAACCGTTCACAAGCACGAGCCTGATGTCGAGGTCTGTGAGAAGTCCTCAAATAAAAAGCATTCTCACGGCGAAGAAACACATCACGAGCATAAGCACGGTGAACACTGCAATTGTGAACACCAATATTGTGACAGTGAATATAATCACGAACACTACTTATGTGAAGAGGAACTTTCACATAAGTATCATCTCAATATCGATTCGCACGAACCGCTGCACCCTCAGAACTACCGAAAAAACAGTGAAGAACATCACCCTTTGGAAAACAGCTTTTTCAGTGCGGATAATTCTAAGGAAAAAATATTTATCCTGCAAGGTCTTGACTGTGCCCACTGCTCCGCCGAAATTGAGAAAGACACTGCAAAGCTTGACGGTGTTACCGCTGCGACCGTTAATCTTGTCAAGCAGCTTCTGACGGTTGAGTACACTGCCGATTACAAAGGCGATATTTTCAAGGATATAGAAAAAGTAGTCCACAAATACGAACCCGATGTCGAAGTTATCGAGAAGACGAACAGTAAGGCTGAAAAGACCGTTTCCTCTGCCGAGAAGAAAAAGCCGCTTAAAAAGGCTGTGAAGTCCGATAAGGGTACTGCGGTAAGGTTTGCGGTGGGTGCGGTTATTTATGCGGTCGGATTTGTGATGTCACTTATCGGCGGATTCGGTGACTATGTTTTACTTCCGATTTTTATTGCGGCATATCTTATTCTCGGCTATGACGTTCTTCTGAAAGCGTTTAAGAATATCCTTAAGGGTCGTATCTTTGACGAAAATTTCCTGATGACTGTTTCTACCGTTGGTGCGTTTGTTATAGGAGAATACCCCGAAGCGGTTGCCGTTATGCTGTTCTATCAGATTGGAGAGTTCTTCCAAAGTCTGGCGGTTAAGCGTTCGAGGAAGTCTATTACGGGTCTTATGGATATTCGCCCCGACAGTGCCAATGTAAAACGCAGCGGCAAGCTTTTGACTGTATCTCCCGAAGATGTAGAGGTCGGCGAAACTATCGTAATCAAGCCCGGTGAGAAAATTCCACTTGACGGTGTTGTAACGGACGGTGAATCTATGGTCAACACAACAGCTCTTACTGGTGAATCTGTGCCGAGAAAGGTTAAGTCCGGTGACGCTGTGCTTTCGGGCTGCATTAACGAAAACGGTGTTCTGACGGTTAAAGTTACTAAGGCGTTTGAGGAATCAACGGCAGCCAAAATTCTCGAGCTGGTGGAAAATGCGGCAGGAAGAAAAGCTCCGACAGAGAATTTCATTACAACGTTCTCACGGTATTATACCCCCGTTGTTGTAATTATGGCAGCACTGCTTGCTATAGTTCCTCCGCTGCTGCTTGGGGGCGGCTGGGTGAAATGGGTTCGCAGATGCTTTGTATTCTTGGTTATTTCCTGTCCGTGTGCGTTGGTTATCTCTATTCCCCTGACATTCTTCGGCGGTATCGGTGCGGCATCTAAAAAGGGTGTTCTGGTTAAGGGCAGCAACTATCTTGAAGCGTTAAACGCAGTTGAAACTATAGTGTTCGACAAAACAGGTACGCTTACAAAGGGTGTGTTTGAAGTTACCAATATTGCTGCGGCTGACGGATTTTCGCAAAGCAATCTTCTGGAGTTTGCGGCTAAAGCGGAGAGTATGTCGAATCACCCTATCGCACGTTCGATTGTACGTGCTTACAAAAAGGATATCGATAAGAAGTATGTTAAGAATTACTCGGAAATTTCGGGTCACGGTGTGAGTGCGTTTATTGACGGTCACAATGTTCTTGCAGGCAACGAAAAACTTATGGTTAAGAACGGCATTGAATTTAAGAAATCCGATAAAATCGGCACTGTAGTGTACGTTGCTGTTGACGGAAAATTCGCAGGCTGCATTGTCATTTCGGACGAGATAAAGAGCGACAGCAAGTCGGCTGTTGAGGGTCTTAAAAAACTTGGAATCGCAAAAACTGTTATGCTTACGGGCGACAGCACCGTGATTGCGGAATCGGTTGCCGCAGAGGTTGGCGTTACGGAGTACTATGGAGAGCTTCTCCCCGACCAAAAGGTTGCGGAGCTGGAGCGGCTTGACGGTGGGAAATCGGCAGGTAAAAAGCTTGCGTTTGTCGGTGACGGCATTAACGACGCACCTGTGTTGGCTCGTGCAGATGTGGGAATTGCTATGGGAGCGTTGGGTTCGGACGCTGCGATTGAAGCCGCCGATGTGGTTCTGATGACTGATGAGCCGTCAAAGCTCATTGACGCAATTAAAGTTGCTGGATATACAAAGAAAATTGTTATGCAGAATATAGTATTTGTAATTGCGGTTAAGGTACTGTTTCTGGTGCTGGGTGCGTTCGGTATTGCCGGAATGTGGGAGGCTGTTTTCGGTGATGTCGGGGTTATGATTATTGCGGTTATTAATTCTATGAGGATTTTGAGTATAAAATAACAAAACCGGCTCACCCGAATTTATTTCAAGTGAGCCGAGTTTTTCGTTATTAGATTTTTATAAATATCATACGGGAATCATAATCATTCTGTCGGCGGTGAGAATATCCTCAGTCAAGTCGTTCTCCAGACGTACCTGCGTAACGCTTGTGCAGTAGTCCCTTGCGATGTCCCAAACGTCTTCACCCTCTGCTGCAAAGTACAGAATCAGCGAAGAGCAATCGTCCCTGCGGCGTTTCTTTTCTTCGTCTGCTTTTACGCTCGAAACGGCTGTCGTTGTGCAGACATCGTAAATCTCCCCTGTAACAAGCATTTCCGTTCTGACCTCTATCCTCTTCTCCGAACAGAATCGGAAACCTGCCGAAATACATTCCGGTGACACGTGACAGCTGAGTTTTGAAACTTCGGGTACGTTCTGCAAAGGGTGTGTGTATTCCATAGTACGCTCGGTGTAGACAACATTGTTTTCGGAATCCACCGCAAGTATGCAGACGTTGTACTTTCCGTTTAAAGCCGTCTTGCCGTCGCTTTGGCTGCAAACGACACTGCCCTTTTCAACCCACACATCAATTACCTTTGAAATAGAAACATCGGTGAAGTCAACGGCTGCTTTGTCAACGATAGTTTCCTTTATGTTCTCAACAAGCCTCGGGAGAGTTTGGCTAGAATATTCGGGTTCGATAAAGTACTTCGTTGAATAGCAGTCCGTTATAATTACGGTGTCACGCTTTTCAAAGGAGAACGCCGTAACGCAAAGCTTGGCAGAAAGCACCGGCAGAGGGTCGTCAAAACCTATTTCGGATCGAAGAGTAACGCTGTAGTTCATAATCTCTGTCCGAACGGCACATTCGCTGTTTTCGCTCACGCCGTTGAGGTCTATAACCTGACTGAACGGAATTGTGTATTCCATAGTTTCTACCTTGCCGCTGTCAAGATCGGAAAGATACATAACCTTGACAAGCAAATCACCTTTATACATTATCTTGTTTGTGATAGGCTTGCATTCGCCGCATACGGCACGAATATCACTTCTTATAACTGCCTGAATTGCAGGTTGATTCTGACCTGTTTCGAGAGTTTCCGTGACGGAAAACTGCTGCTGGGAAAGTCCCTCAAGATAGGAATAGTCGATGTTCTGCTTCTTCTGCTGAATGTCGTCGCTCTGAATATGAGTGCAGGTGCGAACCTCTGACTTGTCGATAACCTTAATCAGAACATTGAATGCTCCGTGAATGTTAAGTCGGCGTGGCGACAATGCACGGCAGTTGAGATAGTTCACCTTGATGTCTGTCTGAATTACCGCAAACTGCGGTGTATCTTTAAGATTGCTGCTGATACTGAACGGGTAGCTCTGCTCCGTGCAGCGGACAGATGTCTTTATGGCATCTATGTAGATTATTCTTACTACACTTGTGCCTTCTATTTCAATTCTGTCACCGATTATATTTTTGCTTTCAATATGCGGCTCTATCTGACATTTCAGAATTTTCTGAATGTCGGGGCAGTAATCGGGCAGACCGAAATCTGCGTCAACCGTTTGCTCGCTGTTCTCTTCAAAGATTGTCTTGCTTACAAAAATACCGTCTGTCTTTACAGGATATTCCATTAAATTGCTCTCCTTTATCTTTCAAAAAGTTATGTCTGATTGATTATATGAAATGATATTTTAGAATAGAACAAATACGAAGAATATTATTTTATTTTTTGAATTATGTGATTTACTTTTTTCACTAAAGAAAATTTCTCTATATTTCCAATTTGCAATTAAAAAATCGTAAATACAAGATATAGTATATATATGAGTATAACGACACAATATATTGCGATTTAGTGTTCTTTTTCAACAAATTTGCGGCTTTTTTGATTTTTTATAAAAATTTCATCAAAAAAACGCATTTTGCTCTTGACAGGACGCAACTTATATTATATACTTAATTTTACTCACCCGTTTAAGGTGACGGCTTTTAAAGAGTATGAAGAAAAAATACTTTGTACTTTTTAATATATTATGGAATCCAACCGATTTATTTTATATTTAAAACTGGGGGCTTAATTGATGATTACTGCTATTGTAAAGCGTGACGGAAGAACTGTACCTTTTAACAAGGACAAGATAGCTCAGGCTATCTTTAAGGCGGCAACTTCCGTTGGCGGAAAGAATATGGAGGTTGCAAACGACCTTGCTAATCAGGTAGTAGTTTATTTGGAAAAAGAGCTTGGAGAAGACTGTCTTCCGAGCGTTGAACACGTTCAGGACATAGTTGAGAAAATTTTGATTGAGAACGGTCACGCAAGAACTTCAAAAGAATATATTCTTTACAGAGCCGAGCGTACAAGAATGCGTACTATGAATACCAAACTTATGCGTATTTACGAAGACCTTACGTTCAAGTCTGCAAGAGATAACGACATCAAGCGTGAGAATGCCAACATTGACGGCGACACCGCAATGGGTACTATGCTGAAATACGGCTCGGAGGGTGCAAAACAGTTCTATGAGATGTACATTCTTAAACCCGAACACGCCAAAGCTCATATTGAGGGCGATATTCACATTCACGACCTCGACTTTTTTACGCTTACAACAACCTGTTGTCAGATTGATATCGAGAAGCTTTTTAACGGCGGATTCTGTACGGGTCACGGATTTTTAAGAGAACCTAACGATATCGCAAGCTACAGTGCTCTTGCCTGCATTGCCATTCAGTCGAATCAGAATGACCAGCACGGCGGTCAGAGTATTCCAAATTTCGATTACGGAATGTCTAAGGGTGTTACCAAGACCTACAGACGTATTTACAGACAGAACCTTGCAAGGGCAATAGAACTTCTTTGTGAGGACGACAAGGCTCAGGAAACGGCATTTGCAATTGCAGACAAGGCAGAGGAAGCGTCGGGAAAAATTCCCCGTCTTGACGATGGTGAGGAGTATCAGGAGGCAGAGCTTGAACTCTTAACCGAAAGCTGCGGCGAAAAGCTTGCAGGAAAAATTCAGAGATTTGCATACAAGCACGCACAGTCGGAAACAGACAGAGCTTGCTATCAGGCTATGGAAGCACTTGTTCACAACCTCAACACTATGCACAGCCGTGCAGGAGCTCAGATTCCTTTCAGTTCTATAAACTACGGCACAGACACAAGTCCCGAGGGCAGAATGGTTGTCAAGAATGTTCTCCTTGCAACCGAGGCAGGTCTTGGCAACGGTGAAACTCCTATCTTCCCCATTCATATTTTCAAGGTCAAGGAGGGCGTGAACTATAATCCCGACGACCCGAACTATGATTTGTTCAAGCTTGCTATGAGAGTTTCGGCGAAGAGATTATTCCCCAATTTCAGCTTTATAGACGCTCCGTTCAATTTGCAGTACTACAAAGAGGGTCACCCCGAAACGGAATGTGCATATATGGGCTGCCGCACAAGAGTTATGGCTAACAATTACGACAAAACAAGAGAGATCGTTTCCGGCAGAGGAAACCTCAGCTTTACTTCAATCAACCTTCCCCGTCTTGCTGTTCTCAGCAATGGCAATATCGACTTTTTCTACGAGCAGCTTGACAGTAAGATTAATCTTGTTATCGACCAGCTTCTCGCAAGATTTGAAATTCAGGCTGATAAAACTCCCAGAAACTATCCGTTCCTTATGGGACAGGGTATTTGGATTGATTCCGATAAGCTCAACGTTGACGACAGTATCAGAGAGGTTCTCAAGCACGGAACGCTTACCCTCGGATTTATCGGTCTTGCGGAGTGCCTGAAAGCACTTATCGGAAAGCACCACGGAGAGAGCAAAGAAGCTCAGAATCTCGGTCTTGAAATTGTCGGCTATATGAGAAACAAGATGGACGAAGCAAGCGAAAAGTACGGACTTAACTTCTCGCTTATAGCAACTCCTGCCGAGGGTTTAAGCGGAAGATTTGTAAGAATGGATAAAGAGCGTTACGGCATTATTCCCGGAGTTACGGACAGAGATTATTATACAAACTCTTTCCACGTGCCTGTATACTATCCTATTGCAGCCTATGATAAGATTCAGCTTGAAGCACCCTATCACGCACTTACAAACGGCGGTCACATTTCCTACATAGAGCTTGACGGCGACCCGTTACAGAATCTTGATGCGTTTGAGAGCGTAATCAGAATGATGAAAGAAAGCGGTATCGGTTACGGTTCTGTCAATCACCCTGTTGACAGAGATCCGTGCTGCGGCTTTACCGGTATTATCGGCGACACTTGCCCTCAGTGCGGCAGACAGGAACACGATGACGGAGTAGGCTTTGAGAGAATAAGACGTATCACAGGCTATCTGGTAGGCACTGTAGAGCGTTTTAACAATGGCAAAAGAGCCGAGGAACACGACAGAGTTAAGCACGATATTGAGGGATTATCCGGAGCGGAAGAGATTTGATTAATTTTTAAATAGTATGTAAAAAGAAAAATACAGTACATTAATATAAAACCAAAAGGAGAGGCTGATAACCTCTCCTTGATTTTTTAGCAAACATAATTACGAATCACACATAAAAAATCTGTTTTAAACAAACTTCCGAATACCACAACAATTACAAATTACACATTATACAAAACTACAACCCAACAGTATGAAAATACTTGCTGGGTTGCAGCTGATAAGTTTATATATTAGTTACGTCTGAAATTATTTCTTCTGTCGTTATTTTTGGGTTTGCGTTGCTGATTGCCGCTGAGGTCGTTCTCGGGTTTCAAACCCTCAACCTCGATAAGTGCATCTCTTCTTGAAAGGTTAAGTCTGCCCTTGTCGTCAATTTCAAGAACCTTAACAATGATAGTATCGCCCTCAGTTACAACATCGGAAACCTTTTCGGTACGCTTTACGTCAAGTCTTGAAATGTGACAAAGTCCCTCCATACCCGGAGCAATCTCGACAAATGCACCGAAGTCCATAAGTCTTGTGACTCTGCCGTAGAAAATCGCACCAACCTCGGGACCGTTAGCAATAAGCTCAATAGCGGCAACTGCACCCTTGCACTTCTCCGTATCTGTACCGCTTACGAATACAGTGCCGATGTCGCCGTTCTCTTCGATGTCAACCTTAACCTCAAACTGAGCCTGAATCTCCTTGATTACCTTGCCGCTCTTGCCGATAACCTCGCTGATTTTGTCTGCGGCGATAGTTGTTGTGAACATCTTCGGAGCGTACGGTGAAAGCTCTTCTCTCGGCTTGTCGATAGCTTTAAGGATAACCTCGTCAAGAATATAGTTACGTGCCTTGTGGGTTTTCTCAAGTGCTTCCTTAACCATTTCGGGAGTAAGACCGCTGATTTTTAAGTCCATCTGGATAGCCGTAATGCCGTCCTTAGTACCTGCAACCTTGAAGTCCATATCGCCGAAGAAGTCTTCAAGACCCTGAATGTCAACCATTGTCATCCAACGCTCGCCCTCTGTGATAAGACCGCAGGAAATACCTGCAACGGGAGCTTTAATCGGAACACCTGCGTCCATAAGCGAAAGAGTTGAACCGCATACGGAACCCTGTGATGTTGAACCGTTTGAAGAAACTACCTCACTTACAAGGCGGATAGCATAAGGGAACTCTTCAACAGACGGAATAACCGGAGCTAAAGCTCTTTCAGCCAATGCACCGTGACCGATTTCACGTCTGCCCGGACCTCTGCTCGGCTTTGTTTCGCCTACGGAGTAGCTCGGAAAATTATAGTGATGAATATATCTCTTCTCTTCCTCGTCGTCGATGCCGTCAAGAATCTGCTTGTCGGATACGGGACCCAATGTTGTAATTGTGAGAACCTGAGTTTGACCTCTTGTGAAAAGACCCGAACCGTGAACTCTCGGGAGCAAACCAACCTCTGAGGCAAGAGGTCTGATGTCGTCCATACCTCTGCCGTCAACACGCTTCTGCTCGTCCAAAAGCCAGCGGCGAACGATGAACTTCTGCGTCTTGTAAAGACAGTCGTCAATCTGAGCTTCCATTTCGGGGTAAATCTCATCGAACTTCTCATGAACAGCTTCGTAAATCGGCTTCAAGCGTTCATCTCTGACGGTCTTGTCGTCTGTGTCGAGAGCGATTTTAACGTCCTCTTCACAGAATGCCTTGATAGCTTCAAACATATCGTGGTCGGGTTCGTTGCTCGGATAAGAGAATTTCTCCTTGCCGATTTCAGCCTGAATGCCCTTAATGAACTCAATAATCTTCTGGTTAGCTTCGTGACCTGCCATAATACCGTTGTACATAACCTCGTCCGAAACACAGTCCGCACCTGCTTCAATCATAGCTATTCTGCTGTCTGTGGACGCAACCGTTACTGCCATTTTGCTTACTGCACGCTGTGCCTTGTTCGGGTTGATAACGTACTCGCCGTCAATGTAGCCTACGGAAACGCTGCTTACCGGGCCGTTCCACGGAACATCGGAAATTGAAAGTGCGATTGATGTGCCGACCATTGCAGTAATCTCGGGGGAACAATCGGGATCGACAGCCATAACAGTGGCAACTACAGAGCAGTCGTTTCTCATATCCTTTGGGAAAAGCGGACGGATAGGTCTGTCGATAACTCTTGATACGAGAATGGCCTTTTCGGAAGGTCTGCCCTCTCTTTTAAGATAGGAGCCGGGAATTTTGCCCACAGCGTAAAGCTTCTCTTCATAGTCAACGGAAAGCGGGAAAAAGTCTACTCCATCACGAGGTTTGGCAGCTGCGGTAACAGCAACCTGCACTACTGTCTCGCCGTAGCGAACCAAACAAGAACCGTTTGCAAGTTGTGCCATTTTACCTGTTTCAACAACAAGCGGACGACCTGCAAACTCTGTTTCAAATACTCTGAATTTGTCAAATGTCTTAATTGAATTTGCCATTTTTGATAATCCTTCCTTATTTCTTTGGGAGTTCGGAATTTAGCAATAAAATATATATTTAGCTTTAGCACGATTATGAATGTAAACACATATTTTACCGCTAAATATAACCGCACACCCGTATTAATTGCTTTAATAACACATTTTCAGGGACAGATGAAAAAACACCTGTCCCCTTTTCGACTTTAAGAAATTATTTACGAATACCAAGTCTGGCGATAATTGAGCGGTATCTCTCGATGTCAACCTTGGTGAGGTACTTCAAAAGATTTCTTCTCTTACCAACCATTTTAAGAAGTCCACGGCGAGAATGATGATCTTTTTTGTGAGTTTTGAGGTGCTCAGTAAGATCATTGATTCTCTTTGTGAGGACAGCAATCTGTACCTCGGGAGAACCTGTGTCGCCTTCGTGCGTTGCGTATTCTGCCATAATTGCAGCTTTCTCTGCTTTTGTCATTAGTGTACTCCACCTATTAAAAATATTTACCCGATTTGTGCGGAAACAGTCACAGTACGTGGTTTAGGTGAATCGCCTAAATTTAAGGCTTAGTCCGCCGACCGTGAAAGGGGCATTTACCGATGCCGAATTCATAAAGAATCGAAAACAGCATAAATGTATTATAACACATCATATCCGATTTGTAAAGAGGAAATTTAAAGAAATTTTAAATTCCATTTCTGCAGTTTAGCCGTTTTCTTTTTTCATTTCGATGATTCTGTCCTTGATCTCCTGCTTTTGGGCAGATGTCAAAGAACGGAAATAAACGAGAAATGTCTGCTCTGTCTTAGGCAGGGTGTACATCTTTTCTCTTTCGAGCCATGAATCATCGTGAAGAGTTGTCTTTGACATATCCTCTTCGCTGTTGTCGAAATCGGTGTCACCCACAGCGTCCATAAACACGCTGTAAGGAATATTGAAAATCCTTGCAAGCTTGATAATCATAGAGCCGCTCGGGTGAGTAGTTCCGGTTTCGTAATATGCATAAGTTGAACGCTCCATATTAAGGGAATCGGCAACTTGTTTTTGCGTCAATCCTGCATTCTCTCTGCATTGGCGTAAAACCAATGAAAATTTACTGGTATTGACCATTTTCAATACCTCCGTCTTTTTTGTACTCATATTTTTTCATTTTCATAATCTGTTAACACTTTAATTTGGTTTGAATTTACACTAACTTACTTAATTTTTTCAGCATAATAATAAATCCGAAACAAAAGAATAACAAACTCAAAACATTTTAACCGAACAAAAGCCGTTCAAGTACAGCAGCCTGTACAGTATCAGCGAGCTAACCCCGTGTGTCCCACGGTTTTGTTTTTATTAGTCTTTTTGGATATATTCTGAATTTATACTCTTTGTTCAATGTTCAATGATCCTCTTTACAATTCATCATATTTTTGAGATGTAAAGTAATTCTCAGCCCTACGGGCTGACGGCAATTCATCCCCGACCTATAGAGGTCGGAGTCTTCTTGCCGAGGTAGGATAAATCTCAAAGCAGTTGAATTCAATGGCAACGGTAAATTTGTTAAAATATTAAAAATTTGTTTTTTCTCTGTACAAATTTAAAATTATGTGATAAAATATAGCAAGTGTTTATATTTGTAAAATATAAATTGCGAAAAGTTTGAACCGAAATTTAAATGAAATTTACAGTAAAATCAAACCTGTAAGCTTGTGCAATTTATATACAAATATCGTGTATATTAATAATACCACAAAAAAGTCAAATTGTAAATAACTTTTTGAAAAAAACTTTGTATTTTTTTGTATTTTTTTGATTTTTAAATATTAAAAAAGAATTCAAAAGGAATTTAAATGGTAAAAATTGATTTTATTGTTGAAAACAATATTTTTTAGGATGTGATATATTAAAATGATTATTATGGCAATTGATTTGGGCAAGGCACGAACAGGAATAGCCGTTTCGGATAACACTATGTTTCTTGCTTCTCCCCTTTGCGTTATCGAAGAATGGAACAGAGGTAAGCTTGCGGAAAAAATTGCACAGCTTGTTCGGCAGGAAAAGGCTGAGCTTATCGTTATGGGACTTCCTAAAAATATGGACGGCTCAGAGGGCGAAAGTGCTCTTGGAGCAAGAGAGTTTGCAGACAAGCTTGCACAGCTTACGGACGTTCCGATTAAAATGCAGGACGAACGATGCACGACTATGATTGCACACAGATATCTGAATGATACAAATGTTCGGGGTAAGAAAAGAAAGAAAACGGTAGATGCCGTGGCGGCAACCGTTATACTTCAATCGTATCTCGATTCCCTTAAGTGATGTGTGAGGAGGTTTGGTAAATGAGCGAGAAAAAGTTAAAACTTGAAAAAACAGTTGACGGTAAACCCGAAACAGCGGTTGACAAGGCATTGTCTATGCACGAGAAATTCGCAAATATTTTTTTAATAAGTATGTTCACGGTGTTTCCTGTTTTTTTAACGGAAAAGCTCTTTAAGGTGAGAGTGGACAGGCTTCATTATTTTATTACAACAAATATGATATTGCTTTTCTTTATATTGGCTACATATATATGCGGAATTGATAAGGAGAAATGGCCGAAGAAGATTTTTAAAATGTCTGTAACCGACTTGGCAATGACAGCATTTCTTGTTGTCTGTGCAATATCCACATTGCTTTCCGAATTCGGCAAGGACGCCTTAACCGGAGCTCAGGGGCGTGATTCGGGACTGATACTGATGTCGGTTTACGTGCTGTGTTATTTTATGATTTCAAGGCATTTGAAATGCAAACAGTTTGTTTTCGATATATTTTCAGTTACAGCCTGCGTTGTTTGTCTTATTGCAGTGATGCACGAATTTTACATAGATCCGCTTGACCTTATAAATTCAATAAAGGAAGACCAGCGTGAAACATTCATATCAACAATCGGAAACATCAATCTTTTCTCGACATTTATTTGTGTTGTGCTGCCTGTTTCCGCTGCTATGCTTGTTATGTCGAAAGATGTTTTTATAACGATATTTTACTGTGCAGTAACTTCCGTTTGTTTTATGGGATTGCTTGTTGCAAACAGCGACAGCGGTTATTTCGGATTGACGGCATTTATGTCTGTTCTGTTTGTTTTTTCATGTAAAAATTCGGAAAGACTGTTCAAATATTTCCTGTCCGTTTTTGTAATGCTGTTATCCTGCAAACTGCTTTATTTTATATCCTTAATATTTAAAAGCGAAATGAGAGAGCTTGACACATTGCCGAAAACTCTTGTTTTTAATAACAATAAAATGTATTTGCTCATAGGTATGGCAGGAATTATTACAAT
>CACWTQ010000030.1 GCA_902763835.1 uncultured Ruminococcus sp. | reverse complement strand
CCGAGGAAATTACTCAAAATGCCTTTGTTAAAGCTATGCTAAAAGAACATACTTTTCGCAAGGGGGCAAGTGAGCTTACGTGGCTTTGTGCCATTGCCAAAAACTTATATTTAGATGAGCTGAGAAAACAGAAAAAGCTTGTGCCTATGGAACGGTGTGAAGAGCCTGTACAGGATGGCAGCATAGAATTTAATCTCGAAAATTCCGATTCCGCCTATAAAATTCACTGTATTTTACATACTCTCGAAGAACCGTATAAGGAGGTTTTTCACCTTCGTGTTTTCGGGGAATTGCCGTTTAAAACAATAGGCTCTATATTCGGGAAAACAGAGAACTGGGCAAGAGTAACTTATCACCGTGCAAGACTTAAAATTCAGGAAAGGATTGATAAAGAATGAAAAATGTTTGTGAAATTGTGCAGGATATTTTACCTCTTTATGTTGATGAAATTTGCAGTCCATCAAGCAGGGAGTTTATTGAAGAACATATTGCGGAATGCGAAAAATGTTCTGTAACACTTGATAACTTGAAACGTAATACAATTGATAACAGTATCATAAATGAAAAAAATACTGTTCTTGATAAGCATTTCAAGAAAACAAGGAGAACAAGCTTTACTGTAGGAATAGCTGCCGCAATGATTTTAATGATACCTGTACTGGTTACATTTATTGTGAATCTCGCCACAGGTCATGCATTGACATGGTTTTTCATAGTTTTAACATCGCTGTTTGTGGTAGCGTCTGTTACGGTAGTTCCGCTTGTGGTTGTGCGTAATCGATTTTTGTATACCTCACTGGGTTTCGTAGGAACTTTGCTTTTACTGCTTGCAACGTGCTGTATATACACTCACGGACGGTGGTTTTTCATAGCCGCAACATCTGTGCTGCTGTTTTTTTCTACGGTGTTTCTGCCTATAATCGCAAAAGATTATTTCTCAAACGAGATATTCTGGAAGAAGCACAAAGGCTTGCTTGTATTTTTGAGTGATACGGTTCTGTTGTATATGCTTATTGTTTTTGTAAATGTATTTAATAAAAACAGAAATACATGGTTTCCGTCCCTTGCAATAACGACAGTGTGTGTGTTATCAGCGTGGATATTCTTTTTGATAGTCAGATATTGGAGAGTTGGAGCGGCTGCAAGAACAGGCGGTGCATTGATATATTTCGGTTTGTTTATGATGACAATAAATAAAATAATTGATATTATTATCGGTGAACCTATTCCGAGAAGTATTTTTGCAAAGGATAATTTTATAAATCTGGTTGTGAGTTTACTTTTTATTGCAATAGGGTTTATATTAATTATAATTAATATGATTATTAATAGAATAAAAAACCAAAAATAATGATATACAAAAAACACATCGCCAAGTATCGATATATTGATACTTGGCGGTGTGCCTTATAATAATATGAAAGGAATTATAAGCTTATTATTTTGAAAAATCGTTTTCTTCGGTTCCTGTTACAGCACCTTCATCAATAAGACCAACACTGTAACGAAGTACTGTCAAGCTGTCCAAGCTGTCAACATTGCCGTCTTTATTTACATCGGCAAGTTTAACTTGATTGTCATTGAATTTTTCGAGCTTTACAGAATATCTAAGAATATTCAAAGCATCGGCAGAGGTTACTTTGGAATCGCCGTCAATATCGCCGTAAATACCCTTAACGGCATTGGGATCATTGACAATAACCTCACAACTATATGTCTTAGAACCTGATTTTACCGTAATTGTTGTATTACCGCCGCTGAGAGCTGTAACAACACCTTTCTCAGATACTGTAGCAACTTTTTCATTTGAAGATGACCAGAAGCAGTCAATATTGTTGCTTGTACCTGCTGATTTTTCGTTTTCGTTATAAACAGTTGCTGTCAGATTTGCAGTTGATTTGCCGCCCTCTTTGAGAGTAGTGGTTACTTTCGGAGAATCCGAATTTTTGTCAAGACCGCCTGTGATATAAACATTCGATGTTGTAAATACTGTCAGCTTAAGTGTAGCAGTCTTATTTGAAAGAGTAGTAACAGTTATAGTTGAAGTACCATTCATCTTAGGATTTACAAGACCTGTATTGCTTATTTCGGCAACCTTCGTATTGCTTGAAGTCCAACTCTTTACAGCATCACCGTGATTGTCGGGGTTATTGGGATCATTTGTTGTGAGAACTGCAACAAGCTGAAGAGTATTGTCTATATCAAGTGATCTTGCTGTAATATTATCTCCCAAAGCAGTTTGAATGTTTATTTTGTCACAACTCTTTGCAACTTCAATGTTAAATGTAATCTTTGTTTCGGGGTTGGATTTTGCATAAGCTGTAACTGTTGCTGTACCCAAAGATGTACCGTGAACAGTAAGGCTGTTTGTTTCAATTTTTTCGTTGGGGTCATAATTCGGGAGAGTGATATAGTTATTCTCATTGTTTGTGATTTCCCAAATGATAGTATCATCTGAAGTATCTCCGCTGTCTGCCGTGAGGTGTGCATTCAGTTTGATATCCTGATTTGAGAAAATCTTCTGTGTGTAAACGCTGCCGGCTGAAGGAATAACTATTTCATCATCGTAACGATTTAATGCAGTGTTGTAAATCTCTGCTGTAACAGCAATATTGTCGGAAAGATTTCTCTCTGTAACCGTAAGCTCTGATTCCGCAGTAATATTGGAATATGCGTCTTTTGCAACAATCTTTGTTGTGCCGAGTGACTTTCCTATTACAGTTATTTTGTTTTGATCTGTTGTGCTGATTTCGGCAATTGAGGGATCTTCGATTGACCATACAATAAAGCCTTCGTATTTTTCGGGATCGGTCAATGCTGTAATCTCTGTAGTAACACCTATTCTTGTTGCTGCCGGACTAGGTGTTATTTCCAATCCTGTTAATTTCTTCGAAAGTACCTGAACTGTGCATTCTGCTTTAGCATCGTCATATTCACCGTACGCCGTAATAATCGCTGTACCTTTTTTCTTACCTTTAACATTACCGTTACTGTCAACAGAGATAACAGTAGGATCGCTGCTTTCCCATCTGAAAGTATCTGTTATAGCTTGGTCGGGATTATTTCTGCCTATACCTTCGGGGGGAACAAGAGTAATAGTTTCGTTTACACCTATACCAATTTCCGTGTTTGCAAAACTGAGAGTTTGTGCGGGGTTAGAGGAATGCTCTTTTACAGGAATAAGCTTTTGAATACCTCTTTGCAGGCATACTGTACAAGTACCCTCTTCAAGACCAGGATTTATGTAAGTTGCTTCCTCAAGAACCTTTACATCTTTAAGTACTTCGTGATCGCAGTAAATATTAAATGTTGTTTTTATTTCTCCGCTATAATTACCGCTCGGTCTGCCGGTAATGCTGATAACTGCCGGTGTTTCCTCTGTGGTTGGTTTTGTTGCATTGCTGTAGCTAAGTGTATAATCTACACCTTCTTCAAGCGGAGTGCCAAGGCATTCAACCTGAACCTTGGGTTTAAGTGCTTGACCGGTACACTTCTGATCTTCAACGGGAGCTATTGTGAAATCGGTTTCATCAAAGGGTTTTTGATGAATTTTAAAAGTGAGTTCTTTCTTGCCTGTGTACAATCCCGTACCGTTTACTATCAAAGTAGCCGAAGCGTTGCCGGGAGTTGCTCGGGTGTTGTTCTTGTATTGGAGAGTATAATCGATATCCTCAACAAGTTTTTTGCCGTCAACCTCAACATCAACCTTTGGTTCATAGGATTTGATTAACGGGGAATAAGTAAAGTTTTCTACCTCTCCGAATTTTGCTCTTTTGTTGTCAACAGCAACAATTACGCTTACAAGACAGGAAGCTTCCACCACACCTGATCTTGCTGTGATAATTGTTGTTCCTACGCTTTTTGCTGTTACTTCTCCGTTTTCGGATACAACAGCAACTTCTTCGTCTGATGAAGTCCATGTGCATAATACACTGCTTCTGTTTACTGACTTCTGATCTTTAACCGTAGTTGTAATTTTTTTGCTGACACTCTGTTGAAATGTATTTTGATTCAAAGTAATTACCGTTGTGGGAAGATCATCTGAGGTTACCGGTTTTGTAACGCTTCCCAATTCAATCGAAGATGTTGAAAATGCACTTACTGTTACTTTCTTTGTTTGTCCGGAAAGTGTTGTCATTGTAATGATTGATGTTCCGTTATCGGAAACTGCTCTGACATTACCGTAATCATCAATAGTTGCAACATTTGGATTGCTCGATGTCCAGCTTACAACACCGTCGGAATGGTTATATGGGTAGCTTTTATTATCAATTCTCAAATCAGCCTTAAGTGTAATGAGATTACCTCTCTGAAGATTGATAGTATTGGTAATGCTTTGTGCCGAGTTGTTTGCATTCTGAAAAGTTGATTTGTTGATATCGCAACTCTTTAAAACATTGATATTGAATGACTTTGTAATACTTTTGTTTACCTTAGAGGTTGCGGTTATATTAACAGTACCCTCTATAGAACCGTGAACTGTAAGGCTCTTGGCATTTTTAGTAATGTCTGTAACGTTTTCATTATTATTTGAAACGGTCCATACAACAGAATCATCGGCATCAATACCATCTCCGGTAAGACGTGCATCTATTGTGAGATCATTGTTTGTGTAAACTATAATTGTACTGTTATTGGCAATAGGAATTATTTTGTTGCCCTGTGCAGTACTGAGTGTAAGACTGTCTGAAAGAATTTTCTTGTTT
The DNA here is from genome assembly GCA_902763835.1 of uncultured Ruminococcus sp. Taxonomy (GTDB): domain Bacteria; phylum Bacillota; class Clostridia; order Oscillospirales; family Acutalibacteraceae; genus RUG592. The sequence continues at coordinate 18,421 of CACWTQ010000030.1, read as the reverse complement.
ACTGTAACAAGACATTTATCCTCACGACCCGAATTTTTTGCTTTTGCGGTAATTGTAACACTACCTTCCTTTACACCTGTAACAATCGCAGTCTGAGTATTTGTAAACTGACCGGGATTTTTAGGTTCAACAGTAGCAGTACTCGGATCGGAAGAAATCCATTCAATTTCGTCATCAGCTGAGTCAGAATTCATCTTTGCGTTAAGTTCGAATGAAACTCCGACTCTTGTTGTAACGGGTTTAGGAGAAATTTTAACAGCCGTAGCTTTTGTAAGAACACGAATGTTGCACTCGGCATAAACATTTTCTGTTTCACCGTAAGCCGTAATCTTTACATCGCCCTTTCCTACTGCCGTAACAAGACCCTTATCGTCAACGGTTGCAACGTTTTTGTTACTGCTTTCCCATCTGATAACGTCTGTAGCACCTGTTTCATAACCCGGACTGTAAGGATTTTGAGGCTCTTTGTCAAGCTCAAGCTGATAGGTTTCGTTTGCTTCCAATATCTCAGGGTTATTTGTGATGCTTAAAGATTTTGCAGGATTTTCTTTTACGATAATAACATGAATATACTTCGGCATCGATACAACATCTTTCAATGTTATGGTTTTTTGGTCGCCGTTATCATCTATTGTATAAATTCTTTTATCGTAATAAGAAACAGTTCTGTCGGAAGTTTCGGTAGCCTTTGCCTTGGCATAAATGGTTACCTCACCGTTTTCTTTCGGTGTGAAAAGACCGTCCTCTGTGATTTCGGCTTTTGTTGTTTCCTTGCCGCCCGAAAATCCGCTGAAATAACCGTCATAAACGTGATATTCCATTTTATCGGTTGAATCTTTGTCAACAAATTCACTATAAATTTGAACCTTATGATTCTCAATTGCCATAGCCTCTATTGTGTTATCTTCACAGTAGTCATTGAGCTGAAGTTTATTGTTCTTATCACCCCAGAAAAGCTTAACATCTTTTGCAGGCTTGTAAACCACTACAGTGATATCACGGTAAAGAGTACCATTGGCTGCGGTAAAGTGAAGACGGGTTGTTCCTTCTTTGTAGGAAGTTTCCTTTCCTTTGCTGTCATAGGTTGCTGCATATAGCTCTACAGTGCTTTCGTCTTTGAAGTGTCCCCCAACATAAGGTAAGCTCGCAGGCTGTGGATCAAGAGAAGCATGGATATCCGTACTTACAATATTACCTTTTTCATCTGTAACCTTGGCACTGACAGTTGTACTTGTAGGTCCGCCTGCTCGATTGGAGTTATCAAGGTACACAAACGGATTGTCGGTAATATCCTGTCCTTTGGCATTGAAAATGCGAATTTCGGTTGGTTCACCTACTGCGGCAGAAGCAACAGTTTCGTCAACTTCAACAGCGTTTGCAGTAAACAATCCGGTCATACCGCACGACAAAAGAAGTGCAGCAGTTGTGAGTACGGCTAAACTTTTCTTCGCAGTGACTTTTAGTTTTTGTTTTGCCATAAAGATTTTCTCCTTTTTTTAAATTTTTGCTTTATGAAAAATACACTTGCTAAGGGAATATGAATAAGTTTAAATAATTATAAATCACACCGCATTTTTAAGCAATTATATGAAAAATATATTTAAAACTAAAAATATAAATCGAAATATATCATATAAGAAGTTAAGAAGAAAGATATTTTAAGCTTGTATCCCCAAAACGTGTATAATCACAAAAAACTTTACACAATAAATTTTAGCATTAACCACCGAATTTGTCAATATAGATATCGGAGTTTATCCGCATTATTTTAAATAAAAATTCAATAATTGCAGCAATTTAAGTAAATTTACAAATTACGAGTTGCTTTTTAACAAAAAAGATGTTATAATAGATATTATTTATTATTATATAAAATTTGGGATAAATAAAATATATTTATTTTATGATACAAATTAGAATAGGGAGTATATTGTGAATAAATTATTTACGCTTGATAACAGACTTTCCGCCTGTGCCGATTTCGTCAGACAGCATTCAAAGCTTGCAGATATCGGTACAGACCATGCATATCTGCCTGTATGGCTTGCGAAAAATAATATCATAAAATCGGCAGTAGCCGCAGATATCCGACCGCTTCCGCTAAAAAGCGGTTCTGAAAACATCGAGAAGTATAATTGTTCAAATATTGTCACCACACGTTTAAGTGATGGGTTGAACGAAATATTGTCCGATGAAGCCGATGATATAGTTATGGCAGGTATGGGTGCGGAGCTTATTTGTAATATTATCGGCAGGGCAGAGTGGCTTAAAAACCCCGATAAACACTTGATTTTGCAGCCTATGACCAAAGCTCATATCCTGAGAAAATATCTCACGGAGAACGGCTTTGAAATTTTGAGCGAAAAAGCCTGCACTCACGCTGGGAAGAATTATACGGTTATTCTGTCGGTTTACAGCGGTAAGGTTAAGGAGTGCGATGTTTCTTTTTATTATATTGGTATGCTTGAAAGCGAAGATGAACTTTCCAAAGCTTATATGAGGCAGGTACTGAAAAAATTAACGTTTAAGTCAAACGGCAGAAAGCACGACGGCAAAGATTCAAGCGAGCTTGATACGGCGATTGCCGAAATTAAAGAAAGATTCGGAGTTGATATAAATGGCAACGGTTAAGGAAATTTATAAGTTTATAGACAGCTTTGCTCCTTTTGATAAGGCAGAAAGCTATGACAATGTGGGAATACTTGTCGGAAATCCCGACAGCAAGGTAACAAAAGCAATAGTTACTCTCGATATCACTTCGGAAGTAGTCAAGGAAGCGGCAGCGTTCGGAGCGGAGGTTGTGATAAGTCATCACCCGATTATTTTCAATCCGCTGAAAAAAGTTCTGTCAAACAGTGCTGTTTATCATCTTATTGGGCATAATATTTCTGCAATATGTGCCCACACCAATCTTGATAAGTCGCCTGTATTCGGCGTGAACACAGAGCTTGCAAGGGCAATGGAGCTTGCAAATATCGGTACAAGCGAGAACAACGATATTTTGTTCCTCGGCAATACAAAGAAAACTTTCACATCAGAAGAGTTTGCAAGTGTGTTAAAGAAAAATCTTGATTGTGAAAGCTTTCCGTTTACCAAAATAAATAATAATATAAACAAAGTCGGATTGTGTTCTGGTGCAGGCGGAAGTGAGATTTTCTCCGCAATAGGTGAGGGCTGTGATGCGTTTGTGACGGGTGAATTGAAGCATCATGAGTTATTGGCTGCGAACGAAAGCGGAGTTTCTGTATTTGTTCTCGGTCATTACAAGTCGGAGGATATTGTTATACAACCTCTTTGCGGCAAGCTTTCCGAAAGGTTTGAAGATATTGAGTTTGTGAAATCGAAAGTTTTCAATGACGGGATAACTTATATTTCTGTTGACGGTAATTGAGATTTATCAATATAGTGATTAGATTATTTGAGTTTGTATAGATACTAAGGAACTGTCAGAAAATAACTTGAACATTTATACTTGTCTAATTTGCCCTGTGTGTCGTTACACTGTGTGTCGTTACAACACCTTGAAATACGTCAGTATTCCTGCGGTGTTGTGCCTAACACAGAACAAATTATCCTGCGTCTAAATTGTTCAATTTATTTTCCAACAGTTCCTAACGGTGTTCAAAATCTTGTTTGGGCTGAAGATGACGGCAATCTTTATCAAGCGATGTCAAATATGCCTTATGAACAAACCTCCGGTACATATTCGGCGATGTCGGGAGAAATAGGATCATACGGTCAAGTTCTTGGTAAGAATTACGGAACACAAAGTAACTTTGTGTCTAAATATGTTCTTGTTACAGACGGGGAAAGAGTAGGTACTGAAATTTACGATGCGGGCGGAAATTATTCTGATGGAATAATTCCATTAAAAAAAGACGGGAAATGGGGATACGTAAATTCAAAAGGTGAAACTGTGATTCCCTTTGAATACGATGATGCCTGCAACAAAAAGGAAACTTTTGACGATGCAAGCCGTTTGAATTATCCTCGAAGTGCATTCAATTCTTCTAATGGTTATGTTGTACTTTGTAAGGACGGCGAATATGCACTTTTCACAAGCTCAAACGAAACAGTGATTCCATTCGGAGAGTATGAACAGATTTGCCCTGTGTACGAGGGTAAAGCATGGGTTTTGAAGGACGGAAACTGGGGAGTAATACAAATAGATTAATTCTCAAATATAAATACACACAAACAAAAAAATCCCCCGAAAGTGGAGGATTTTTTTTATTCCTTAATAAGTTCACCCGAAGTCATTTTATAAACCTGGTTCGCATATTCATTAGCTTCTGTTTCGTGAGTTACAACAAGCACCGAAATACCTTTTGACGTTACTTTTTTGAATATCTCAAATACATTTTTAGTGTTTTCATCGTCAAGGTCGGAGGTTGGTTCATCTGCAAGTATAATTCCGGGTTTTTGAATTAACGCTCTTGCAATGGCAACTCTTCTCATTTCACCGCCGGATAAATCCGAAGCATAAACATCTCTAAGATTAGATATATCAACAGTTTCGAGAAGTTCCTCCGCATATTCCGTGATAATGTTATTTTTTTCGTAAAGCATATACGGCAGAGTAACATTTTCTATAACTGTAAGATTTGGCAGAACAGACTGAACCTGCGGAATCATACCTATATTTTTATTTCTGAAAACGGAAAGTTCTTTATCATTCAAACTGTAAATGTCGGTATCATTGTAAAGCACTCTGCCCGAACTCGGCTTTAGCAGTCCCGATATCATATTGAGAAACGTAGATTTTCCGCTTCCCGAGCGACCGAGAATAACAGCCAAAGTTCCCTCTTTAATCTCTAAGCTTGTTTCTTTTACCGCATAAAAATAATTTGCCTTGGCAGATTTACGAGGGTAAGTTTTACTTATACCCTCAGCTTTAATTATCATAAAATTATCACTCCCTTAGAATAAGACCCGTGTCAACTCGGCTTAGCTTAAAGGCGGAGTATGCTGAAGAGAGCAGAGCTGCAATCAGTGCCACTGTCAAAGAAGCTGTCACGTAAATAAGAATTTGCAAAGCACTCGGCAGCAAAAACGGAAGTCCTAAGTTATCCTCAATCAGCGAGCTGAAAGGGAACACTACGATAGAAGCCGCCGCAACACCGATTATACCGCCCAATATTCCTATAACAGCCGATTCGGAAACAATAATCCCGGCAAGCATTTTCCTTGAAGTGCCGATAACCCTAAGTACTGCAAATTCTTTTTTACGTTCGTTTATAAGCATTGAGAAAGCAATAAGCATAATAATAATTGACATAATCCACACTACAATGATAAGTGCCGTTACAGTACCCGAAATAGCCGAAAGGCTGTCCGAAATGCCTGTCAGCATATTTTTTGTGCGTACCGCCTGAACCTTGCGGACATGAAGATTAATGTCATCGGTCACTGCCTGAGGATCGTAGCCGTCCATAACCTTTACGTACACAGATGAAATCACGCTGTCCGGACTATTATCGGAAAGAACATTAATACCCTGTTTGCCGGCTGCTGCTATGAGCGTTCTTACTGTGTCGGCATTCGTGTAAATTGCTGTATCAAGTGCAGTACCTGTGTTTTCAAGCTTTGCAACAACTTTGCATTCGGTGTCGTATAATTTTATTTTACCGCCGACAATCGAATTTATATTCGAGCCGACAACAACATCGCATAAACCAAGCTCATCACCGTATCTGCTTTGAATCCAAGGCTTAATTGTAAAATCGGTTTCGGGGTCAAATCCGATAATCTGAACAGCCATCGAGCAACAACCTGATTTAGCTGAAGCAAGGAAGTACTGTGCCGAAACCTTTTCCACACCGTCAATCTCTGCAATTTTATCTGTATAAGATTTATCCATATAGAAATAACCGGGAGTACCCTGTAAAAGAATGGATTCCAAATCAATCTTAGATTTTGCACTGTTCGGAACTACGATAACATCAGCACCAAGCCTTGCTTCCAGACTGTTCATACCGTTTTGCAGGCTTGTAACGACAACTGCACCGCCAAACATCGAGAATACAAGGAATGCCACAATGAACATCAAAGCTGTAGTCCGCAGCGGTTTTTTTATAAGATTTCTGAGCGATAATTTTTTGATATTCATTGAGGTTTCCTCAAATTATTTTTATTGAGTGCAGCACTGTGAGCGATAATATCCACAAGCGAAAATACCGCAATAGAAATGCCCATTACAAGAGCAAACGGACGCAGCATAGTGTGGCAGTGCATATTATCCATCATACAAAGATTAATCAGTGTTTTCGGGACAATCGCCGCCAAAACCGCAAGGGGGAGCATAGCCGCACTTATTCCTCTTTTAGCCTCACTGCTTTTAAAGAAGAGTCTGAGAACAGACTGAACAGCCAACACTGCAGCAATTGAAACAACAGCAATCCAAGCCCAATGGCATATCATAAATGTTCCGTCCTCTTTAGCACCACAGGCAGTGAAAACAAATGCCGACCCTAAAGCGAAGAATACACTGAGCAAAATAAAAATGATATCGAATACTAGAGCTTTCTTTACTGACATAATAGATTTCCTTTCCAACTAATAAATTCTAGGTTAGATTTAACTTACCAAATTTATAGTACATCATTTTAAAGCGTTTGTCAATACAAACGGATTTTTTTATATAAAAGAATTATTATTGGTCGTTTGCTGTCAATTTTTTTGTATTGAATACCTATTTATATGATAGATTTACAGGTGGTTTCGTTTTCTCACTAACAAACCTCACATTTTAAGCACTGTGATTGCTTTACAATATTGTTATGATTCCTATAATTTTTTTATGATAATATCAGAATTAAAGTACAAAAATCATTTGCGGCAGCATTTCGTTTAGTTTATTATAACATCTCGCAAAAATCTTTTCAATATCCGCAGTTATTTTAAAAAAATTTTTATGCGTTGACTGAAACTTAGTTGTATATTACTTTATAATTATTTGCTTGGGTTAGAAAGTTCTAAAACTAAAACGAAAAACATATTATATAACACAAGAAAAAATATGACATTATATCTAATTGAATATGCTTTAAAAAGAGCGAGTTTTGAGTAATCCTACAAAAATCCCGTGAATTCTCAAATTCTATTGACGTTCAAAGGTTAGCGTGGTATAATACAGTTAAAAAGTTCATAAGATGTGATACAAAACTAATCAGGCGACAGTTTTGCAATATTAACTTACAGCTGCCCCTTGCAAATTGATAAAGGGGCGATCTTGAATTTATAAAGTTAGTTGCATCTAATTGGCTTTGAAAAACATTTATGAATTTTCGTACAATCATATTCATATGATGCCATAAAGGAGGGTGTCAGATGTCTTCATTAGGTAAGCACAAGGGTGTCGGTTTTATAAGTGTTATCGTTTTGGTAATGCTGCTTGCGATGTCCTCGTTTTCTTGCTTAACAGCATTTGCCGATACCGACTACATAGCAACATGGGATGAGTATAAAGCAACAGGACAGCCCAGCGGTACGTGGAACGATGTTGCAAAAGCTATGGACGATGTTTTTGATGCGGCGGTTGAAATTTATGAGGGCGGCGATGCAAAGGGTGCTCACAGTGCAGTTAATGCGGGTTATTACGGCTATTACGAAACAACCGGCTTCGAGCGTGTTGCAATGGGTTATATTGCCGGCAACCGCAAAACGGAGGTTGAGCTCCAGTTCAGTGCCTGCAAATCCGTTACTAAAAATAACGGTACGGTAGACGAATTTAAAACCGAAATTGAAAAGCTCAGAAGTATGATTCACGAAGATGCCAATATTCTCGACGGTGTTTCGGGTGACGAAAGCAACGATGATGACGGCAGCGAAGAAACGTCTTCTGCCGATTCAAAGGAAACCGAAAACGCAGCTTCAACCACAACAGCAAATACTGCAAGTGCAAATGCAGTAAATGTCGGCGGTGGCGGCGGCGGAATCGGAACATTTATTGCGTGCTTCGGAATTATTGTCCGTGAGGGTCTTGAAGCAATTCTTGTTGTAGGTGCGATTATCGCATATCTTGTTAAATCGGGCAACAAAAATAAACTCAAGGTCGTTTACATCGGCTGTATCATTGCTATCGCTGCAAGTTTTCTTTGTGCGTGGCTGCTTGACCTTCTCAAACTCGCAAACAGTGCGAATCAGGAGGTTATAGAGGGTATAACAGCATTGATTGCCGTTCTGGTTCTCTTCTATGTAAGCAACTGGATGGTTTCAAAGGCTGAGTCCGAGGTTTGGACTAATTACATCGATCAGCAGGTTAGAGTTTCTGCGGAAACAGGCAGTGTGTTCACACTCGGTTTCACTGCATTTCTTGCAGTGTTCAGAGAAGGTGCGGAGGTTATCCTCTTCTACCAGCCTCTTCTTGCGGACAAAGATAGTATCAATATGGTTTGGGCAGGATTTGGCGTAGGCTGTGTTGTGCTTGTGTTTGTGTTCATTGCGATTCGATTCTTCAGCGTTAAGCTTCCAATCAGACCTTTCTTCCTCGGAACAAGTATTCTTATGTTCATAATGTCAATTTCGTTCTTGGGTTCGGGCATTAAGGAACTTATCGAGGGTGATGTAATCACAATGACTTCACCGGCTTGGCTTTCTGCGATTATTCCTACCAACAATGTATTTGATGTGCTTGGTATTTATCCTTGCTATGAAACACTTATTCCGCAACTCATTCTTATTCTCATTACATTGATGATTTTTGTAATGCAAAACTGGAAAGAGAAGAACAAAACGGAAGCAGGTGTGCTTTCGATTGTGTTCGGCAGTCTTGGTGTTCAGAAATTCTATCTTGGCAAATACGGTCAGGGTCTTTTAAGACTTGCTCTTTGCTGGACATTTATTCCGGCGTTGCTTGGTGTTGTTGAGGGTATTCATTATCTCACTGTCACTAAAGAGCAGTTTGAAGAGGAACTTAAGCCAAAAGCTAAAAAAGCAAATAAGAATGACAATAATAAAACAGTCAAAGCAAAATAATTCAAGTCTTTTATATACCGAATTATTCGGTTTTATATAAGTAAAGTATTTCTTAGCAAATATAGGAGGAAAAGAAAAATGACAAAGAAGTTACTTGGTATGGCTCTTGTAGCAGCTATGGCAATTTCTCTTGTTGGCTGCGGTAGCACTGATACAACAAGCGGTACAAAGACAGACAACGTAACATCAACTGCGGCTTCTGAAGCAGTTGAAACAACAAACGAGGCAACCTCTGCTGAGGTTAAGAGCGATGCAGCTGCAGCAGCTCCCGACGAGGCAGCGGGTTTTACAGAGATTCCGATTTTCGAAGATGCAGAAGCAGGATTCCTTAGCGTAAACGCTGTATACTTCCAGCCTGTTCCAATGTCGGGCGGCAACGAGAACATTGAGGATTTTGACCTTCATCTTGAGGCTGATATCTCTGCTCTTGAGAATGACCTCGGTTACGGTGTAGGTGACTGGGTTCCTTACCTCACAGTTGACTATGCTGTAACAGATTCAAAGGGTAAAGAAGCTGCAAGCGGTACATTTATGGAAATGAGTGCTTCTGACGGTCCTCACTACGGTGCTAACATTAAGCTTCCCGATGCCGACACATATAGCATTAAGTTTACAATCCACAGCCCCGAGGAGAACGGTTACTTGCTCCACGTTGACGAGGAAACAGGCCCAGGCGGTTCGTTTGACGAGTACTTCAAGGACGGTAATCTTGAGGTTACTTACGATGGTTGGGAGTATGTACCGCAGGAATGGTAATTCCTTAAATTTGTAAATAATAAACACGTGCACTGTGTTCAAACGCACAGTGCACTGCGTACGTTATAGGGGAAGAGTGATTAATTTATACTCAAAGTTGAAAAGATTATCATTTTAAAGTTTGGTCAAGCTTTTTAAAGCTTGCGGGGTGCAGGGGCAGAGCCCTGCTCGCTGACGTAACCAACTGTAAAAGAAAAATAAACTACCCTCAGCGAAATTAAATAAACTATCAAACGAAACATAAAAATATAAACACATATAAATAATATCTTTACTTAAAAAATAAAAAATAGGCAACACCGAAGCGAATTGCAAGTTAAAGAAAGATAAATAATAATTTTAATATTTTAAAATATAATTATATGCTTTAGTAAATATTCACAATAAATAAATCTATAGGAGGCGAAAAAACGTGATAAAATATTTTATTCAAGCTACCGAAGATTTGCTTTTTATGTCAATGATTATCGGACTTATTTTCGGATATTCAAAAATTTCTTTCAAAAAAAATAAGATAGTTGTATATACAGGTACTGTATTAGGTATTATAACCTCGGCTGTTATGGCTTATTTAAAAAATGCAACTAAACTTATCGATACATCACTTTGGAATTTAAGAATATTTATCACTGCACTTTCGGCACTTGTAATATTCTTTATTTTCACTGCATTGAGCAATAAACTAAAAAAAGTGGGAAGTGTGACTTCCTCTTCAATGCTTGCGTTAATTATAATCGGTTTGCTGCTTCATGCTTTGCCCGATGTTCTTGCGTATCCGTATTCGATTTTGCTTGTTGAGAAAACAGTACTTTCGACAACCTTTATTTTCAAGTGTATAGGTATCATATTCGGATTAATTTTAGTATATCTTGTGGCACTTGCAACAGATAAAGGTTTGTCAAAACTTACAAGAAAAACAGCAATGATTTTGCTTAGTGTTGCACTTGTTACAAATGCGGTACGTCAAATATTAAACTGCATTCGTATTATGGTAACGAAGCGTATGATAAAATCAAACAGTACGCTTTTCTCCGTGATTAAATTTTCCTCCAATCACGATAATTTATTTTTATATATAATTATGGCACTCTGTGCAGTTATTCCAATTATTCTTTGGGTGCAGAGCTTTCAGGAAAACGAGCCTTACAGCAATCCGGCGGAACACAGAAAAATCCGCTTTAAATGGAGAGTTACAAGACGTTGGGCAACTCTTGCACTTGTGTGTTTGGTGCTTTCCGTTTTGAATATGACGGTGTTCAAAACTCTTTCAAGCTGTGAAATTGAATTGTCGCCTGTTGAAGAAACCGAATACGACAGCGAAAACGTCTACGTTACATTTGAACAGGTTGAAGACGAACACCTTCACCGTTTTGCGTATGTGACAGACGACAATGTTCAGATTAGATTTATTGTTATCAAAAAGCCGAATTCTTCGTCATACGGTATTGGTCTTGATGCTTGCGACATCTGCGGTGAAACAGGCTACTATGAAAAAGACGGTCAAGTAGTATGCAAGCTTTGCGATGTTGTTATGAATATAAATACTATCGGTTTCAAGGGCGGCTGTAACCCGATAGTCATACCGTACAGTATTGATAACGGCAGGATAATTGTTCCGATAGAGGGACTTCTTGAATATGAAAAGGAATTTAAGTAAGGGGGCGTAAATATGTTCTTTAGAATGATTCGTGGAACGCTTTTCCGCCAATGGAAAAAAATGCTGATGATTGCGTTCACAATTGCACTCGGTGCCTCTCTTGCTACCGCTATGCTCAGTGTTATGCTTGATGTCGGCGATAAAGTCAATCAGGAGCTTAAAACCTACGGTGCGAATATTACTGTTGTTCCAAAAGAATCTTCCGTTTTGAGTGAACTTTATGAAGTTGAGGGCGGAGAATCCTCGGGTGCTTATCTCCGTGAAGATGAACTTGGAAAAATCAAGACGATTTTCTGGGCATTTAATATTGTTGACTATGCTCCGTTTGTGAATGTTTCCGCTGAATTTGATGACGGCACGGAAACAACGGTTGTCGGCAGCTGGTTCAATCATCATATGGAGCTGCCCACAGGCGAACAGCTTGACGCTGGTGTTACAAGTATGCGAAGCTGGTGGGAAATTTCGTCGGGCGAGTGGCTTGACGAACAGAACCACAGCAGCGACAATTCAGCAATGGTCGGTAAAGCATTAGCCGAAAAAGAAAATATTTCGGTAGGAAGTACTATACATATTAAAGGTGACACAAATGACAATACATTTACTGTAGTCGGTATTTTTGATGCGGGCGGAGATGAAGACGATAAAATTTTTGTTCCGCTTAACGCTGCTCAGGCATTATCCGACCTTGACGGCTGTATCGACAGTATTGAGGTCAGTGCATTGACTACCCCCGATAATGAGCTTGCCGAGAAAGCCGCAAAAGACCCGAGTTCACTTACTGTAAGCCAGTATGAAACATGGTATTGTACGGCATATGTCAGCTCGATTTGCTATCAGATTCAGGAGGTCATCACGGATTCCGTTGCGTCACCTGTTCGTCAGGTTGCAGATTCGGAGGGTGCTATACTTGAAAAAACTCAGTTACTTATGATTCTTATTACTATACTCAGCTTAATAGGTGCAGCATTGGGTATTTGTAATCTTGTAACGGCAAGCGTTATGGAACGCAGCAGTGAGATAGGACTTATGAAAGCCATAGGTGCACAAAATGGTGCTGTTTCGGGTCTTGTTCTTACAGAAATATTCATTACCGCTATAATCGGCGGTTTTGCCGGATTCTTCGCAGGCTTCGGCTTTGCTCAGATTATCGGACATACGGTATTCGGTTCATCTATCACTATGCGTCCTATGGTAATTCCGATAGTTGCTGTTTTGGTAGTGATTGTAACTCTTATCGGTAGTATTCCTGCAATCAGAATGTTGTTAAGACTTCGACCGACAGAAGTTTTGCACGGCAGATAATCGGGAGGCAGAATATGACAAAAAGAAAAATGTATTTCAAAATGATTACGGCATCTCTTATGCGTAGGCGTTCGAGAATGATTGTAGCATTGCTTTCAATCGCTATAGGTGCAACGGTACTTTCGGGACTTGTTACAATATATTACGATGTTCCCAGACAGCTGGGAGCTGAGTTCAGAAATTACGGTGCGAATATGATTTTTACGGCAGACGGTGACGAACTTTTGCTTGACGAAGTGAATCAAGGTGCTTCCTATATTTCCGATGACCAACTTGTCGGAGTTGCCCCGTACCGTTATGAAAATGTAAGAATAAACGAAATTCCCGTTGTTGCGGCAGGTACAGAAATTGAGGGTGCAAAGCTTACAAGTCCGAATTGGTCGGTCGAGGGTGAATGGCCCTCACAAAACGGAGAGCTTATGGTTGGTGCAAACGTTGCGGAAAATTTCCGTCTTAAAGTTGGCGGCGATATCACCGTAAATTATACACCCGAAGAAAAAGAAACCTCCGATGAAGTTGTAGTAGATAATTCGATTGATTTTAAAATTACAGGGATTTTAGATACAGGGGGTTCGGAGGAAGATTACGTCTATATGTCGCTTGACGATTTGCAGGAGCTTACCGAAGATGTCGGAAATATCAGCGTTGCGGAACTCAGCGTTTCGGCGAATTCCGATGAACTTACCGCATATGCTGACAAAATCAACAGCAATGTTCCGTCGGTCAGTGCAAGACTTGTAAAGAGAGTTACCGCTTCGGAAACAACGGTTCTTACTAAATTGCAGGCACTTGTTTTGCTTGTAACAATCGTAGTTCTTGCACTTACTATGATTTGTGTTGCAACGACTATGACTGCCGTTGTTGCCGAAAGAAGAAAAGAAATTGGCTTGCGTAAGGCGATAGGTGCGTCCGATAAAAGTATCATTGCAGAGTTCGTCGGTGAGAGTATGCTTTTAGGCTTGCTCGGCGGAATACTCGGAACGGTTCTCGGATTTGTATTTGCACAGGAAGTCAGCGTGAATGTATTTAATAGTTCCATTTCGTTCAGACCATTGCTTGTTCCGATTACAATTTTCGCATCAATCGCAGTTACTGCAATTTCAAGCCTTATACCTATAAGAAGTGCAACGGACGTTGACCCTGCATTGGTACTCAAAGGCGAATAAAAGGAGTAATACAATATGAGTTTATTAGAGCTTAAAAATGTATCTAAAATATACGGTGAACTGCACGCACTCGATAACGTCAGTCTTAAGGTTGAAAAGGGCGAATGGGTTTCGATTATGGGTCCTTCGGGTTCGGGTAAAAGTACGATGATGAATATTATAGGCTGTATGGATAAGCCGACTAAAGGCGAGGTTCTCCTTGACGGAGTTGATATCTCAAAGGAGAGTTCAAAAAATCTCACAACGATTCGCCGTGACAAAATCGGACTTATCTTTCAGCAGTTTCACCTTGTAAATTATCTGACAGCAGTTGAAAATGTTATGCTTGCCCAGTATTATCACAGTATCCCCGATGAAAAGGAGGCTATGGAGGCTTTGGAGAGAGTGGGTCTTGCCGACCGTGCAAAGCATTTGCCGAGCCAGCTTTCGGGCGGTGAGCAGCAGAGAGTTTGCGTTGCAAGAGCACTTATCAATTATCCCGAGATTATCCTTGCCGACGAACCTACAGGAAACCTTGACGAAGCCAACGAGAAAATTGTTGTTGATTTGTTTCATAAGCTTCACAGTGAGGGTACAACTTTGATAGTTGTAACCCATGACCCCGAGGTTGCCGAGGTTGCACAGAGAATGATTGTTCTCAGAAGCGGCAAGCTTTCCAAGGAAGTTGTCAATAAGAATTTCACGGGTCAGATTAAACTTGAAAAATAATTAACTATGCCTTGCGGAATGTTTTCTTAAATTTTCCGCAGGGCAATTGTAAAATTTATCATAAAAGAATTTACAAATAAACAAATTTATTGTATAATAAAGGAGAAACATAAAATGAAAAAAACAGCTCTTATAATAGCATTAGCCGCAATTTGTGTAGCATCATTCACAGGCTGCGGAGAAAAAAATTATGCCGACGGCACATATATGGCACGCAGTCAGGAGTACATAAACGATGAAGATGATTCAACGGCGGGAAACGGTTACGGTGAAGTTACTCTTACAATTAAGGACAACACAATTACGGATTGTACATTCCAAACCTTTGAGCTTGACGGAACTTTGAAAGACGAAGAGTATGGCAAAGAGGATGGCGAAATCAAAAACAAGGATTTCTATAACAAGGCTCAGAAAGCTCTTGCAGCGTGTGACAAATATTCGGAACAGCTTGTTTCAAAGGGAAGCATTAACGAAGTAGATGCAATCAGTGGTGCGACTGTCAACTATAACGAATTTGTTGAAGCTGTTGACGAAGCTTTAAAGCAAGCCGAAACGGATTGATATTATAACCTTAAAATTAAAAATGATTGGCGGTGTGTTTATGAACGTTGTGAAACATATTGTTGTAACGATTGTTTCCGTATGTTTGATATTGGGTATTCCTTTCGTTACAACCGATTACTTTAAATCTTTAATCAGTGATAACCCAGATGCAGTTACAAGTGCGTCGGTTATTGTTGATAAGCCGTCGGGTGATTACCTTGTGTTCATAAATCTTGATAAACACACCGACAAGGAAAATCTAAGTCTTTGGTATAACTTTTTTGAGGGTAAAGATGTTTCTTTTATATTTGAGGATATTAAATGTTATGTTGCGAAAAATGATGTGAACGGTCTGACAATGGCTCAGAATTTTCAATCAAGACTTCCAGAAAATCAGATGGTTATTTCCACAGAAGACGGTACTCTTATGATATCAAAAGCCGAATATAATAAATTTGATGTTATTGTAATGTCACAGGAAATTGCAGATTTTTATTCTGCCGATACATTGCTTGAAAATGATAATATTGATGTTATAACAGTCAGAGATGAAGAGTAGTTTCTAAATATTTTAAGGTAATGATGAAGTATGAAACAGATATTAAAAGTACTTTTTTATTATACATTCTTCGTTATATGAGTAATTATTATCGCAAGTCTTAATATCTATGCTGTTTCTGCTATAGCGGTAAAAAACACAAAAGGTACGGTTATATCTGCAATTCTGATTGCGTTATGGTGGGGTCTGACATTTATATTTAATATTATAGATAAAAGAGGCAACTAAAAATAATAGAGAATAGGAGGATTATATGAGAAAATTGAATGCTGTTCTCAGTATGGGAATTCTTGCTTTATTTATAGTACACGCTATAGCAGGTGCATTCCAGCTGTCGGGAATTATCCCCGGTGGTTCGGTTATTATGGAAAAAATTGCACAGGTTATGGTGTGTCTTATTTTTATACATTTTATTATTGGAATAAAACTGACTGCCGACACTTTTACAGCAATTAAAAAATCGGGTACTTCCTATTTTAAAGAAAACAAGCTTTTTTGGATTAGGCGAATAAGCGGCCTTGCTGTTATGCTTTTTGTTATATTTCATATTATGATATTCCTAGGTACAAATAACGGTGCTTACAGATTGAATTTGTTTGAGGGAATACAGCTTGCTTCTCAGCTTTTGCTGGTACTCTCTGTTGCAGTTCACGTTATTACAAACATAAAACCGCTGATGATATCATTTGGTGCAAAGAGTTACAAGGTTTTTTTGACAGATATTATTTTGATATTGTCGGTTTTGCTTGTATTTATGGGTATTGCATTTGTTATATATTATTTGCGTTGGAATGTGTTTTGAGGTTTAAACTATGAATAGAATTAATATTATCGGTGCAGGTCTTGCAGGTCTTTCGGCAGCGATTACGCTTTCCGAAAACGGAATACCTTGTAATTTAGTATCATTGCAGCCGTCCGAACGGGCTCAGTCTGTGCTTGCCGAGGGTGGAATTAACGGTGCGTTAAATACTATGGGTGAGGACGACAATGTTGAAAACCACTTTAACGACACAATGAAAGGCGGAGTTTTTATGGCTGACCCGAATGCCGTTTACGGTCTGACCAAAAATGCTCCCGACGTTATCCGTTGGCTTGAAAGCCTTGGAGTGCCTTTTAATATGAATGACGGTGAGATTGTTCTTAGAAATTTCGGCGGTCAGAAGAAAAAACGAACTGCCTATGCAAGGAGCAGTACGGGAAAAATTATTATGTCTGCCGTTATAGATGAAGCCCGTAAATATGAAGTGTCGGGGAATATTATTCGTTATTCTCATCACGAATTTGTTAAGCTGTTGATTGAGGATAATACCTGTGTCGGAGTGAGAGTGAGAGATACATATAATAATAAAATGGCAGATTTTAAAGGTATTGTTATCCTTGCAAGCGGAGGTTTAAACGGAATTTTTCCCGGTATGACCACAGGAACAACCCAAAACAGCGGAGATGTTACCGCAATGGTTTTTTCTCAGGGGGTTGCCCTCGGTAATCTTGAAATGCTCCAGTATCACCCGACTACGATAGGAATTTCGGGCAAACGTTGTCTTGTCACCGAAGCCGCAAGAGGTGAGGGCGGTCGGCTTTACGTTGAAAGAAACGGTGAAAAATGGTATTTTATGGAACAAAAATATCCCGAGCTGAAAAACCTTATGCCGAGAGATGTTGTCGCAAGGGAAATGTTTTTTGTCAGGAGAGATAAAAACTGTGGCGATACCGTGTATCTTGATATGACAGACTTACCCGAGGATACATGGAAAAATAAGCTCTCTGATTTACGTGAGGAGATTATTCATTATCTTGCTATCGACCCAAAAAGCGAGCCTATTCCGGTTAAAGAGGGTATTCATTATTTTATGGGCGGCATTGATACAAACGAATATCACCAGACTAATATAAAGAATCTGTATGCTTCAGGTGAGTGTACTTGTCAATATCACGGTGCGAATCGTCTTGGCGGTAACTCTATGCTTGGTGCGATTTACGGAGGTAAAGTGGCTGCCGAAACAATAATTTCAAAGATTGATAAAAACAGTGTGTTTGATGATACAGTACCCGAATTTACAAATATCACGGACGAACCTCTTACAGAAGAAGCGTCATCTGTGTTAATTTGTGAAATCAGCGATATACTCCTTAAAGGTCTTGGCATAGTCCGCAGTGAAAGCGAACTGATAAAATCACTTGAATTGTTGAATGCTCTTGAAAATAAACGTGAATATAATTTGAGAGAGCAAAACAGAATCACATCTGCAAAAGCGATGTTGATGTCGGCTTTACAGCGAAAGGAAAGCAGGGGAGCTCACTACCGTGAAGACTACCCCAAAAAAGATGAATATTTCCGTAAAACTGCCATTGCAAAAGTAGTTGATAAAAATGTTGTTATAAGCTACAGAGAGCTTCCCGAAAGGAGAGCGAACCCAAATGAAGAGTAAGCTTGATATTTTAAGACAAGAAAATAATACTTCCAAACCGTATCATCAAACAATTATATTTGAAACAGAAGATATAAACGCAACTGTGGCAACCGCACTCACGGAAATTAATGGTAATCCCAACATTAAAGATACAGACGGCAATCCTGTAAAGCCTATTTGCTGGGAGTGCAGCTGTCTGCAAAAAAAATGCGGTGCTTGTGCTATGGTTATAAATTCCAAACCTCAGCTTGCCTGCAATACACAGCTTAAGGATTTTTCCGAAACGCAGACTGTCACAATTGAACCGCTGAGAAAATTTCCTGTTGTTGCCGATTTAATTGTA
>CACWTQ010000029.1 GCA_902763835.1 uncultured Ruminococcus sp. | reverse complement strand
GCAATTATATTTTTTCTTATATTTGAAATCGAACTGCCAAGCCTTTATAAAAATTGATATTGCTAAATACTTGCTCAATGTTTTCATTTTCGAGTATAATATATTGCTATTAAATTTAGTTAAAGTAATACCATAATTACGTATTATTTTTGCTTGACGTTGTTTTTGAAGAATTGTCGCTAATCCTGCCGGTAGATTTAAAATAAGCGTCAAACATTGCCTTTGCAGTACCCATTGAATAAGTTCCATTTCCGCCGTGTTCTATAACTACCGCTACGGCTACCTCGGGTTTCTCATAAGGTGCAAACGCTATAAAAGTTACGTTATCCGTGCCGATGTTCTCTGCTGTGCCTGTCTTTGCGGCAACCGGAACGGAATAGTTTCCGAAAATTTCCTTTGCAGTACCCGATGTGACTACCTGCCGCATACCCTCTTTTACAACTTTCATATTGCTTGTCGAAACTCCTGCCGTTGCCACAACCTCGGGGTCTTTGCTGTTGTCAACAATAACGTTTTTTCCCGAATAATCCGTTATCTTGTCAACGAAATGAGTTTTAAGCCGTACTCCGTCATTGGCGATTGTTGCCGCATATGTTGCAAGCTGAATGGGAGTAAATGCGTTATCCGACTGACCGATAGCCGCCTGACAGGTATTACCGTCATACCACACTGTCGAATCACGTCCTGCAAGAATACCCGTATCCTCGTAAATCTCAATACCCGTATGAACACCCAAACCGAATTTTTCGGCGTAATAGTCTATTGAGGTAATCCCCAGCTGTCTGCCGACATCTGCAAAGAAATAGTTGCACGAATCACGGAGGGCATCTCTAACCGTTTCGGAGGAATGATATCCCAAACAGCGGATAATATCATTTTTATAAAAATCGTAATTTTGACTGCAAAAGATAGTGGAAGTCGGAGTTATAACACCCTCCTCAAGAGCCCCTGCCGCAACGCAGGGTTTAAATGTCGAGCCTATAATAAAGTTACCCGAAAGAGAACGGTCAAAGAGAGGAAGTGAGGAATCGCCCATAAGATCTTCATAATAGTCGGGGTCGGTGCTGTACTTCTGAATGTCATATGACGGATAGCTTGAACACGCAAGCACGGAAAAATCACTCAGCTTAATCATAACCGCCGCCCCCGCAACACAGTCGGAGTACATCTTCCCTGCTTCGGTGACGTTCTTTGCAAGAGCCTTGTTTGTTTCCTCCTGAAGCTTGGAATCGATAGTCAGGTAAACCGAATTTCCCGGAACGGCTTTGACTGTTTCCGTTTCCTCAACGATTGTACCGTCGGAAGTTTTTGTAACCCTCTTCTCTCCGTCCGTACCTCTTAGATACGCTTCCATTGCGGATTCAATGCCGCTCTTTCCTATTCTGTCATCAAGGCTGTAGCCGTCATCTTTAAGCTCGCTGTATTCACTCTGAGAAATCGCACCGACAGTACCAAGAAGGTGCGGAGCTAAATCGCCGTTATTATAGTATCTGACAAATGTGCTTGCACACTCCACCCCGGGGAATCCCTGAGAATTTTCAAGCACTATAGCCACCATATCACGGCTGATATCCTCTGCAAATTTATATGGTGTTGAATTGCTGTAGCCGCAGAACTCCATATTATAGCGAACACTGATTATATCCCGAAGCTCTTCTTTTGAATAGCGTGTATTTTCAAGGTCGAATCTTTCGGCAAAAGCCGCCATACAATCTTCGGCGGTTGCATATTTATTCATATCAAGCATACTTTTACTCTTGATAAAATCTACCGTGTCGTCGTTGCCGTCCTCAAATTGATAGCTGCCGTTTTCATCTATATAAACGGGAAGTGCGTCGATCCACTCTTCACGGCGGAGCTTCATAAGCTTGATAAGCTTGTGAATCATCTCGTTTTCGGTTTTCTCTTTCATATAGAGTTTATTGAACATTATCATATATCCTGCGTCGTTTACGACAAGTTCCTTGCCGTTTCTGTCGAGGATTTCGCCACGGCTTGCAACAGTAGTCATAGTATATGAAGCTGCGGAGAGAACTTCTTCCCGATACTCATCACTTCCGATAATCTGCCACGAAAACAATCTAACAACAAAGACGGCGAAAATTACAATTGTTAAAAAAGCACATATTGCCGCTCGTATTCCGCTGTTTGTAGGTTTTATTTCGGTTTTCTTCATATTTTCCTCCTTCCTTTCACTTGTCTGCAAGGACACACTTCATTTGCACACAGTGCAATCTTCATTCGCTGCAAGCAAACTTCACATTACCCAAAGGGTAACAATTCATTTAATACTTAAGGTGCTTTGCTCTTCGTCTGCTTGCACTTGAACGCTGCGACGGTGCGGCTCTCTTTCTCTTCTTAACTTTAATTTTCCGCTTGTTTTTTCTGTATGTTTTTGAAACAATCATTGTAAGAATATATACAATTGGAGTAACCGCCCACGTGTACAGAATTCTCGGGAGGTAATGCGTTGTGTAAAAATCAAGAAGCTGACCGTAATTTCTAATATAATAGAAAATAAAAAATTTAAGCGAAATAACCGCCACACTTGAAACCGCACTGTAAAGCAAAACAAAATATATATTATTCTTAATATATTTATTATTCCAGCTTGATTCGTAATAACAAACAGTACCGAGAATAACAGACGTTAAACCCATAACACCGCCCGTGCCTACATCTATAACAAGACCGCACAGCACACCAAAAAAAAGCGAGCATACGGGCAGTTCAAACGCAGCAATTGAAACTGCCGCAGGCACAAGCAGAAGCGGCTTTGAGAGGTAAATTGTCGGTATTAAATCGGGAGTACCCTCCAAAATAAAAAATATAAAGATTTCGATAACATACAATAAATATCTATAATATTTTCTTTTTATGATAACTAATACCCCCCTTTTTTAACACGTGAAGATAGTCATTTTTTATTTATACTTTTTTAACACGTGAAGATAGTCATTTTTTATTTATACTTCACGTACCCGACCACTATTTAATTTGATGCGGTAGTTTTTGACATACTTTATTTCTAGCTATACCGTTATACTATCAAACTTTACGAATGTAAAAAAGTAAAAAGTTTTTCCTACTGTACGGTTGAACTTATTCCGAGTCCGAGTCGCTGTCTGTATCGGAGCTTTTATCCGAATCCGACGCTTCCTCAACAACTCCCTGACCCTCAAACGAAGTTATAACAACAACATCGCCCACACTCTTTAAATCCTCGTAAGGCTTAATAACCGCATACGGAGTTGTGTCGTATTCGTCATAGTCAAGCTTTGTCACCTTGCCTATAACTATATCGGGCGGATAAACTCCTCCGACACCTGTCGTTATAACAATATCTCCCGGCTTGATTTTATTATCCGCAGAGATAACAGCCAACTCTAGCAAGCCGTCATCGCTTAAAGATATACTTCCTGTGGCAATTCCGCTGTCACGAGATTTCTGATCCATAGCACCGACCTTTGCGTCGGGTGAAAGCAAGGTTGTAACCTTGCTTGTAGTAACATTAACCTCGCTTATCCAGCCGACTAAACCGTTATCCGTGATAACAGGGTCGTTCACGCTAATTTTGTCACGGCTGCCCTTGTCAATGGTGAATCCGTAAAAATCATCGTTCGGGTCACGTCTGATAACATTAGCAACCGCAATTTTGTAGTCGGGGTTATCGTCCTTAATGCCGTAATATTTTCGGAGAATCTCGTTTTCCTTTTTCAAATCATCATAGTTTATAACCTGACTTACCAAGTCATTTATTTCATCTCGAAGCTCGCTGTTCTCTTCAAGAAGTTCATCTCTTGTTTTCTCCGAACCGCTGCTTGTATCATTGATTGAAACGGCAGTCTGCTGTACGGGCTTTGATACCCATGTATAAAAATCCGCAAATATATTTTTACCCAGAGCCGCTGTAACACCTGCAACAACAAGAAGTACAATAACCGTAGTAGTAAAAACCTTACCGAAATTATTCTGTTCCTTAACTTTCATATAAAGCCAACCCCCGATTATTCATAGTCGCCAAAATAATCCTGCTCCCTAGACATTTCAAGACGTTTGCCCGTACCGTTCGCAACACAGTCAAGAGGATTTTCGGCAACATAAACAGGTATATTCGCTTCTTTAGAAATAAGCTTGTCAAGACCTCTTATCAAAGCACTGCCGCCCGTGAGCGTGATACCGTTGTCGAGAATATCCGCACAAAGCTCGGGGGGAGTTTGCTCCAGTGTCTGACGGATAGCGTCGATAATAATTGAAAAGCAATCCGTTAAAGCGTCACGAATTTCCGACGGAGAAATTGCTATATCCATAGGCATACCGTCCGCAAGATTTCTTCCACGAATTTCCATAGCACGCTCGTTCTCGTAAGGGAAAGCCGAACCAATAAGAATTTTAATATCCTCGGCTGTTCTCTCGCCTATCGACAGATTGTGTTTTTTCTTCACATATGTAATGATAGCTTCATCAAACTTATCTCCGGCAACACGCACGGAACAGGAGTGAACGATATCTCCATAGCTGATAACAGCGACCTCGCTTGTACCTCCTCCGATATCCACCACCATAGAACCCACGGGGTCAAACACAGGCAATCCCGCACCCAAAGCCGCCGCCATAGGCTCTTCCATAAGCTCAACGTTTCTTCCTCCTGCCTGCTCGGCTGCGTCTTCAACTGCACGTCTTTCAACCTCGGTGACACCTGAGGGCAGAGCGATAACTATTCTCGGGTGACTGAAAATACCCGAATGGGCGGTAGTTCTTATAAATCTTTCAAGCATAGTTGCAGTAATGTCGAAGTCTGCGATAACACCGTCTTTCATCGGGCGGACGGCAACTATAGAGCCGGGAGTTCTGCCGAGCATCTCCTTAGCCTGAGTACCGACAGCAAGAACATCATCGTTACGCATATCCACGGCTACAACGGACGGTTCACGCATAACGATACCTTTACCCTTAAGGTAAACAACGGTATTAGCTGTACCCAAATCTATTCCTATATCTCTTGTGAACATTTCTATCTTTCCTTTCACGAAGCACAGAGGATTGTGACAGCTGTAGAAATAACAGCTCACGTAAATTTATTCTTTAAAACCTAATTAAATGTTACATCAATGTTTTCATAAAATTACAATTGTGTATTCTTCTATTATAACCCAAACACTCTCTTAACACAATACTACCCAACAAAAATTTACTTTTTTTTAACACGTGGCGGCAGACAATGCCCGCTGAAAACACGTGAAAACAGTTTTTCGTAACCTTACCACCAAAAGTTTCTGATATGATTGTTATTGAACTAAAAAAGTTGGTCAAAAACTTCCGAATAAAAATCCACTTTCGGTCGGGTAATAAAAGTTACGAATAATACAAACTATCTTCACGTGTTAAAAATACGCTGTCATCTTGATATAAGGTGACAGCGTACTTTTAATACTTTTTCTGCTTTGAGCGGTAGACAACGTTTTTTTAGCAGTCAGAGAAGTTCTTAACTTCTTATTCCTAATTAAATATATTTATCGACTAAAAATTAATTAGTATAATATGTATTTATTTTTGTAGCGAATTTCTTTGTGCAAGGTATTCGTCAAGCTTTGAAAATCTCATTATAAATATTGTGGGGATAAGATAAACTATCAGCGGAAGAAGATTCATCACACCGAATCCGTCGATTGAGCTTTCCACCGTGCCTATGCCCCACAGACCCGAAGCCGAAAGAGATACAAAATCCATAGCTGCATGAAGAAAAATCACCGCAAAAATATTGTGGGTTCTCATATACACCGCACCGAAAAATATTCCCAGAATTGCCGCCTGAGCAATCTGTATAAGAACTCCGAAAAGACCTATTCCCGCACCTAAGTTAGTTATATGAAACAATCCGAAAATCAAACCCGAAGCCGCCACGGATAATATAATTCCTTTTCTGTCTTTGCCGTAATTTTCGAGAAATATATCAGTAATAACACCTCTGAAAAATACCTCTTCCGTAACACCGACCAAAAGCATACATACGGTAAAAATTATTATATTGCCGAGGGATTCCAATTTCTCCGCTGCATTCACAGAGTACATACCCAAAAAAGACCAAATCAACAGGACAATTTCATACATACCGACAAACAGCGACCCGAAAAAGCCTTTTCTCGATTTAAAAACAGATTTGCCCCTACCCGAAACTATCAGGAACGCCACGGAAACAACCGCTTCCAAAGCTTCGTTTACGGCAAACGACAAATAATAATTGTCAATCTTGATAAACACAGTTGAAAAAATGCTTACCGAAATAAACAAAATCGTATACAAAACCAAAGCCGCAACCGAAAACACTGTTGGAGATTTTCTCTCCCATTTTTTTAACTTACTCACAAAAAGCCCTCCTTTTGCGGACAACGTCCGCTTGAAATACGTGAAGATAGTTTTCTTTAAATTTTACTTCACGCATCTGACCAATAGTTAATTTTAGGCGGCAGTTTTAGGTTACTCTGTCATAGTTTGTTTTTAACCCATACCGCCTGTTTCCTGCGGACGTTGTCCGCCGTTGTCCGATGTCGTCTAACCGTATATTAACAGTATACACAGTAATAACACTTTTGTCAATAGCAATTTTAAAATTTTTTTCGGCACAAACCGACTTTTATTTCCAACAATAATTATACATTAAAAAATTATTCTTCATCACCGAAAGTTTTTTTATTCAAGGCAAGCTTCACAAAGTACACAACCGAAATACCAAGCATAGCCGCACCTGTAAAAATCTGCCCCAACGCATCTCCGACAACACCGTTTTCAACAAAGAGAATACTGCCCGAAGCAACCCTAACGACAGTTACGATAATCTCAAACAATCCTACAAAAACAAACATACCCATTAAAGCTTTGCCGCCTGTTTCGTTAATTTTCTCACACGCATCATTGAGAATGAAATAAACCGAAACAACCAAAATAGGAATCCATATGCACATCATAGCTCTTGAATATACGTTGATACTGATACATCCGTAATTCCACAAAACATCCTCCGCAAGAAAATCTGCAATAATCATTCCCAGAGAAACCAGAAAACCAATCTGAAATCCCTTGCCTCTTGCGAGAATCTGTCTTTCATCAAAATACTTATTATTCATCATACCCATATTAATACCTCTTTCCTAATTATCTGCATACACTACTGCCCGTCGGAGCTGCCCGGCTCCTCGTCTATCCAGAACAGTTCGTCCAGTGTCTTTCCCAGAACTCTGCATATAGCCCTGCAAAGCTTGATTGTCGGGTTGTAATCTCCCTGCTCGATAGCATTCATAGTTTGACGTGATACTCCCACCGCTTTGGCGAGTGCCGTCTGCGTCATATCCTTTTCCGCCCTCGCTACCTTTATGGCTATGTTCCTTGCCATTTCCTCACCTCCGATTGTATTATAATATACTTCCGACTAGTTGTCAAGTATATTTTACAAATTTTATTTTTTATCCGACAATTTGTAAGGCGTTAAATTGTGTTATATAAATTCCTATTTTAGTAGAATAACAATACAGAAAATTTCTAAGTTTTTTTGTTATCTTTGATAAATTCGACAGCAGTATTATTTATTGACTTTTTCACACTTAAATGTTATAATTTAATTATAAAAAATAACGTGAATAGTAAATTTAAACTTTGCTCATAAAACCAACTTTCGGTCGGGTTCACAAAGTAAGTTTTAAAACCAACTACCTTCACGTGTTTAAAAAAAAACTCCGTACAGAAGATTACTTCAAGTACGGAGTTTTTATTTTATAATTTATAGATTTACATTATTAATTCTGCTCTTCCTTAAGTCCACAGCACTTCTTGTACTTTTTACCGCTTCCGCAGGGGCAGAGGTCGTTTCTGCCGACTTTCTGCTTAACAGTCTTACGAACCGTCTTAGGCTTGCCGCTCTCGGGGTCGGAGCTTGTCCATGTCGGTTTTGCAATCTGCTCTCTCTTAAGAACACTCTGCACTGCTTCCTCTTCCTGCTCTGCTTCCTTTGCCGCATTGATATCTGCCTGCTTCTGCAATTCCGCTCTGCGAATCTGCTCTGCTCTTGCTCTCTTCAAATCGTCCATAAGCTTCTGCTGTTCGTAAATCTTCTTAGGTGCTACAAGCATAAGCTTTACTGTATCTTGACGGATTGAGTCAATCATAGCATCGAACATATCAAAGCCTTCGATTCTGTACTCGACAACAGGGTCGTGCTGTGCGTAGCCTCTTAAACGAATACCTTGCTTAAGCTGTTCCATATCATCAATGTGGTCCATCCAATGTCTGTCAACACTCTTAAGCAAATATACACGCTCCGCCTCACGCATAACCGATTCGGGGAGAAGCTTTTCGTTCTCTTCGTAAATAGCCTTTGCCTTTTCAACAAGCTTGTTTACAACATACTCGCTCTCCGTGTCCTGAAGTTCTTCTTCGGTGAGGTTGAAATCTTCGTCGTGTTCATCAATAAGCCAACCCTTGTAGAACTCTTTCAAGCCCTCGTAATTCCATGATTCCTTTGTGTAATCATCGGGAAGATACTGTGCAACGGTGCTTTCGATTGTCTGCTCAATCATCTTGATAATTGTATCTCTGATGTCATCACCGTTGAGAACTTGGTCACGCTGACCGTAAATAATCTCACGCTGTTTGTTCATTACGTCATCGTACTGGAGTACGTTTTTACGGATTTCAAAGTTTCTGCCCTCAACCTTTTGCTGTGAGTTCTCAACAACCCTCGAAAGCGTCTTGCTTTCAAGCGGAACATTCTCCTCAACGTTAAAGGCACTCATAATTGTTTTGATTCTGTCACCTGCGAAAAGTCTTAACAAATCATCTTCGCCCGAAAGGTAGAAACGTGATTTACCCGGGTCGCCCTGACGGCCTGCACGTCCTCTGAGCTGATTGTCGATTCGGCGTGACTCGTGGCGTTCCGTACCCATAATGAAAAGTCCGCCTGCTTCTTTAACCTCTTCGGCTTCGCCCTTGATTTCATCTTTGAATTTCTCGTTAAGCTCCGTGTAAAGCTTTCTTGCTTTCAAAATCTCTTCGTCGTCCGTGTCGGCAAAGCCTGTTGCTTCGGCAATGTACTCTTCCTCAATGCCCTGCTTTCTCATCTCTGCCTTTGCCATATACTCTGCGTTACCGCCGAGAATAATATCCGTACCACGTCCTGCCATATTGGTGGCAATGGTAACAGCACCCTTTTTGCCTGCCTGCGCGACAATCTCAGCTTCCTTTTCGTGGTGCTTTGCGTTAAGAACATTATGTTTAATGCCACGCTTCTTAAGCATAGAACTCAGCTGTTCCGACTTCTCGATTGAAATTGTACCTACAAGCACGGGCTGACCGTTCTTGTTAGCTTCAATGATATCCTCGATAACCGCTTCAAATTTACCCTTTTCGGTTGAGAAAATTGCGTCGGGCAAATCCTCACGCTGTACGGGCTTATTTGTGGGAATTTCTACAACGTCAAGCTTGTAAATTTCGCTGAACTCGCTCTCCTCTGTCATAGCCGTACCTGTCATACCCGAAAGCTTTGAGTAAAGACGGAAGTAATTCTGGAAAGTGATAGTTGCAAGCGTCTTGCTTTCACTCTCTACCTTAACTCCCTCTTTAGCTTCGATAGCCTGATGCAAACCCTCGTTGTAACGTCTGCCGTACATCAAACGTCCTGTGAACTCGTCAACAATGATAACTTGGTCGTCCTTTACAACATAGTTGATATCACGCTTCATAATGCTGTGTGCCTTGATAGCCTGATTGACATGATGCTGAATTTCGAGGTTATCGGGGTCGGTCAAGTTCTCAATATTGAAATACTGCTCAACTTTCTTAACACCAACCTGAGTTAATGTAGCTGTGCGAGCCTTTTCGTCTACGATATAATCTATATCATGCTCTTTGTAGTAGTCCTCGTTATCCTCTTTGGAATCGATTTCTTCAAATACTTTCTTCTTCAAGGTTCTTGCAAGCTTGTCGGCTCTCTCGTACATATCCGAGGACTTATCTCCCGGACCTGAAATAATAAGCGGAGTTCTTGCTTCATCGATAAGAATTGAGTCGACCTCATCGACAATCGCAAAGTTATGACCTCTCTGAACCTTATCTTTCTTGTAAACAACCATATTGTCACGGAGATAGTCAAAGCCGAGTTCGTTGTTTGTGCCGTATGTAATGTCAGCTTCGTAAGCGGATTTTCTCTCATCGGGTCTGAGGTCGTGAACGATAAGTCCGACGCTTAAGCCGAGATAGCGGTAAAGCTTGCCCATCCACTCGGAGTCACGGCGAGCAAGGTAATCGTTTACCGTAACAACGTGAACGCCCTTGCCGGTAAGTCCGTTAAGGTAAGCCGGAAGAGTAGCCACGAGGGTTTTACCTTCACCTGTTCTCATTTCGCTTATACGACCCTGATGAAGAATGATACCGCCCATAATCTGCACGGGGAAATGCTTCATACCGAGAACTCTCCACGCACCCTCACGGCATACAGCGAAAGCTTCGGGGAGAATATCGTCCGTAGTTTCGCCGTTTGCAAGTCTGTCTTTAAGAACCTGCGTTTGCCTTTTAAGTTCTTCTTCTTCCATCTCCGCATAAGTGTCCTCCAATTCAAGAACTCTGTTGAGGAGCGGTTTAATGCGTTTTATTTCTTTAGCACTGTAATCGCCGAATAAAGCTTTTAACAAGCCCATTTAAATCACCTCTTAATAAATGTTCGGGAGCTGCTTAAAAATCAATTGTACGCAACTTTCCATTTTATCTAATTACCATTTTAACACATATTTAAGAAAAAATCACTACTTAATTTTATAATTTTTAAATATAACATTTTGTTTACAATCAGTTCATTATTTTTGTGAATTTCACGTACATTTTTCGGGGTTTTCATAAAAATAATATTTTTATTGACAACACAGATTATAGATGTTAAACTATTAGTATATAGATTAAGCTGATAATTTTCCTATGGGAGGATAAAACAAATGAAAAAATTCACCTCTGCAATTCTGTGCGGTGCTATAATTCTTTCGGCTGCCATACTTCCCGGCTTTACCGGTACAATTCACAGCAGCAAAATCACACAATCATTGGAAAGCAAAGAATATTATGAAAAAGACAATATTCTTGTAAAGGTTTACGAATTCAACTGCAAAGACGGAATAGGCGGATTTTCGCTTGATGTGAACTATGACAGCGATAACAACGGAAACAATCTGGATTTTTATGATGTCACTTCTACCGACGGCTATTACGAAGTTCACCGCGATAATTCCGTCGGACGGCTCTGCATCGGTATTATTTCCGATAAGATTAACATCAATGAACAGCAATTCGACAAAACCGTAAAAATTGCGGTAGGCTTTAAGTCGCTCAACAAACTGCAAGCAAGCTTTATCAAGTTTTCGTATGATGTAAGAATATTCGCCGACGCAAAGCGAAAAACGAACAATAATTACAATGTTTCGGATAACCTGTATATTTACAACAGCAGTACCTCCGATATTGATTACAAGAATTATGTGAACAATATTGTCGGAAACAAACTCAGCGACACAGATACAGACACAATCTCCGACACCGATACCGCAACGGACACTGACACAACCTCCGATACCAATACCACAACAGATACGGACACAACTACCGATACAGACACCTCAACAGACACTGATACAGATACTTCAACCGATAACGATACACCAATCATAGAACCCCCAAAATACATATTCGGTGATGTTGATTTTGACAACAATGTAACTTCGTTAGATGCACTTATAGTTTTAAGAAATTCCGTAAAGCTTGATGAACTTAATCCTCTTCAAACAAAGCTTGGCGATGTTGACGGGGACGGAAATATCACATCGGCAGACAGCCTTGAAATTTTAAGACATTCTGTAGGTTTAAAATCCGATTCTTTAACCGGAAATATAATGTAACGACTTTTTCTTTTCCACATTCTTCCATTTAAAAACTCCCCGATTTTTTCGGGGAGTTTTCATTATTCCGTAATCACCTTACGGATATTACTTCTTGTTGGATTTCTTCACCGGAACTTTAACCGGAGCATCTTTAGCCTTTGTTTCGGCTGCTGTTTCGATTTCTTTTTCTGCTTCTTCCAAAACAGCCTCGGCTAAATCTTCTTCAACTGCTTCTTCAAACTCTTCTTCAAACTCTTCTGTAAGCTCCTCCTCGAGTTCTTCTTCAAGTTTCTCGTCCTCTTTTTCCTCCTCAGAGGGTGCGATAAGCTGTTCCTTAAGAGTAAAGTAAACTGCACCAAGCGGCGGAACGTTAATTTTTATGGAATACGGAAGTTCCTCTTCATCTGCACAATGATCGGCTACGATTTCTTCGGCGTGAATGTCACCGCTGTTCACAATGCCGCAGCCGCCGAACTCTTCTCTTTCAGAGTTGAGGACTTCCTCGTAAATACCGTAAATCGGCACACCGATTCTGTAATCCTCTCTGGTAACAGGCTGGAAGTTGCATACTACGATAACCTGACTTCCGTCAAGTGCAATTCTTCTGAATGCAATAATGCTTGCAGCCGCATCATCAAGAGCAATCCATCGGAAACCTGTCCAGTCGTAATCGTTCTCGTGCATAGCGGGAATGTCTTTATAGAAATTGTTAATTGTTGAAATATAATGGTTGAGCTGTCTGTGTTTATCGTAATCAAGCAAGTTCCACTGGAGCTGCTCATTATTGTTCCACTCGTCAAACTGACCGATATCGCTGCCCATAAACATAAGCTTCTTACCCGGGTGAGCTAGCATATAGCCTATAAATCCACGCACACCTTGGAACTTCTGCTCATAGCTGCCGGGCATTTTATTGATAAGCGAACCCTTTCCGTAAACAACCTCATCATGTGAAATAGGAAGAATAAAGTTCTCTGTAAACGCATAGATAAGACTGAACGTGAGCTTATCCTGATGCCAGTTTCTCCATAAAGGATCTTCTCTGAGATAGGAAAGCGTATCATTCATCCAACCCATATTCCACTTGTAGTCAAAACCAAGACCGTAATCCTTAATCGGGTAACCTGTAACGTTTGCCCACGCAGTACTCTCCTCGGCAATCATCATAGCTTCGGGGTGCAAAGTGTGCATAACGGTATTGAGCTTCTGGAGAAACTCAACGGCAACAAGGTTTTCTCTTCCGCCGTACTGATTCGGAATCCACTCGCCGTCCTTGCGGTTATAGTCAAGGTAAAGCATTGAAGCAACAGCGTCTACACGAATGCCGTCAAAATGGAACTCCTCAATCCAGAAGTTAGCGGAGGAAATAAGGAAACTCTTAACCTCGTATCTGCCGAAATTAAAGATATAAGTACCCCACTCCTTATGTTCACCGATTCTCCAATCCTCATACTCATAGCAGCCTGTGCCGTCAAATCTTGCAAGACCGTGAGCGTCTTTCGGGAAGTGAGCCGGAACCCAGTCAATAATTACGCCTATGCCTGCCTTGTGACACTCGTCAACGAAGTACATCAAATCCTTAGGTGTGCCGTAGCGTGAAGTTGCGGCATAGTAACCTGTTACCTGATAGCCCCACGAGCCGTCAAACGGGAACTCCGTCAAGGGCATAAACTCAATGTGGGTGTAACCCATTTCCTTTAGGTACGGAATAAGCTCATCTGCAAGCTGTTTGTAGGAATAGTAGCCGCCGTCGGGATTCTTTTTCCACGAGCCTGCATTCATCTCATAGATATTAATAGGCTGATTTTTATGCGGATTAGCTTTCTTGAACTCATACCATTCGTCGTCGCTCCACTCATAGCCGTTGATGTCGTAAATCTTTGAAGCATTCTCGGGACGCATCTGACAATGGAAAGCGTATGGGTCGGTTTTCATAATTCTTTCGCCCCACGGTGTTTCCACGCTGTATTTATAATTATCAAACTCGGAAACATTCTCGATAAATGTTTCCCATACGCTTGTACCCAAAACTCTGTACATATAGTTCGCATGAATATTCCAACCGTTAAAATCACCCACAACAGCCACACTTTTTGCGTTAGGTGCCCAAACTCTAAACACAACGCCCTTACGACCCGCAAACTCCATAAAGTGTGAACCTAAATACTCATAAGCATGAGTAGACTCGCCACTCAAAAACAATTCAAGCTCCGAACGATTATCAACAATACTTGCCATAGTTACCCTCTTTTCATAATTCTTTCGTTTATTCATAAAAGTCCCTAACATAGAATCAGGAAACATTTTTCATATTAATATAATAATATCCTATAATTTTAATTTTTTCAACCGACAATATCCTACAACTGTTGGAAAATTTACAATTTATTAATAAATTTCAAAATTTTAACATTTAAGCAAATAATTGACCGCTGAAGTCGCTTATAACGGAAATTACCTCATCAACATCAAATTTTTTATTTACCTGAAATGCATAAAATCCACCGTAAATCTTCAGACTAAAAAGAACATTTTTCTCAACATCGTTTTCATATTCCGGACGAAATCGGAAGACCATCTTTTTCAGAATGTATTCCGTTTTCTGCGGAAGCATAGCGGCTCTCGAACCCGAAAAAACAACCGAAATAATTTTTTCCTTGGCTGTGTAGGCATAGAAAAGGTCTTTTGTAAACTTGTTGGGATTATCAAATATATTTTGCGGATTTTCAATTGAAGATACTATCTCCATAACAATTTGAGTTTCTATCTTATCGGAAAGATCGTAGATATCTCTGTAATGTGCATAGAAAGTAGACTTATTAATACCTGCCAGACTGCAAAGCTCCGTAACCGAAATTTTCTCAACAGGCTTTTTTTCTCTCAGCCTCATAAAGGCATCGCAGATATGTTTTTTTGTTTTAGGAACTGTCAGAAAATAACTTGAACATTTATACTTGTCACATTTATACTTGTCTAATTTGCCCTGTGTGTTGTGCCTAACACAGAACAAATTATCCTGCGTCTAAATTGTTCAACTTATTTCCCAACAGTTCCTTAACCGTTCTGATATCCATACTATCACCAAAACACAACCGGCTAACTGCACAGAAAAAATTTTACTACTTCTATATTACATTAGTTTTCATTAAAAATCAATAGAAAAAAGAAAATCTTATGTTAAAATTTTGTAACAATATTATTCGACCCTAAAAATCAAAAAATTTGCCGCTTCACAAGGTGCAAAACGGCAAATAATTTTGTTAACCATTAAGAATCCGCAAAATCACGCAGCACTTACAATCTCATTCATATGTTCTGAAATATATTCCTCGAGCAAATCCGCTGCATATTTGCAAAGTTCGGGGCAAGGGCGTTTTCCCTTATTGGTAACGATAGGCTTATCACCGACTAATCCTTTACTGCTTCCAATAGGAGCAAGCCCGAGAAGCTCACGGCAAATAAGGCTTCCGTTATCCTGTTCAAACTTAGCTGCAATTTCACGAACTCTTGCATAGAGTTCATTTCTCTTTTGAGGATTCTTAGGTTCGGAGCTGCCGAATAACGCACCCAAAACAATCCACATACCGCTGACGGTACCGCAAACCTCACGCATACCGCCCATACCTCCGCCGAACGGCTGAGAGAGCATCGCAAGAGATTTTTCGTCGTAACCCGTCATATCGCTGAACGCAAGCACAACCGCCTGTGAACAGTTATAGCCGTTTAAAAAATATTTTTTCGCAATGTCGCCTCTGGTCATTTTGATTCCTCCTTTGGTTTGCTATAATGGTTAAGTATACGAAAACAGCCAATTGTTGCGGACAATCGGCTGTTTTCAATTAGTTTGAGGGGTACATTTTGAGGAGGGTAGAACATATACTCTAACGGTGCGGCCCCGTTTCGAGTACAATTATATTATACCCAATATTTTCGAGAGTTTGTTAATACGGTATGAATTTTTTTTTAAATAACAGGCAACATTAGATAATTTAAACACGCAAAGATTGTCTGTTTTTGAAAAAACAAATTCTAACCGTACATTTCCGTCCTTTTGGCAAACAAACTCCTTCCCTATACTGTTTCCGATTGGTATATATATATTACTCCGAAAACACATACTTGTCAACATATTACCGTTAAATTTTACTTTTTAATGGTATTTTCTCTATTTTTGTTAAACAAATTGCATATCAAATACGAATTTTAAGTGAAATTATACATTATCCTATATAAAACAATGCCCTGTCCGATCATGAACAGAGCATTATTTTAGAGCCTGTTTAAAAATATCCTAATCAGTAAACTGCTTGAGCAAATCTCCGAAAAGATCCCCAATAGTATTTTCGGGCTTGGACTCGGACTGCGTAAAACTTTGCATACATTTAACCTGATCTTTATAATCTCCGTTAAGAAGATAAATCACAAGCTCTGTCGTAAGTTCGGAGTCGTAAAGGGCATTGTGTACTTTCTTATCATCAATTTGAATGTTAAAATACTGCACAGCTTCCTTAAGTGCGATTTGTCTTCTGTCGTTGTAAAGACCCATCATTTTCGGGAAGACCTTCTGAACATCAAGCCACCTTTTCAAAACCTTCGGAAATTCAATCCCATTAAAATCGCATTCCGTTTTCAGTTGGTGCAAATCGTTGTTGCTCCAGCTGTAAATTCTTGTAAGCCCCGTATTTCCAATCCAATTCACAAAACTTTGAAGAGCCTCTTCAAAGTAGGGGGCTTTCATCGTAACGGTTGATACTATTCCCGTAAGCTTGGTTATGTAAGGTGTAACCTGATGGTTATACTGTGGTTTCACAAATATATTAAATCTATCTATAATATTAAAATCCTTATCAAGCTTCACCGCACCTATTTCAATTGTTTCTTTTCTCAAGCTTTTGTATGCCTGCTTGTTATCCTTTGAAACAGGATTCATTTCCAAATCCAATATGATATGATAATCATACATAGTTGTTTTCACTTCCATTTTGACATATTATTACAAAATCAATATCCTTATGTTATAAATTAAGTATTTACGACAATTTGTTTTAAACATCTGCATATTATTATATCACATTCATTAGAAAAATACAAGATACAATATGGTAATTTGATTAGTTTATTAACTCACCTCACAAAAAAATATAATTATAAATCATTACTCATTTCGTAAAACCTCACGAACTCTCATAATAGTAAAACCCAGAAGATTCTGTCCCTGCCATTTACTCATATCAAACCGCTTTTCATCTTTCATTGAAATTCCGATACCCCAGATTTTATCCGCCACCGCACATTCGGCAAGAATATCGGCATTCGTAGACAGCAGCTTTTCTTTAAGCTCGTCGTTCTGACGGAACTTTTCAAGCAGACCGTCATAAACCGTAATCTGTCTTAACCCGTTCCAAACAGTGTCGTTATAATCCTTAACCTCACGACCCAAAGCCTTTATCTTTCCTACGTTATCCGTCTGCAAAATCTTTTCTGCAATTTCTCTGTCGTTAAAGCATATCGCTTTTTGATACATCATATACTGTTCGATTGACGAATATTTTATACCTCCGATAGTAAAATCCGATAAATACCAATTACTTAAATAACCGTTAATTTCATCGGGATTATGAAAACAAACAAATCTTCTCATATACATATCTCCTCTTTAAGCTTAACTTTAATCTCCTCAAAGCTGTCCGCAATCAGCCGTGCATTCTCTACATCTCCGAAACCATATCTTGCGAACAAAAACGGGACTTCCGCTTCAACGGTCGCTTCGTAATCGGATATTGTATCACCCACATAAATGGGATTTTCAAGCTTGTTTCTTTCCGCCAGAATCCTAATATTCCGTCCCTTTGAATGTCCCGTTCTGCCTGCACATTCGTAATCCTCAAAATACTTTTTAAGTCCGTGAGCCTTGAAAAACGCCTGTATATATCCGTCCTGACAATTCGACACGATAAACAGCCTGTATTCCTTTTGAAGTTCTTTCAGCGTATCCTCCACATTTTCATACAGCACACCGCCGTGTTCCGCCAAGTAGTCCTTTTCCGTTTCAAGACATCTCTCCTTGATAAGCTCTCTCTGCTCCTGCGTTGCCTGTGGTATAACCCTGTCGAAAATCTGTTCAATCCTCAAACCCATACATCTGCTGAGTTCATCGTAATTCATAGTAGGTTCTATACCCACCGAAGCAAGAGCCTTATTCCAGATGTCTACAACCGACTTCACCGAATCCCAAAGCGTACCGTCCAAATCAAAAATAACTCCGTCATACTTTTGCTTTTGCATTTTCAAACATACTCCTTAACACTTTTTCAAAATTCTCACTCTGTTCAGCCGTTCTCTTTGTAGGACCTTTTGTTCTTCCTCCCGAACGTCTGATTTTCTTTCCGATCGCACGGCTTTCAAGCAGATCTCCGATATTGTAATCGCTGTAAATTTTGCCGTCCTGATTAATCACTGCCGCCCTTTTCGCAAGGCACATTGCCGCCAGACCGTAATCCTGAGTTACAACTATATCATTCTCATTAACATTGTTAACAATATAGAAATCCGCCGAATCAGCCCCCTGCGACACCGTTACAACGTTCGCCCCCGAAACTTCGGAGAAAACGTGTGCCGTATCGCAGACAATCGTACATTTAGCGTTATACTCCTTTGCAATACTTGCGGCAAGCTTCGCCACAGGGCAGCCGTCGGCATCAATCACAAGGGAATTTTTTTCAAAATCAAAATTACATTTTATATCCATTTGCGAATTCCTCAAAAAACAAACAGCTGCATCATCCGACACAGCTGTCCGAAAAATTGTTCTTTTAAAACCTTATTTTTCAACTACTTCATAAACTCGACCCTTTTGTGTAAGCACTTCATATTTCTCATGAAACTCGCCCATATCAGTGCCTTCGGCAACGATTACCTTGTACTTATATGTACTTTGCTTTGTAACCGTTGTTGAGTATGCCGAGAAAACAAGTGCACTTACAATAAAATACACTACTGCCATTACGAACGCAATAAATCTTTGTGTACTGTCTGCTTCACTTAAAATACCCCAAATACTTACAGCTGTTGTTGCAACCGTAAAAATTAAAAAGATTATAATTGGAATCGGTCTTGTTTCATCATCTACAATAATCTTAGTAGTTTCGGTTCTACTTACAATTTTTACTCCACGCATAAATCATCCCACCCAAATAAAATTATCTTCTACATTTTATTTTACTATATTTGTTGTAAAATTCCAATAGTTTTTTTTTAAAAATTTTAAAAAATTTAAAATTTCTTTTTATTAACCGCTCTTTTTATTCTTTTTCCGAATAAAAACAATTTTTCTTGATAAAATCTCTAACATTTTTGAAATATACAATAAGTATAGCTTTTGTAAAAATATCTAAAATCTTGTATAATTTTCGGTAATTATCTTTGTGTTTCACCGTTATCAGCCATCAATTCAATTTCAACGTCAAATGATTGTCCTGAAGTAATACCTGTTCCGGCTCTGTACAAAGTTATGGTAGCTTTATCTCCCGGATTATAATTATTAAGCTCCGCAAAAAGCTCGGGAAATGTTTTAATTGTTTTTCCGTTAAGTGCCGTAATTATATCCCCCAACTCAGCCTCAGTACCCTCAAAAGGACTGTCTTCGGAAAAAGAGGTTATAGCAATTCCGCCCGGAGTACCTTTAGTATAGTCCTCGGAAACTGCCGTTCCCGTAATTCCTATTCTTACTCTGCCCGAAACATAGCCCTGACCTATAAGGTCGTTCACAATGCTTATAACAGTGTTTGACGGAATCGCAAATCCCATACCCTCATAATCGGAATTGGCA
Organism: uncultured Ruminococcus sp.; assembly: GCA_902763835.1. Taxonomy (GTDB): domain Bacteria; phylum Bacillota; class Clostridia; order Oscillospirales; family Acutalibacteraceae; genus RUG592. The sequence continues at coordinate 1,500 of CACWTQ010000029.1, read as the reverse complement.
ATTTTAACGGTAGTTATACCCATAACCTGACCTGCACTGTTAAGGAGCGGACCGCCCGAATTACCGGGATTAATTGCTGCGTCTGTTTGAATATAAGTAACCATTTTATTTGTTGACACGGTTCTGTTAAGTGCGGAAACGCAACCCCTCGTCAAAGAATTTGAATAAGCCATACCGCCCGGATTACCGACAGCGATAGCGTCCTGACCGACTTCAATCTGGTCGGAATTTACAAACTCCGCTGCGGTCAACCCAAAGTCATTTATTTTCAGAACGGCGAGGTCGGTTCTTGAATCATATCCCACCACTGTGGCAATGTACGAATCACCTGCCGTAGTGATAATTTCAACACCATATTTTTTTGAATCATTAATAACGTGACTGTTCGTTACAATATAGCCGTCCTCGGAAATAATAATTCCCGAGCCTGTGCTTGCAGCGTCGTCCTCGTTGCCGACTTCTCCATTATAAACCACAACATTGACAACCGAATTTTCAACACGCTTGAAAGCCTTTCTTGCGGTATACTCTGCCGAATCGATATCCTCGGGTTGGTTTTCCGCTTTAATGGTAGCCGCTGACTTATTAACAACCGTGCTTGCATCGGGAGCAGCCTTTGGGGTAGCTCCATCGGAATCACTGTCGGTTTTATTTATGGAATCAAACAGACTGTCGCTGTCGGCACTTTTATCTGTATCTTCATCTTTTTTAGCTTCATCGGAATCGTCCTTGCCGAACTTAAAGCCGAAATCGTAATCCGTATCGAGATACTTGTCGAAATCACCGCTGAAAATACCGTTAGCACCTCCAAAGATACCGTTATTATTATAAGTATTCACACATTCAAGAATAAAACCGACCAAAAATATTACGGTAATGCTTGAAATGATAATAAGATACGATTTCAACACACCGCTCATTTTCTCCTTAGGGGTTTGCCTGCCGTACAGAGAATACGGTTTTTGCTCGTTTATTCCGCCGTTAGGGTACTGCGGATAGCCGCTGTTTTTATAAACATCATAAGACGAGCCGACAGTCTGCGGGTTATCGTTTCGTTTGGGCAAAGGCATTCTAACGCTTGGACTGTTGTAATGATTAAGTCTTGTTGTAGTCGCCCTGTCATACGGTGATTTAACCTCTGTTTGAGGTTCGTTATCCGCCATACCATTTTCGGATTTGTCGGAAACATCCGATTTTAGGGGCGGTTTTTCGTCCGTACTCATTTCCCTGTTTATCTTATTTTCAAGCTGTTCTTTTCTGTCGTCAAGCGACATTGAAGAGTTCTCTATTTTCTCTGACGAACCCGATGTTTCAATTTTGCTTTCATTATTGTTCTCATACAACTCGCTCACTCCTTTTTTTTTTAACACGTGAAGATAGTCATCTTTAGAATAACTTTTTTTACCCGACCGATAGTTAGGAACTGTTGGGAAATAAGTTGAACAATTTAGACGCAGGATAATTTGTTCTGTGTTAGGCACAACACCGCAGGAATACTGA